>JAYTAM010000198.1:0-8229 GCA_043737505.1 Thermoanaerobaculia bacterium
CTCGGTGCCGTCCGGGCGGGGATCGACGAGATCCTGATCCCGAAGGACAACGAGGCCGATCTCGAGGACCTGCCCGCCGAAGTCCGCGCGCGGATCCGGGTCCATGCCGTCGAGGAGCTCGGCGAAGTGCTGGCGATCGCGCTGCGCGGCGCGAGCCTCCGCGAAGGAAAACTGCACTTCCAGGATGAGGTCGCAGGGATCGCCGAGATCACCCCGAGAATCACCGGCGAGCTCCGCCACTGATCACCGTTCCGGCTACGGCCACCCGCTTTGCTGGCGGCCGTAGCCGGGTCAGTTCCGCTGGGAGGGTGGGACGAGGCGCTTCTCGACGAGAAACGCGCGCATCTCGTCCCACAGCTCCTCCTTGCGGCCGGTCAGGCGGTGATCTCCGTCCTCGAAGAGCCGCAGGCGGAACTGTCCACCCGGCGAGCGGGCGATGAAGCGTGCGACATCGCGATAGTCGACGGTCTCGTCGAGCATGCCCTGGAGGACCAGGGTCGGCGTGCGATAGGCGGTAGACAGAACCTCCAGATCGAACCGCCGCAGGTCCGCGACCAGCCCCCAGCCGAGATCGGCCTCGACCAGCGGGCTGGAATACCGGATCGAGCCCTCTCGCCTCCAGCGCTCGAGCCCCTCCTCCCCCGCCCAGCGTTCGAGTCCGCGCCCCATGCCGACCGCCGGCGCGATGAGCAGGCTCGCGAGGACCTGCGCGGGCCGCCGGGCCGCGTGCCAGAGCGCCGCCGCGCCACCCATCGAAGAGCCGACCAGCACCACCGAACCGAGTCCACGCTCAGCCAGGAAGTCGTGAACGACCTCGAGATCCCGGAGGTTGCGGCTGAAGGTGAGCTCGCGCATCGAGCCGCCCGACTCGCCGTGCCCCTGAAAGTCGAACGAACAGAAGGGGATGCCGTCGGCGTCGGCGCGGGCGCGGAAGAAGTCGGCCTTCTCGCCGTTCTGCGACGAGCCGAAGCCGTGCAGGTAGAGAAACGCGAAGCGCGAGTGGGAACCGCCAGAGGGCTCGGTCAGACGTACGGCGAGGTGCGACGGCCCGCCCTCGGCGCCAGCGACAGGTAATCGCTCCCGGGTTTCCATCGCTCTCAAGGGCGACCCTTCAGCCGGCGTTCGAGCTCCGTCTGGAGCTCCCGGGCGCGACTGCACAACGGTTCCTCCTCACAGTCGGCGAGCAGGAGTACCAGGGCGTCGCGCCCCTCTTTCAGCCTGCCGGCGTTCACCTTGGCGACCACCGCGTCGTAGGCCTCGTACTTGGCGTGTTGACGCATCGCCTGCTGCAGCTCCTCGACGCGCCGGGCGAGAAACTCCTTTCCTTCCGCAGTCGCGACCTTGCCCTGTGCCGCGACCAGAGCGGCGATCGCGCCCTCGAGGTCGCCCGCGGAGCCGGCGCGATTCGACTCCTCGATGGCGGCCTCGATCCACTTCGAGGCCTCGCTGCGGGCGACCATCTCGCGTGCCTGCGCCACCTGCGCCGGTTCGGCCAGCCGCCGCAGGCGACCCTCGACGAGCGCACGCGCCTGGACGAGCTGACCGGCGCCGAGGTGAGCGACCACGCGGTTGTAGACGATGTCGGCACGCTCCGGAAGGCGCAGCTGCGCTTCGGCGAGAGCGGCGATCGCCACCAGGTACTCCTCCTGCCGGAGCGCGGCTCGTCCCCTGAGCGCCGAGGCCTCTCCGAACTCCGGAGCCAACGCCAGCGCGCGCTCGGCAGAGTGGCGCGCGGGCGCGGCGGCCGACTCTCGATCCCCGCCAGCTCCGGCAGCGGCGACGGCGGCGGCGGCGAGTTGCCAGTTGCCGATATGGACCCAGGAGGCGGGTTGCTTCAACTCGCCGGCGAGCGCCCGCCGATAGGACTCCGCGGCTTTCGGCAGGTCGTTCTGCTGCTCCGCGATCCACCCCGCCAGAGCCCAGGCGTCGCCGTTGCCCGGTTGCTCGGCGATCACGACCTCGAGGTGCGCCTGGGCGAAATCGAACTTCCTCATACTCGCCGGAAGAGCGGCGAGGAGGGTCAACGCCTCCGGGTACGGCAGGGGACGCGCCGGCTCCGCCAGGGTCGGCGGCAGATCGCCGACGACGACCCGCTGATAGTCGAATCCGCGCTGCGTGGCGTAGAGCCGCAACCGGCCTTCGAACTTGTCGACCTCGACACCGAACGCGGCGGCGAAGGCCGCCGCCTGCTCCTCACCGGCATCGAGCCGGCGGAGGAAGTCGGCGGTGCGCGCGTGCCCGTCGGAGGTGCCGTGGAGCAGGTAATGGACGAGCACCCAGGCCTGCGCCTCGAAAATGGAGCGGTTCTCCACTGCGTATCCGGGACTCTGCGGAGTCATGGCGAGAATCTCGCGCAATGGCAGGAGCGGCGCGCTGGACAACAGCTCGAGGTTCTCGGCCGACGGACGCCCGACATCGGCGACGCCCTCTTCGATCCGGAAAGTACCGTAGAGCTCGCTCAAGCCCTCGGCGAGCCAGAGCGGCGTCGAGGGGTAGTTCGAGCGGATGAAGTGAGCGGCGTAACCTTCGAAGACGATCGCCATGCCGCTCCCCCGCTCCGGATAGGCGTTGACGGCGAAGAAATTTCCGTACCAGGTGGTCTGGAACGCTCCGACCCACTTCACGTCGCGCGGGTCGGGACTGGACTTGTAGGGATCGAACGACCGATCGTTGGTGAAGGCGACGAACAAGGTGGGAACCGGGGAAATCGCACTGGCGGTGGGCTTGAGCTGGAGAAGCGTCGAGCGAAAGCGTTCGAGAGTGTCGGCGATCTCGCTCACCTTTTTCGCCGAGACGTTGCCGATGACCGTGAAGCTCGGCGATTCGGCGATCAGCCAGCTCTCCTTGGGTGCCGGGAGCCGTGCCGCCGCGGGCTTCGCGGCGGCATGCGCTCCCGGCAGGGCGAGCGCCGCCAGGGCCAGCGCGTGGATCCAGCTTCTGCGAGCGCTCCTCATGTCCAGTTCTCCCCCCTCAGGTATCTGGGCCGAATCTTGGCAGCGGTCCGCTGCGGGTCGCAAACCGGAGCTCTCCGGCGCTAGACTGCCGGCATGGCTCCAGGACCGGGTGCACAGTTCGTCGAGAAGACCATTTCGAAACTCAAGTTTCCCCAGGCTTTCGCCTTCTTCGTGGCGCTGTTCCTCCTGGACCTGATCGTTCCGGACTTCGTGCCGTTCATCGACGAGATCCTGCTGGGCCTGGGCGCCGCCCTGTTCGGCATGTGGCGCGAACGGGTGAGCCCGGCGCCGGCCGAACCGGCGGCCAAGCCACCGGTCAAGAACGTCACCCCCGGCGAGTAGCCCGAGTCGTCAGAACCTCGCCGAAGCGCCGCCGCCGCCGAACTCTCCGCCGCCGCCTTCGAAGCCGCCCGCCTGGACCTGCCGCGCCGCCGGCGTGAAGGCCGCCAGTGTCGCCAGAACCTCGAGCGACTGCGCGCTCGACCGATCTTCCGCGAGCGCCAGAGCCGTGAGTCCGTTGCACTCCTCACCGGGACGTCGTGCCAGCTCCCGACGTACATAGAGCGCGAGGGCCCCGAGCCCGGCCCCCTCCAGAATCAACCTCAGCCAGAGCGGTCCCAGATCCCATCGTTGTGCGAAGGTCACGCCAGTCACTCCGGCCAGCAAGAGACCGAGTGCGATCGCCGCTCTGTAGCGGCGGGTGAGGCCCACCAGAATGAGCGCCAGCGGAACGAGGATCATGGCCACCAGACTCAGAGCAACGGCTAGAGGCCCCGCGGGCGGAGCGGTTCCACCGGAGCCGAAAAAGAGACTCCCTTCGAGCCCATGCATCACCTGGAAGGCGTGCAGCTCGACAACCGAGATGTGAATCGCGAAGTACAACAAGAAGGCGAAAACCACGAACGCCTCGCCGAACCGCCGACGGTGCTCGGGCGACAGATGGCTCGCCAGGGAGAGCGTCGCCAAGGGCCAGACGGCGAGGCCGGCGACCAGCAGCCAGAGCAAGTGGTTCCAAGGCGTCTGCGAAAGTCCTGCAAAGATCGCCAACGAAGCGACGGCGCCCAGTCCCGGCGTCGCCCAGCGCCAGACAGCGAGGGTGGCCAGGCCCGCCGTGGCCCAAGCTCCGATTACGATGAGCGAGCTCAGGCCGAAGTCGAGCTCTTCCGCGAGATACCAGAGGCCCCCGCCGACGAGATAGCTCGAGCCGATCCACACCGAGGCCTCTTCGATTCCGAAGCGCCGCAGGCGCATTCCCGCGGTCAGCCACTCCGCGACGGCGAGCATCGCGACTCCCGCAGCCATGTGCAAGAGGGTGAAGGTGCCGGTGTTCTCCCAGCTCAGTCCGGAGGCGGCGAGAAGGGCCAGCCCGCAACCATAGGCGGTCGACAAACCGAACCAGGTAAAGATGAAGAACAGCACCCGGAAGATTCTGGAGGTGCGGACCCGGTCGTCCGGATAGAGCCCTGCGATCGCCGCTTCGGCGGCGCCGTCGATCTCACCCGCCTTGCGCCAGGTGGTCGCCGCCCGGCGCACCTCGAACCGGCGGTCGGCGGCGGCGATCTCGCTTCTCACGAAGGCTCCACCTGGAAGCGCCGCTGCACGATCCACAGCAGCGCGATCATCGCCGCCGAGCTGCCGGCGAACCAGAAACAGCCGCAGCCCGCGTCACCGATCTGTTCCAGCGCAAGGCGCGAAATGCCGGCGTAGACACCCAGCGCACCCATCGCGAACAGGACGAAGCGCCGCATCTTGAGTGCCACCGCGGCGAGACCGGCGGCAGCCAGGGTGTAGACGATCGACCACAGCACCCAGCTCTCCTCCGCGTCGAGCGCCAGGAGGCCCAGACTCGCGAGGATTCCGAGACAGCCGAGCAAGCTCGTGAGCGGCTCGAAGTGGCGCTTGCGGTCGAATCGCCGCATACAGAATCCGAGCGCCACGAACCCCAACCCGCAGAGCATGAGATTGAGACGCAAGGCGCTCCCGGAGCGCATCAGAAACCCGTCGGTCACTCCGGCGGCCGCCACCCCGCGCCAGGCAGCGAAGGTCGAGAGCGCAAGCGACCAGGCTGTCCGCGAGTCGCAGCGCACCGCGAAGGCGCCGGTGACCACGCTCATGAGCAGCAGATGGTAGCCCCAGGCATCTCCCAGGGGCGTGAACTTCGACTCGATGTAGGCGAGGTCGGCGCCGAGCAGCAGGATGCCCAGGAGCAGCACGAAGTCGAACGCCCAGTCGGTCGACTCGGCGCGCTTCCAGGTGAAGGGCAGGGCACGGTGCAGCGTCCAGGCGAGGCAGGCGAACGCCGCGAGTCCGACCGCACCGGCGATCGTCTTTGGGCCGATGAACTCGAGATTCTCCTTCACCAGCAGCGAAACGCCGGCGACCACGGCGAGCACGCCGAAATACAGCAGTGCCCGCAGCTCGCCGCGGATCGACAGCAGCTCGCCGCGCGCCGAGCGCAGCAGCGGCGCGGCGACGGCGGGTGGGAGGAGGCCCTCCTCCACCAGCTTCGGGATGGCGTCGGCAACTTCTGGGGAACGCATCGAACCGCCGATCCTACCGCCCTTGCGCCGCGCAGCGGCAGGACAGAGCGGGGAGTCGCTCTGCTAGCATTCCCCGGTGTTGCTGACTCGCGTCCGACCCAACTTGAGCGCAGGCAAAGGCTCGAACAAGAGGGCCCCTCTGGTCCGGGTCGTCCGCTGCCTCGCCGGGGTCGCAATCGCCGGCCTCGTCGCCTTTCACCTCGTGCTCCTCGCCGGGCGTCTGGCTGACGCGAGCCTGGCGCATCCCGAAGTTCTCGCGCGTTGGCTAGGCGCCCTCCTCCTCGGAGTCGGCGCCTGGGCGCTGCGTCGCCAGGGCTCCTCTCTGGTGTCCGTCCGCAGCGGCCTCGCTTTCTGGCTACTCGTTCTGCTCCTGCACGTCGGTTTCGGCGGCAGCCTCGGGCCGGTGGGTGGAGAGGCGGAAGCCTCACGCGACTGGGTCCTGCTGCTGCCCTTTGCCGGCTTTGCAGCCGTCCACCTCCGGAGCGGCAACAGCCCTCGCTACACTCTGCCTGGCAGAGTCCCTTCCTGCGCCATCGCCGGCGCCCTGCGCTTTCCAACCATCGAACCGGAGCCGGCCCTCTCGTCCGCCGGCGCCGGGCCCGACCGCTTCTCTCCCCGACCTCCACCCTTCTCCTGAGCACGCCCGCCGTGCTGCCGGTGCCACGACCCTCGGGTGTTCCGGAGGCGTGAAGCACCGGACGTCTGGAGCGCCTCTCTCGGGGCGCCATTTCGAGGAGAACCGCATGAGCTTGTCCAGAATCCTGGGCGTCGCCGTGGCGACGCTTTGTCTTGCCCTGCCTTCGTTCGCCGGAGAGAACACTCCCCCACCGGCCGCCGAACCGACCCCGGAGAGCGGGGAACCCGAGGCCTCCTTCCACGACGCCACGACCGTCACCGCGCTCGGGCGCGAGGTCGCTGTCTTCGACGTCTCGACGCCGGTCACAGTGATCGATGAGCTCGAGATCGCGCGCCGGATGCCCGACAACGCCGCCGACCTCCTGCGCGGAGAGCCGGGTGTCGACGTCAACGGCGTCGGTGTCAACCAGGCCCGGCCGGTGATCCGCGGCCAGCGCGGCCTGCGCATCCTCTTCCTCGAGGACGGTCTGCGGATGAACAACGCCCGGCGGCAGACCGACTTCGGCGAGATCTCGGCCCTGGTCGATATCGACGACGTCGCCTCGGTGGAGGTCGTGCGCGGGCCCATGTCCGTGCTCTACGGCAGCGACGCCATCGGTGGTGTTCTCAACCTGGTGACCAAGCCGGCTTTCGCTCTCGGCGGGCGTAACTTCGGCTTCGATACCGACCTGCGCTACGGCTCGGCGGGAGATCTGGTGCGCGGTCATGCCGGTGTCCGCGGGCAGGTCGGCCGTTCGCGCTTCTCGCTCTCCGGCTCCTATCGCGACGCCGACGACTACGAGTCGGCCGCCGGCAGCTATGGTGACCTCGAGCTCGAGGAGCGGGCGACCGTACTCGACACCGGAGTTCAGGACGACAGTCTCTTCGGCGTCTTCACCTTCGATCTCACCGAGCAGCAGGCGTTCACCGTGAAGCACCGCCGCTACCAGGCCGGCGAGACCGGCTTCGGGCTCGTCGACCCGGCGCTTCTCGGCGGCGAGGAGGAGTTCCAGATCCGGATCACCTATCCGTTCCAGGACTTCGACCGCACGACCCTCGCGTATACGGCCGCCGGGCTCGACGGCTTCCTGCTCGACAGTCTCGATGCCCAGATCTATCTGCAGAAGAACCGGCGCAACCTCGCCAACGACATCTCCATCAACATCGGGCCGATCTTTCCCGGCGCACCGGACTCCGCGGTCGATTCCCTGACGTCGAATCACACCGACCTCGAGTCGCTGGGCTTTCGCGGCCAGGCGGTAAAGATCATCGGCGAGAAGCAGATTCTCACCTGGGGGATCGAGGGCTTCCGCGACGAGTCGAGAAACACCGACCACTCGGTCACGACGACGACCATCCGGCTTCCTTTCCCGCCGTTCGCGCGAACCCGGGTGACCGAGGACGACGTCGCCAACGCGCCGAACGCCGAGAACAGCTCCTGGGGAATCTTCCTTCAGGACGAGCTGCCCGTGGGCGAGCGCTTCAAGATCGTCGCCGGCGCGCGCTGGCAGAAGGTCGAGACCCGCGCCGAAGCGACTCCGGGCTGGGACGTCTCGGGGCTCGACTTCTCCGACGACAATCTGGTCGGCGCAGTCAACCTCTTGTACCAGGCGACCGAATCGCTCAACCTCCTCGCCTCCTGGGGGACCTCGTTTCGCGCGCCGAACATCGTCGAACGCCTCTTCAATGGCGTCACGCCGGAGGGCGCCGGCTATCAGATCCTGAATCCCGACCTGGTCTCCGAGACCGGCGAGAACCTCGACTTCGGATTCAAGTACCGGCGGGCCGACGCCTGGATCGAGGCGGTCTGGTTCCGCACCGACCTCACCGACGGGATCGTTCAGGACTTTCTCTCCGCCGAGGAGATTGCGGCCCTCCCGCCGAATGTCCGCGCCGACATCGCCGCGAGCGGAGCGCGGTTCGTCGTGCAGCAGCGCAACTTCGACGAGCTCCTCTACGAGGGTCTCGAAGTGGCCCTCGGCTGGCGCCTCCGTGACAGCGTCTCGATGGGCGGCAACTACACCCATCTGACGGGCAAGCGCAGCGGCCAGGCTGCAGTGCCGGTGGACGACCAGTACAACGACAAGATGAATCTCTTCGTGCGCTACGAACCGCGTAGA
>JAYTAM010000199.1:0-3598 GCA_043737505.1 Thermoanaerobaculia bacterium
CCGAAATCGGCGTCAACGACTTCCGGATTTCCGACGTCGGCGCGACCGGTGACACCGCCTACGACGCCGACAGCCCCAAGGTCGCCTACTCGGCCACCCTGGGCCGCTACCTGGTCAGTTTCCTCGCCGACGACAACATCGGCGGCCAGATCGACGGCGAGCTGGAGGTCTTCGTCCAGGCGGTCGACGGCGGCACCGGCGCCGAAGTCGGCCCGAACGACCTGCGGGTGAGCGACATGGGTCCCAACGGGGCCTCGTCCTACCAGGCTTTCGCTCCAATCCTGGCCGCCGACCAGGAGGGTGGTCTCTTCGTCGCCTGGAACGGGGACGACAACACCGGCGGACTCGTCGACACCGAGTTCGAGATCTTCGGCCAGCTCCTCTTCGGTGGCCCGCTCTTCGCCGACGGCTTCGAGAGCGCCGGTACCGGCGCCTGGAGCTTCTCCTCCCCCTGACTCACAGCGGGAGCGGGCGACTCAGCCGTCGATTTCGACCCCGCCTTCGATCGGGGCCTGGAGCGGAGCGGGCGGGAAAACTCCGCGGGCGCCGCGCCGTAGACAGCTCAATGCGAACTCCGAACTGGACCGTCCGGCGGCGCTTCAGCGCTGCAATAATGTCCACCATGCCCATCTCGACCTCGCCGCACTCCATCCCCCCCCCCGCGAGCCGCTCGCACCGTGCCCTCGGACTGCCAGCCTTTGCGCTCGCAGGTCTCTCTCTGGTCCTCGCCCCGTTGGGCCTGCGGGCCGCAGAGGCAGAAAAAACCGAGCCCGGCCTCGACCTCGCCGGCATCGATCGCAGCGTCGCCCCGGGAGACGACTTTTTCGCCTTCGCCAACGGCACTTGGCTGAAAACGACCGAGATCCCGGCCGACCGCGCCGCCTGGGGCTCGTTCGCGATCCTCGCCGAGGAGGCCAATCGGCGCACGCAGGATCTGATCCAGCAGGCTGCGGCCGGCTCAGGTGGCTCCGGTGGCTCAGATGCTGCGGCCGACGCCGACGCCCGCAAGGTCGGCGACTTCTACCTGGCATTCATGGACGAGGCCGCGATCGAGGCGAAGGGCAAGGCGCCGATCGAACCCGAGCTCGCTGTCATCGCCGCTCTCGCCGACAAGCCAGCCCTCGCGCGACTCCTAGGCGCCCAGCTGCGCGCCGATGTCGACCCGCTCAACAATACGGATTTCCATACCGACCGCCTGTTCGGGCTCTGGGTCTCGCCGGACTTCGACAAGCCGGCGAAGAACGCCGCTTACCTCCTTCAGGGCGGCCTCGGAATGCCCGATCGCGACAACTACACCGCCACCGACGCCACGAGCTCCGCTCTGCAGGTCGAGTACCGCGCCCACATTGCGCGCATGCTCGAGCTCGCCGGGCTCAGCGGGGCCGCGGAGAGCGCCGGGCGCGCCGACCGCATCTACGCCCTCGAAGCGAAGATCGCCGCCGTGCACGCGACGCGAACCGAGTCGATGGAAGTCAAGCGCGCCAACAACCGCTGGCGGCTCGCCGAGTTCTCCAGCCGGGCGCCCGGTCTGGACTGGCCGGCCTTCTTCGACGCCGCCGGTCTGGGCGGCCGCGGCGCGAAGGTGAGCGAGTTGATGGTCTGGCACCCGGGCGCGGTCACTGGCATCGCCGCCCTCGCGGGCTCGGAACCGCTCGCAGCCTGGAAGGACTACCTCGCCTTCCGGACCGTGGACCGCGCCTCTCCGCAGCTCTCCAAAGCGTTCGTGTACCAGAAGTTCGCCTTCTACGGCACCACGCTCTCCGGCGCGACCCAGCTGCGCGATCGCTGGAAGCGCGCCGTCGATGCGACCAACGGCGCACTCGGTGAGGCGGTAGGCAAGCTCTACGCCGCGAAGTATTTCCCGCCGGAGGCCAAGGTCGAGGCGCAGAAGATGGTGCAAAACATCGTCGTGGCGTTCGGCAAGCGGGTGGACAATCTGGAATGGATGTCCCCGGCGACCCGCGCCAAGGCGAAGGCCAAGCTCGACACGCTCTACGTCGGCATCGGCTATCCCGACCGCTGGCGCGACTACGGCGGCCTTGTCGTGGCCCGCGACGACGCCTTCGGCAACGCCGAGCGCTCGGCGCTCTTCGACTACACCGCCGCCCTCGCCCGACTTGCGCAGCCCGTGGACAAAACCCAGTGGTGGATGACGCCGCAGACGGTCAATGCGGTGAATCTGCCGCTCCAAAATGCGATGAACTTTCCCGCCGCGATCCTGCAACCGCCGTTCTTCGACGCCAGAACGGACCCGGCGCAGAACTACGGCGGGATCGGCGTCGTCATCGGACACGAGATCAGCCATAGCTTCGACGATCAGGGCGCCCAGTTCGACGCCGGCGGCCGGCTTGCCAACTGGTGGACGGACGAGGACTTGAAGCATTTCCAGGCTACGGGCGACCGCCTGACGGCGCAGTACGACGCCTATGAGCCGCTCCCGGGCAGCCACGTCAACGGCAAGCTCACCCTGTCGGAGAACATCGCCGACGTCGCCGGGATCGCCGCCGCCTACGACGGCTACCGCGCCGTCTACGCCGGCAAGGAAGGACCGTCGGCGCAGGGCTTCAGCGGAGACCAACGCTTCTTCATCTCGTTCGCACAGATCTGGCGATCCAAGGCACGGCCCGAGGCCCTGCGCAGCTCACTGCTGACCAACGGGCACGCGCCGGGCGAATTCCGCGCCGACACGGTACGCAACGTCGACGCCTGGTACACCGCCTTCCAGATCCCGCCGACGGCGAAGCTCGCCCTCACCCCGGAGGCTCGCGTCCGCGTCTGGTAGCCTCCCCGTCGGGATGGCGGGGTGGCGATGAGATCTGCACAGGCATGGAGTCGCAGGCGGTGAAGCGGCCGGATCCCGGGCGCTTCGCAACCGCCCGCCGACGCTTCGAGGAGCTCGCGGACCTCACGCCCGCCGAGCGCGCGAGCGCGCTCGCGGCCCTCGCGGCAGCGGATCCGCAACTGGCCGCAGAGGTGGCGGACCTCTTCGCCGCGGATCACTCCGCCGGAGACGAGTTCCTGAACCAGGGCGTCGGCGGCTTCGCTCCCGAGCTGGTCGATGAAGCGCTCGGCGCCCGGCAGCCGTCGAGCGCTTCGCCCGGCGACCGCGTCGGCCCGTACCGGCTGCGCTCCCTACTCGGACGCGGCGGCATGGGCGAAGTCTGGGAGGCCGAACGGGCGGACGGCCAGTTCGACCAGCTCGTCGCCTTGAAGCTCCTCAAGCGCGGCATGGACTCCGAGGAGGTTCTGCGCCGCTTCCTGCGCGAACGACAGATCCTGGCACGGCTCGAACACCCCAACATCGCCCGCCTCCTCGACGGCGGCATCGCTGCCGACGGCCGCCCCTATTTCGCGCTCGAGCGGGTCGAAGGCGAGGGCCTGGTGGATTGGTGCCGGGCGCGCGGCGCCAGCGTGCGCACGCGCCTCGAGTTGCTCATCGCCGTCGCCGACGCCGTCGCGATGGCGCATCGGACGCTCATCGTCCATCGCGACCTCAAGCCCTCGAACATTCTGGTCGACTCCGAGGGACGGGTGAAGCTGCTCGATTTCTGTATCGCCAAGCTGCTTTCGGACGATGCCGGAGATCCCGGCGATCGCA
>JAYTAM010000200.1:0-8197 GCA_043737505.1 Thermoanaerobaculia bacterium
GACGGCACGGTAGAAGGTCGCGAGCACGGCGCGATCGCGCACCAGCCGGCGATTGACGAAGACGAAACTGCGCCGAGCCCCGCGAGCCGTCGCAGGAGAACCGACGAAGCCGTGAAACAGGCGCCCCGAGCCCGCCGTCGACGACTCGGACTCCCCTACCTTTACCAGCAGCCTTTCAAATGCCTCGCCAAACACCTCGCCGATACGTCGACGCAACCCCTCCGATTCCTGAAGAGCATCCCCAGGGGGCTGCGCCGAAACATCCAGGAGGACCCGCCCCTCGCTGCGGACGCGAAACGCGACATCCGGGCGGGCGAGGAGGTAGCCCTCGACGACCTCGACGCAGCGCCGCAGCTCGGTCTCCCGCGACTTGAGGAACTTGCGCCGCGCCGGGACGTTGAAGAACAGAGAGGCAACGTCGATCGTCGTACCGCGCGTGCGGGCCATCGGCTCGACGGCCAGGATCTTGCCGCCCTCGAGGAGTACCCGAGTCCCTTCTCCCGGAGCCGTCGCCGTCGTCAGCTCGACTTTGGCGACGGCGGCGATCGTCGCCAGTGCCTCGCCGCGGAAGCCGAGCGTCGCCACCTGCTCGAGGTCGGCCATGGAGGAGATCTTGCTCGTGGCGTGGCGGTCGAAGGCGAGCAGCGCGTCGTCGCGGTCCATCCCGGTGCCATCGTCGGCGATGCGGATGCGCTGCCGGCCACCCCCTTCGAGGTCGAGCTCGATCCGCGTCGCCGCGGCGTCGAGGGCGTTCTCGACCAGCTCCTTGACCACCGACGACGGCCGCTCCACCACCTCCCCGGCGGCGATCTGCGACACCAACCGGTCGGGCAGAATCTGGATGCGCGGCATGGGGTGATCCTAGTGGAGTTCCCCCCAGTTCGGGCGCTGCGACGTTGTCCAAATCGGCAGGAGGAGGACTACCCATATTTACGGTAGAATGGGTGAGTGAAGACGACCGTCGAGATTCCCGACCCACTGCTTCGTCAGGCGAAGGCGGCCGCGGCGGCTCGCGGCGAATCGCTCCGCCAACTCCTTTCGACGGCACTGCGCTCGCATCTCGCCGGCGCCACGCGTGGGCGCACCGCCGAAGCGGGCTGGCGCCAGGTGTTCGGAAAAGCTCCGCGGGGAGCTGTGGCCGAGGTCGACGCTGCGCTCAAGGAGTTCGACTACGTCGATCCTGCGGACTGGCGTTGATCCTCGATACCAACGCCCTCTCCGCTCTCTTCGAGGGCGACGAGAACCTCGCCGCGATCCTCGCGGGACAAGAACGGCTCCACCTTCCAGTGATCGTGATCGGCGAGTATCGCTACGGACTCCTGCGCTCCCGTCACCGAAAGTCGCTGGGTCAGCTTCTGGACCTTCTTGTCGGCAACTCGACCGTACTCCCCGTCGACGCTGGCACGGCAGCCAGCTACGCCGAGATCCGCGACGAACTTCGCCGGAAGGGAACGCCGATCTCCGAGAACGATATCTGGATCGCGGCCCTCGCCCGCCAGCACGAGCTGCCGGTAGTCAGCCGTGACCAGCACTTCGAACTCGTTGCTCGTCTCGATCGACGATTCTGGTGAAAGCCCCTATCTTGCGTTGAAGTCGAGCCGTGACCTCAGCGCGGGTAGGTCACTGCGAAATACACCAGCGGCAGTACCGAAAGCAGCAGGAATGCGCCCGCCATCCTGACCATCAGGAGTGCCTTGGAAACGCCGAACGACGCGACCGTCTGCGGTGTCGGGATCGGCTGAACGAGCAGCACAACGCCAACAGCGACAATGCCCGCCGCCGCCACAACCATCGAAGCCTGAGTGCCCCAGACGAGCGCCAGCGGCGTCCCGATCACCAGGATGCCGACAGCCGCGAGAAAGAGCCGCAGAAATCGCCTTGTGCGTGCCGGGCCCGAATTCATCCAATGGAGGAGACGGGCGACATGATGAGGGTGAGCCCAAAGCGCACTGCCTTCACTCGGGGGATTCGCCGCCGCTGAGTCAGTCACTTCCGCGCGCACCAAACTCCCTCCGCTCTCATTGCACCAGGCGCACTTCAGCGGACTCGCCCTATCCACTTCTAAGCCTTCACGAATGAGATCGTCAAATCGCCGCCGTCGGGGCGTCGCGTTTGCGGACCGCTGAGGGTGCGACGCCGCGCTCTTTGAGCGCGGCCTGGGCGGCGGCGAGGCGGGCGATGGGGATGCGGAAGGGGGAGCAGGAGACGTAGTCGAGGCCGATGGCGTGGCAGAAGGCGACGGACTTGGGGTCGCCGCCGTGCTCGCCGCAGATGCCGATCTCCATGCCGGGGCGGGTCGTGCGGCCGAGGGCGACCGCCATCTTCATCAGCTTGCCGACGCCGGCTTCGTCGATCGAGGCGAACGGGTTCTCGAGCAGGATGCCGCGTTCCAGGTACTCCATGAGAAAGGTCTTCTCGGCGTCGTCGCGCGAGATGGCGAACGTCGTCTGCGTCAGGTCGTTGGTGCCGAAGGAGAAGAACTGCGCGAAGCGCGCCAGCTCGTCGGCGGTGAGCGCCGCGCGCGGCACCTCGATCATGGTGCCGAACTTGTACGCCACGCGGCGACCCTGCTCGGCCATCACCTTCTCCGCCTCCTCCTCGAGCGCCTGCTGCTGCACTTCGAGCTCGCGCCAGTGGCCGGCGAGCGGGATCATCACCTCGGGGTGGACATCGATCCCCTCGGCCGCCGCCTGGCAGGCAGCCTCGAAGATCGCCCGCACCTGCATGCGCGTCACGGCCGCGAGATGGATGCCGAGCCGGACACCGCGAAGGCCCAGCATCGGGTTGGTCTCGTGCAGGCGCTCGACTGCGGCCAGCACGCCCCGCTGCTCGGCCAGCCGCGCCGGCTCGCCCCCCGACGCCTCGAGTCGCTCGATCTCCCGCGCCACGTCGAGATGACCGGGCAGAAACTCGTGCAGGGGCGGGTCGATCAGCCGGACGATCACCGGCAAACCGTCCATCGCCTTGAACAGGCCGTAGAAGTCGGTCCGCTGATGCGGCAGCAGTGCCGCCAGGCAATCGGCGACGACAGCGGGATCGTCCTTGTGGAGAATGAGTCTCTGCACGACCGGCAGACGCGCGGTCTCGAAGAACATGTGCTCGGTGCGACAGAGACCGATCCCCTGGGCGCCGTACTCCCGCGCCCGCCGCGCGTCGGCCGGGTAGTCGGCGTTCGCCCACACCTGGAGCCTGCGTTCGCTGTCCGCCCAGGATAAAAGCTTCAGTAAATAGGGGTCCTTGAAGTCCGGGACGACAGTGGCGAGCTCGCCGGCGAAGAACTCCCCGGAGGTGCCGTCGATCGAGATCCAGTCGCCCTCGCGGAGCGTCCGGTCGCCGATCCGTATCTCCCGCCGTTCGAGATCGATCTCGAGCTCTTCCACTCCGACGACCGCGGGTTTTCCGAACTGCCGCGCCACCAGAGCGGCGTGGCTGGTGCGGCCGCCGCGGCTGGTCAGCAGCCCTTTGGCCGCGAGCATTCCGTGGACGTCGTCGGGCTTGGTCTCGGGCCGCACCATGATCACGAACTTGCCGTCCTCGTTCGCCCAGCGCTCGGCGAGGTCCGCATCCAGAGCGATCACCCCGACGGCTGCGCCCGGAGAAACGTTGAGCCCGCGACCCAGTCGATTCCCGGCCTCTGTTTCTTCCTTTACCGAGCTTTTTTTCAGTTGCGGGTGCAGAAAGAAGTCGATCTGCTCCGGCGAAACCCGGAGCACCGCCTGTTGGCGAGTGATCAGCCCCTCCTCGACCATGTCGACAGCGATGCGCACCGCCGCCTGTGCCGTGCGCTTGGCATCGCGGGTCTGCAGCATCCAGAGCTTGCCGCGTTCAATGGTGAACTCGACGTCCTGCATGTCGCCGTAGTGGCGCTCGAGCTTCTCCGCGATCGCCTCGAACTCGGCGTAAGCCCGCGGCATCTCGGCCCGGAGCTCTTCGATCGGTTTGGTCTTGCGAATGCCGGCGACCACATCTTCACCCTGGGCATTGGTCAGGTAGTCCCCTTCGATCCCCCGCTCGCCGGTCGCCCCGCTGCGGGTCATGGCGACGCCGGTCGCCGAGTCCTCGCCCAGATTGCCGAAGACCATGGTGCAGATGTTCACCGCCGTGCCGAGGTCGTGGGCAATCTTTGCGGCATTCCTGTAGTCCACCGCGCGCCGGCCGTTCCAGCTCTTGAAAACCGCCTCGGTGGCGAGCCGGATCTGCTCGCGCGGATCCTGCGGGAAGGGACGTCTCGCCTCGCGCTCGAGGATGGCTTTGAACTCGTTCGTCACGGCGCGCCAGGCGGCGGCGCCGAGCTCGGAGTCGCTGGCGACCCCAGCCCGCGCCCGCGCTTCGGTCAGGACCTCCTCGAACGGCTCGTCGGGAATCTCGAGCACCACCGATCCGAGCATCTGCACCAGCCGGCGATAGCTGTCGAAGACGAAGCGCGCGTCGCCGGTCGCCCGCTCGAGTCCGGCGGCGACCTCGTCGTTCATGCCGATGTTCAGCACGGTGTCCATCATCCCCGGCATCGAGGAGCGCGCTCCCGACCGGCAGGAGACCAACAGCGGGTTCGCGGCGTCGCCGAAGCGCTTGCCGGTCGTCGCTTCGAGCCGGGCGAGCGCCCCGAGCGCCTGTTCCCAGAGGCCCTCCGGGAAGCTGTTGCCGGCGGCGAGGTAGGCGTTGCAGGCGGCCGTGGTGACCGTGAAGCCGGGGGGCACCGGCAGCTCGAGGCGCGTCATGTCGGCAAGATTTGCACCCTTGCCTCCGAGGAGGCCGCGCACCGCCTCCCAGCTCCCGGTGGCGCTCTCCACCGCCGCCAGCTCATCGAACCCGTAGACCCACCGCGTCGGCATGCAACTCCCCCGTTCGCGACCGCCCGAAGTCCTGCCGTCCAGCACTTTTCCTGTCGACCCGCTCATTCTATGCGCGCCTGTGACCTCCCAGAGGTTCTGGAATCGCCCGGGAATGGAATGGGAAGCGACCGGTACGAGCGGAGAGCGGCCTGCTTCACACTGCCTCCGGCGCCGGCCGTGGAAATCTCCCCATGTCGCAAATCCCCAGGTTTCCGCGAGGAGATAGGTATGGCCTTTCCGTTCTGTCCCCGTTCCCGCGAATCGTTCACGGCGAGAGTGCGCCTCTTCTCCGGCGCCCTGGTTTCGACCTCCATCGTGCAGGCGCTTCTCCTCTTCGCTTCGGCAGTTCCGGCACTCGCCGCCGGCTTTCCCAACGTCCCGCAGACGCCGGGCAGTCTGCTCTCGGGGCTGCTGGCGCCGGACCAGGGCCGGACCGCGATCCTCGCTTTCCACAACGGCGTCCTGTTCTCGGTGCCCGAAGTTCCGTCGAGCCAGCCTGGGTCCGATTTCCAGGTGCGTACCTGGGACCTCGCCAACCCCGCGAATCCGGTGCAGCTCGCGACCTGGGGGGTGACGCCGATGCCGATCAACGCCCACGGCTATCTGCAGAGCGGCGACTATCTCGTGCTCGGCGCCAATTGGCCGCCCGAGGCTCCATGGTCGTTCCGCGCCAACCCGGCGTACGGGAGCTTCACGCGCACGAGCTATCCCGACCTCCTTTGCGCCGGCGTCCGCGGCTGCCTCTTTCAACCGTTCTTCGTCGGCGACACCTGGTGGAGCTACGGCGCGATCTCGGGCCTGGCGACGATCGAGCGCAACGGGGTCGTGCTCGGCGAGTGGGATCACCTCGGGTTGACCGGAGTGGTGGGACATCCGTTCCTGATCGGCAACCTGCTGATCTTCGCCTCCGACCAGAGCCGAACCGGAGTCGCAACCTACGACGTCTCCGACCCGGCGAATCCCGTCCTGCTCGATGTGCTGACGAGCGGCGGCCCCGGCGGCTACTGGCCGGAGGTCTGGGGCGGCGACGGCAAGCTCTACGTCGTCTTTCCCTACCGCGATGGTGGCAACGGCATGCAGGTCGTCGACGTCACCGACCCCTCGGATATGCGCCTCATCGCCGACACGCCGCTGCCAGGCGCGGCGGCGATGTACGCCCAGTTCCAGGACGAGTACGCCTTCATCGGCGACCATAAGGTGGACTTGCGGACCTTCGAGTCGGTCCTCGACCTGCACGGCGCAACCGTGCCGCATTCGAGCGGCGGGGGCGTCGGCATCGACACCTCGCAGTTCGCTCTTCCCCTCGGCAACCTCCTGGTCACCGGCGGTGTCGGCGAGAACCAGGGCATGGCGATCTGGGCGCATCAGGCGGCCCCCGACACGCGCGGACCTTCGGTCGGCTACCACATTCCGCGCGCCGGCCAGACGAACTACCCCGCCGGGTCGCCGATTACCCTGCTGATCCACGAGACCCTCGAGACGCCGACGATCGTCAACGGTGCGACCTTCATCGTCCGCCCGGTGGGAGGTTCGAGCCTTGCCGGCCGGCTCACCTTCTCCTTCGACGACATTCTCACCTTCACTCCCAATCAGCCGCTGGCGGCGAACACGACCTACGAGGTGATTCTGCCGGCGGGTGGCATCGAGGACGCCGCCGGCAACGGCATGGTGGGCTACAGCTTCACCTTCTCCACCGGATCGACGGTGAACGGCAACTCGCCGCCGTCCCTGACCGCCTTCGACGCCTCGCCCTATCCTGCGGCCCCGGGCGGCGTGGTCGGCTTCTCGGCGACCGCGGCGGAGCCGCAAGGCGAGGCGGTCGAGTACAGGTTCGACTTCGGCGACGGCTCGCCGAAGACCGCTTGGGGCGCCGCGAGTGCCAACCACGCGTTCGCCGCCGCCGGGCACTATCGCGCCACCGTCCAGGCGCGCGACCCGCACGGCGCGATCGCCTCGCGCACCCGCGTCGTCACCGTGGCGGTGCCTCCCGTGGGAGCGCTGCCGGCGGCGAGCACGGCCGCCCTGTGCGACGACGTCGCCCGACGCGTCTGGACGGTCAACCCGGATCACGGCACCGTCGCCGCGGTCGACGCCGACTCGGGCGTCCTCGAGCTCGAAACCGCCGTCTGCGAGAAGCCGCGCGCGCTCGCCCGAGCCGCCGGCGGCGAGATCTGGGTCACATGCGGCGGCGACGATCGCATCCGCATTCTCGACGCCGGCGGCGCGGTTACCGCCGAGATACCGACCGGCTACGGCAGCTCGCCAGCGGGAATCGTCGCCTTGCCGAGCGGAGCGACGCTCTACGTCGCCCTCGAAGGCCGCGGCGAGCTGCGCCGGATCGACGCCGCTACGCGGCAGACCACGGCAACCCTCCCCCTCGGCCCGACGCCGCGGGCGCTGGCGCTCTCGGCCGACGGCACCCGCCTGCTGGTGACCCGTTTCCTCTCCGACCGCGACTGGGGCGAGGTCTGGGAGGTCGCCACCGCTGGCTTGACCCTCACCCGCACGATCCGCCTGCCCAAGCTCGGCGGTGACGCCCACCGCGACAGCACCGCCGATGGGCGCGGCACGCCGAACCAGCTGGTGGCGATCGCAATCTCGCCCGCCGGCACCCACGCCTGGGTCGCCGCCACCAAGCCGAACGTCGAGCGCGGGACGCTCTTCGGCCCCGACCTCGATTCCGACAACACGGTGCGCGCCACTCTGGTGGAGCTCGCGCTCGCCTCCGGCACCGCGGTCCGCGCGATCGACCTCGACAACAGCGATTCGCCGTCGGCGCTCGCCTTCTCGCCGCTCGGGGACTACCTCTTCGTGACCCTGCAGGGAGACGACGAGCTCGTCGTCCTCGACGCCTTCGAGATCGAGAGCGCCGCCGGCCTGGGATCGCTCGTCACTCGTCTGGCGACAGGAGCGGCGCCGCAGGGCATCTGCGCCGACGCCGCCACCGACCGCCTCTTCACCCAGAACTTCCTCGGCCGCTCGACGACGCTCTTCGACGCCGGCGACTTCTTCGCCTCCGGCGCGATCCAGCTGCCGGCGGACGAGGTCGCGAGCGCCGGTACTCTCGGCGGCGAACCGCTGCCCGCCGATGTCCTCGCCGGCAAGCGCCTCTTCTACCACGCTGGCGATCCGCGCATGAGCGCCGAGGGCTACCTCTCCTGCGCCACTTGCCACCTCGACGGCCGCGACGATGGCCGGGTGTGGGATTTCACCGGCCGCGGCGAGGGCCTGCGGCGAACGCTTCCACTGCGCGGGCGCGGCGGCATGGGTCAGGGCAACGTCCACTGGAGCGCCAACTTCGACGAGATCCAGGACTTCGAGATCGATATCCGCACCGCTTTCGGCGGCACCGGTTTCATGGACGA
>JAYTAM010000201.1:0-8187 GCA_043737505.1 Thermoanaerobaculia bacterium
TCGCGCCGGCGCGCTCGATCTCGGTGCGCACCGCCGCCCACTGGTCGGGCTGGATGTCGATCAGGAAAGCGGTCGGCGCGGTGGCGGGGAGATCCCCGCGGAGGCGCGTCGTGAGACCGTGCTCGACGGTGCGCATGCCGACGACGACCATCGCCCCGAGGCCCAGCGCGACGACGCTGGCGACGGTGGGGGCGCCGGGCCGGCCGATGGCTGCCAAGCCGTAGCGCAGCGGCAGCGGCAGGCGGAGACGCGGCAGGCGACGGATGCCGAGGATCAAACCGCGCGCTCCCAGCGCGAGGAGCGCCGCGGTCGCAGCGAGGCCGCCGGCGAAGGCGGCGCCCAGGGCGAGCGAGCGCGCCTGGACCGTGGCGACCAGAACCAGGCCGGCGAGGAGAGCCAGCGTGATGCCCGCGACGGCCAGGCGTGACGGCGGCAGCGGCTCGATCTCCCGCCGGAGAACGCGCGCCGCCGGCACCGCGAGGGCGGAAAGGAGGGGTGGCAAGGCGAACAGCAGCGAGATTCCGACGCCGAGTCCGAGCCCCCGGAGCACCGCGAGTGGCTGGAACTCGATCTGCGGCAGGACGGGGAGGAGCGCCCCCGCGACACTCGGAACCAGGCGTTCGAGCGCCAGGCCGAGAGCGACTCCGGCAAGGCTGCCGGCGGCGGCGAGCAGCACGACCTGGCCGACATAGATCGCCAGGATCTCGCGCGGCCTCGCCCCCAGCGCCTTGAAGACCGCGATCGCGTCGAGTCGGCTGACGAGCCAGGCGCGCACCGTCTGCGCCACGCCGACCGCTCCGACGACGAGGGAGAGGAGAGCCACGAGGCCGAGAAAGCGCTCGGTGCGATCGACGCCGCGCCGCATCTCGGGCTGGCCTTCCGCCGACGTCTCGATGCGATAGAAGGCAGGATCGCCGAGCGCGCTGCGCAGTCGGCCGGCGAACGCCTCGACCGCAGCGGCGGTGGCGTCGTCGGGGAGCTTCACCAGCAGGCGGTGGGTGACCCGGCTGCCCAGAGCCACCAGGCCGGTCGAGCGCAGACTCTCGCCGGAGAGAAAGAGCCGTGGCCCGAGCGTGAAGGCGTTGCCGAGCCGATCGGGCTCCGACAGCACGGTGCCGCGGAGAGTGAAGAGCTTGCCGCCGATGGCAATCGGATCGCCGATCCGGAGCGTGAGCCGCGTCAGGAGCTCGGGCGCGGCGACGGCGCCGCCGTCGGCAAGGAGCTCGGCGAGCGGACGCGCCGGCTCCAGCGTCAACCTGCCGTAGAAAGGGAACTCGCCGTCGACCGCCTTGAGCTCGACGAGCTGGCTGCGCCCGGCGCCCCCCGTTCCCGCCGGCGCGGCGGAGACCGTGACCAGCTCGGTGAGCCGGGTCGAACGGATGCCCTGCTCGCCCGCCGCGCTGGCGAGCAGCTCGTCCACCGCGGTGGGAACGGGCTTGAGGCCGCGGACGCGGAGATCGGCGGCGAGGAGCTGGCGCGCTTCTCGCGCGAGGGTGGCGCGAAGGCTGGACGAAAAACCGGCGACGGCGACCACCGCGCCGACGCCGACCGCGAGACAGAGAACGAAGAAAATGGCGCGGCCTCTGGCTCCGCGCGCTTCGCGCGCGATCTGGCGCAGGAGCACCCCGGAGGTCATCGGACGGGCATCGGGCGATCAGCGCGCGATTCGACCCGTTCCACCCGTCCGTCGCGCAGGAAGATCCGCCGGTCGGCGCGCTCGGCGATCGACGGATCGTGGGTCACCAGCACGAGAGTCGCCGAGACGTCGGCCCGAAGCTCGTCGAGGACGTCGAGGATCCGCGCTCCGGTCGCGCCGTCGAGGTTGCCGGTCGGCTCGTCGGCGAACAGGATCCCGGGCCGGGGAGCGAAGGCGCGCGCCAGAGCGACGCGCTGCTGCTCGCCGCCCGAGAGCTGCGCCGGGTAGTGATGGCCGCGTTCGCCGAGTCCGACGCGGTCGAGGAGGTGCCGCGCTCGTTCGAGGGGCTGGGGGCTGCCCGCGAGCTCGAGCGGCAGCAGGACGTTCTCGAGCGCGGTCATGTTCGACAGCAGCTGAAAAGATTGAAAGACGAAGCCGATCTTCCGCCGCCGCAGGAGCGCGAGTGCGTCTTCGGAGAGGTCCTGGATCGGCTTGCCGGCGATGAGCACTTCGCCGCTCGTCGGCCGGTCGAGACCGGCCGCCAGCCCCAGGAGCGTCGACTTTCCGCTTCCCGAAGGGCCGAGCACGGCGACGAACTCGCCCTCCGCGATGACCAGATCGACCGCGTCGAGAATCGTCAGCATGCGGTCGCCCGACGGCAGGCGCTTGGTCAGGCGGCGGAGCTCGATGGCAGGGGGCGTGGGCGTGGTCGGGTTCATCGGGATCATCGGCCGCGAGCGGCGCAGGTTAGCATGGCGTTTTGGAGAAGCCTCCCGTCATGTGTACGCCGTTGCCGCGCGAAAAGATTTGTCCTGAACAGAAGCAAAGGACCGGTAAAGGGAAACTGCGCCTGCGCCGCATCTGTGGGTCGACTCGACCTCTGCTGGCACTGGCGATGCTGGTGGCGGTGGTTTCGAATCTCGCTTGCCGGCGCGAGCCGGAGGCAGGCGCGACGGCTTCTCCCAGCCCGCCGATAAAGGCGCCCGCAGCGCCCGCTGGCTCGGCTGCTCCCCCGGTGGCGGTGCCCGCTCCGTCGGCGACTCCCCAGATCGTCTTCCTCGGCGACAGCCTGACGGCGGGATTGGGGCTTGGGGAGGAGGCGGCCTTTCCGGCGCGGGTCGGCGAGCTGCTGGCGGGGCGCGGTCTGGGCGTGCGCATCGTCAACGCCGGCGTGTCGGGGGACACCAGCGCCGGCGGCGTGGCGCGGATCGACTGGTTGCTCTCGTTGCATCCACAGATCGTCGTGGTCGCGCTCGGAGCCAACGACGGCCTGCGCGGTCAGCCGGTCGCATCGATCGAAGCGAACCTGCGCGAGATCGTTCGCCGGGCGCGCGCCGCTGGAGCGCAGGTGGTGCTCGCCGGGATGAAGATGCCGCCCAACTACGGACCGGCTTACACCCGGGACTTCGAAGCCCTTTTCGCCAGAGTGGCGGCGGAGTTCGAGCTGCCGTTCATCCCCTTTCTGCTCGAGGGGGTCGCCGCCGATCCGCAACTCAACCAGGCCGACGGCATCCATCCGACGGCGGAGGGCCAGCGGAAGATCGCCCTCCTGGTGGAGAGGGAGCTGCTCCCCCTGCTGTCGACGCCGACAGCGCGATAGCCGGGCGGTGGTTTGGACCGGCGACATCGCGCTCCTGCTATCGCCGCTCCTCTGGGCGGCGCTGCTGGGAGTGCTCGCGCTCGCCTCGGGCGGCTATTGCGCCTCCCGCCTCGCCGCGTCCGCGCACGAGCCGGGCCTGTGGACGGCGTTGGCTTTGCCTCTGGGTCTGGGCTTTCTGGCGCAGGCGCTTCTGCTCTGCGGCCTGTGCGGCCAGTTCGGCGCCGCGTCGATGGCACTGGTGGCTGGAAGCGCGCTGTTCTTCGGCCGCCGTTGGCTGGCCGTGGCGTGGCGTGAAATTTCCACCCCACGAGGGCGCGGCGGGCGTTGGGTCCTAGCGGGTGTCGCCGCGGCCGCTCCCGCCTGGCTGGCCCTTTACCCACCGGTGACCTGGGACGACACGATCTATCACCTGCCGCTCGCCCGAAGTCTCCTCGAGCACGGCCGCTACCTTTTCGTCGACAACCTGCGTTCGCCGGTCTTTCCCATGGCCGCCGAAACTCTCTTCGCGCCGGCGCTGCTCGTCGGTCGCGCCTCGACGGCCCACGGGGTGTCCCTGCTGGCGACGCTCGCCACAGCTTCGCTGCTGCTCGTCTGGGCGCGCGACCGATTCGCCGGCGCGGACCGCTCGACTGCGTCCGTTGCCTGGGTGGTCGCGCCGGCGGCCATCTGGCTGGGCCAGCCGATCGTCGTCTTCTATGCCGGCTCGAGTTTCGTCGATCCGGTGCTCGCGCTTTTCAGTACCGCGGCGTGCGTCGTCTTCGAGCGCTGGCGCCGCGCACCGGCATCGGCTTGGCTGCTGGCCGCGGGAGGATTCGCCGGCTGGGCGGCGGCGACGAAGTATCTCGGCCTCTATGTCGTCGCCGCACTGATGCTCGCGATCGGATGGGAGGCGGCCCGGGGGACGAAGCTCCGGGCGATGGCGTTCTTTGGCGCTGCCGCGGCAGTCGCCGCGGGGCCCTGGTATGCGGTGGTCTGGGGCCTCTCGGGAAGCCCGCTCTTCCCTTACTTCTCTACCCTCTTCGAGGCCGGAGAATGGAGTGGCGCGGCGGCGGTGGCACGGGTCGGTTTCCCTTCCACCTGGCAGCAGGGTGGACTCGATCTGTTGCGTCTGAGCTGGGACCTCGTCGGCGATCGATCGCGGATCGGCTTTCAGCCTCCGTCCTCGCCGCTCTTCGTCCTCGCCTTGCCGCTGTTGCTGTACCTCGGCTGGCGCCGGCGCTGGGCGAGGATCTGGATCGCAATCCTGGGCGGATTTCTGCTTGCCTTTCTCGCCTTGCCGAGGGATGCGCGCTATTTCATGCTGCTGTCGCCGATGCTCTCGATCCTGCTGGTGGAGGCCTGCCACGACCTCGCCGGGCGCGCGGACGGAACCTGGCCGGCAGGTCCGGCGCGAGCTCTGGCGCGCTCTACGGGTATCGCGCTGGTCGTCGTCGGACTCGCCACCGCGCCCGCTTACTCGCTCTGGCGCCTGCGCATCACCGGTCCTCCGCCGGTGAGTGCAACCGCCATCGACGACTTCCTCGCCCGGCGGCTGCCGCTCTACCGGGCGCTCCTCTTCCGGCGCGAGAACGGCTTCGAGCGGGTTCCGCTCTATGCCCTGCACGGCGAGCGCCTGCACGACTTCGGAGGTTCGGCGCTGCTGGGAGATTGGATCGGGCCGTATCGCTTCACGCGGGTATTGCCGCTCCTTGACCGACCCGAGCTGCTGACGCGCGAGCTCAGCGCCTTCGGCGCCGAGCAGCTCTTGCTGCCGCGGCGGCTGGTTGCGGCAAAGCTCGTCGAAGGTATTGCCGCCTCGCCCCGCTTCCGCGAGCTCTATCGTGACGAGGAGGGCGTGCTGTTCGCCCTCGTCCCGGGAGCGCCGGGCGGGCCAGGCACCTCGCTTTGATCGTGGATCAGGTAGAGCGTTCCTCGCCGACCAGAGCGAAGTGCATCGCCCGGGCGGCGCTGCGCATGCGCTCGTCGTAAGTGGCGATCTCGATCCTCGCTCCAGTGCCGCGCAGGAAGTCCGCGCTCGCGAGATGGAGCGCATCGAGCGTTCGCACCGGACTCGGAAAGGGTTCGAGTGCCCGCGAGAGCACCTCCGGTGCGAGCTCGAGAAAGGCGACTCGGGCGAGGAGATCGCGCGCCGCTTCGCCGTGCGACTGCGCGGCGCCGATCCGGTGGAGCCGGTTCCAGAGCTCGTACTCGAGCAGTCGGGAGGCCACGAGCGATTCCGCCCAGAGGCTCGCTGGCGCCTGGCGATCCTCGCCCAGAAGTTGCGCCAGCGCGACGGATGTGTCGAGGTAGATCAATCGCCGGCTCTCTCGGAACGATCCTCGTCGAGCCCGCGCAGGATCTCGGCGACCGGCAGTTTCGGGAGAGTTGGGGGGGGAGAGGTCGCCCGCAGGAGCGGCGGAGTCAGGATGCCGCGGCGAACGAGATCCGCCAGCCGCGCGTCATCGACTGATTTCGCCCTGCCGGGAAGCGGCGGCCCGAGCTCCGCGACGACGCGATCGCGGTCCGTCACGAGGACGATCTCGCCGCCGCTCGCCAGCTTGACGTATTCGCTCAGCTTGTTCTTGAAGGCCTTGATCCCGATGGCTCTCATGAAGTCATTGTAGCTACCGGTAGCTACTTCTTACAAGACGTGGATCTTGAGCCGTCTCCACGGCTTTCCGCCACTCCCCATTCTCGACGCGAAGGAGGTCCGCGCCCCCTCACTGCACTGGCGGTGGACCTCGACGTCGCCGCCCCGACCTGCTCGAGGCCAACCACGACATCCGTACCGTCCAGGAGATTCTCGGCAACCACCCGGTCGCCACGGCAAGGATCCCACCCAAGTCCTCAACAAGGGCGGCCTCGGAGTCCGCCGCCCCCTCGACGCCCCGTGACCAACTTTCGGATTATCCGACCGATTTCGTCGCCTTTCCCAATCCCCCGCCCCGCGCCCCAACGCCGCAAGTTCAACCCACTCAAGCCCCTGCGCGTCCCAAACCCCGAGTGTGCGACACTCTTCTCCCTTCAATGTCACACGGAATAGCAGTGCCCAACCTGTCGACGAACCCTAGTTAGATGCCGATGGCGCCGTTACTGAGATCCAAGAGGCGGGCTTGGGTACTGATCGCCCGGATTGCGCTGGCGGCGCTTCTTTCGGCGTGCGCCTTCTGGGCGCTTGTCACGGTCCAAGCCTCTGCACTCCTTGGAAAGACCATGGTGCATTGGGTCTATCTAGTACTCGATGCACCGGTATCTGCTTTGAATCTCGTACTCCCTGTTGGCGCTCGTGCGAACATGGCACTGCAATTCACTCGAGACACCGGGCCTCAAGGAACGCCGGTGCGGGACTTGCTCCACTATGTTGTCCTAGGAACCGTCGCATGGCTCATTGTTCTTCAGTTGGTGGCTTGGCTCCTTGGGCGCCTGCGCCAACATGGAAATGCTGCCACAGTGCCATGATGGGCTCGGCATCTAACCAGTCGCTCGAGCGGACGCGTTGGGCGCCTTTGGTCCGCTTCGCGGGTCGCCAATTGTGGCGCGCCGCTCAGCTCCGGATCCGTTAGGCGGCAGAGCTAGGACATGGACGTCGCGAAGCTTGTCGAATTGCTTGAGGCGCGAGCCGCAGAGACACTTCGCCTTAGCTTCATCGATGGCGAGGTCTACGATCTGACAGCCTTCAGTTTGCATATGGACGATGGTGAAGTTCCGAGGGCTTCGGCGCTCGTCGCTCGCCGAATTGCTGCTGGTGCAAAGTCGGCTCGGCACTTCGCAGCGGGAAAGGCAATGATGTTTACGCTTCATGAAGTGAAGATGGTTGCCTTGTCCGAGTCGACTGGGAGGCGTTTGTGGTCTGCCACCTAACCAGTCGTTCGAGCGGACGCGTTGGGCGCCCGCGGTCCGGCTTCGCCGGTTCGGCATCGTGGCGCGCCGCTCAGCTCCAGATCCGTTAGGCGCCTGTGATGCATCGCCGCCTTCTAGCCTTCCTAGTTGTAACGTTCGTGGTGAGTTGTTCCCCGCCCAGTGATGCACCAGAACCCAGGATCCTCATCGCGCAGCGGATAGCGGCCCGCGACATTGGCAAGTCAGTCCGAATCAACCCGCCGAAGGAGATCGTCGACCTATTTGTCGGATGCTATCGAGTCGAGCTTCTTCCGAGTCTCCCTCGACCGGCGGAGTGGCCTTCGACACTAGAATTCGAATTGACCCCCAACACACGGAGGACGAACTTCTGGTTCGAGGTGAAGACCTCCCTGCCTTCGCCGTTAACGGCTAGCTGGCAGCTCGAGGATGCTCTATCTGCAAGGCTAAGCTGGTCTGGATTTGACGTGACGTCCTTCTACCTGGTTCTTCGCCTTGAAGCGGAAGGTTTCTCGGCCAGCGCGCAAGGCACAGAGCTTCCGCATGGATCCGTTGTTGAGGTCCCATGCTCGTAGGTCGCAACACAGTTGGCCAGGCGCCTAACCAGTCGCTCGAGCGGACACGTTGGGCGCGCTCGGTCCGCTTCGCGGGTCGCCAATGGTGGCGCGCCGCTCAGCTCCAGATCCGTTAGGCGGCCCTGCAACATCATGCGTCCTTCGTTCGCTGCGAGTGATCGGATTGCTGCGCTTGGAGAATTCGTCGGGGAGTTCTGGTCCGAGATTCTGGACGCCAACATCACGCAGTCTTTTGTATCGAACGAGAGCGTCTTGTCGAGTTGGGAGCACTATGTTCCGGGCGGTCGCGACGAGATCATTCGGCGTGTCTTTGAGCGGTACGGCGTTGACATCGAGCCATTGTACGATCAGCCAATTCCCGAAGTCTTACGGAGCCTTCGTGATGGGACCGCCTAACCCCTATCAGGCCCCCCTCTGTCAAGACGCGTAGCTTTTCTTAGACGAGCGTTTCGGCTCGTCGCGTCGGGTAGACGTTCTCGCTGCTTCTCGTCGCTGACTTGGCTTCGCGGTTCGGTGTTTCGCGACGCTTCGTCGCTGCA
>JAYTAM010000202.1:0-37076 GCA_043737505.1 Thermoanaerobaculia bacterium
GGCCGAGATTTTGATCGGGCTTGCTTTGAGGGTTGACCCCCCGGTGCTGTCGGCGACCGGCACGAAGTCCGGTGACGTTCCGACCGTCCCGACAATCCCCGGCGCGGGTGCCCCGGAGAGCTGCGAATAGGCGACCTGAGCACAGGTTGGGGTTCCGTCAGCGGCGATGTCGGTGACGTACTGGCCGACCGAACACGGCGGTGGGTTCGCGGCGAACGCGGTGGACGTTGCCGAGTTGCCGGTGATCGCGACCGCCAGCGTCCCGCCGAGGGGATCGCCGCCGCCCTGCCGGTGACTCGCCTCATGCGCTGTCGGAGTTCGCGCGTCCGCGTTCCGTGCGTCCGTGTCGGTGACGAAGGGATTCAGCGCACCGGGCACCCCGTCCGTCCCGGCGAGCGCCGCCTTCTGCCCAGCCGTCGGGTCGTTGGCGTTGGAGTGCGTCGAGAAGTCGAGCGCCAGCTTGGATTCGACGATTGCCGCGCTCGCGTTGACCGAGCTGTTCGCGATCGATCCCGCCGCGACCGAAGTCGCCGCACCGCCCTGCGATGCGCTGCCCGCGTAGAGCGTGCTGTCCGACAGGAAAGGCGGCGCCGTCCAAGCCCCATCCCCGCGGAGGTACGCGGAGCTGTTGGCCGTGCCCGTGCCGAGGCGAGCGGTCGAGAGCAGGCCGCTCGTGACGTCCGCGGCAGCGTGGGCGTGGACCGTCGGGGCGCGAGCATCCGAAAGCCGGGAGTCGTTCGCCTGAGGCACCAGCCCGACCGCGCTCTCGCCGTCCGTCGCCAGCTCGACCAGGCCCGCGCCAGTGGTGGTCGCGCCCGGGAGCGTGGTCGCGGTGTGCGCGTGCGAATCGTCGACGACCGTGCAGTCCGGGAACGCTCCGGAGAGGTCACCGCCGCAAGGACCCGCCGGAACCCGAGCGTCCGCGCCGCGCGAGTCGTTGCCGGCCATGGCCTGCGCCGCCCCGGTGCCGAGAGTTCGGAGCCCGGCCGTACCTGCCGCCGGGTCGCTGGCGATCGTCAGGCACCCGGAGGTCGAGCCGTTCGAGACCAGGAACTGCCCGGAGGTGCAGGAGTTCGGCAGGGTCAGAACCGTCGCCCGGCAGAGCGCCACCGTGTTCAGAAGGTTACGCTCGGTCGTCGTGTAGGTGAGCTGCCCGCCCGCGTTGACGCACGAGGCCGAGGTCGAGCCCACCGGACAGCCGACCGTGCCGAGGATTGTGGTCGGATACGTGCACACCCCGGACTGCGCCGGGAGCTTGGCGGCGAGGCCGAGCAGGGTAAAGACGACCAGGGCGGCGACCAGCAAGAAGATCCGGCGCGGATTCGCCCGCGGAGAAGCGTAGAGAACTTGGCCGGGGTGCTGCCCCTCGTGACCTTCGCTCATATTCTGGAAACTCCTGGCGGGATGCTTCTCCGCGGGCCGGTAGTATGCGCCGATCAGGGCTCGGCGTCTACGGCTCGCTGCGCGCCGAACGCTCGCGCCTTGGCCTCCTTGACCAGTTGATTCCGAATCCAGGTCGCGAGCAGTTCCGTCACCAGGTTGACGTAGGCGTCAAGAGCTTCCTGTTTCTTCGGATCTCCGGCGGCGACAGTCATGGCTCGTCTGTACTCTCCGCCCGCGGCAACTGCTCGACCTGTCCCGTCAGGATGTCCGCCTTCAGGATCTCGACGGCACCGAGCAGCGCGCAGACGCCTTGATCCGCCCCGACGGTGGTCGTGAACAGCTCCTCTTCGAACGTCAGGTAGGCGATAGCACAGCTCCGGATCTTCCCCGCCTCGGCCTGTTCGAGCATCTCGCGGAGGAGTTCGACCAGGCTGTTCCCGTCGTCGCCCGGGCCGGCAGTCGAGCGACGACGGAACTCCAGGACGCGCTCGGCCATGGGTCAGGTAACCTCTTCGAACCACTCCGGGCATTCGAGCAACGTGTCCAGGTCGACGACGATCGTGACCGTATGGTCCTTGTCGAGCCCGATCAACAGCTCCGCGACGGGAGTGCCGAATTGGATCCGGTTCAGCGTCGATTGCTCGAAGATCGCTCCGGCCTCGACGAGCGGCTTCTTGAGGCGGAACTTCCGGTCGACCGCGCCGCGCTTCTTGCCGCCGTAGCGGCTGCTCGAACGAACCGCACCGCCTTCCGTCTTGCCGCCCACGACCTACAGCTCCTCTCGCTTGCCGTTGCGGCGGGGCTTGCCGAAGCCGGGCTCGGCCGGCGGGACCACCACGCCGAAGGCGCCCGCCTCGTGCAGGCTCTCGGTCGTCAAGGCGTCGCCGTGCGCGGGCTCCGCCACCTGCTCGCCCGGGAGGACGTCGCCGTGCTCGGGGCTCAGGCCGGCCGGCCGGGGCGCCTGACCGTCTCGCATCGCAGCCTCGGCCTGGTCGAGTCGAAGGTGGTCCGGATCCTGAAGCGAGCCCGCGGTCCGCTGCTCGCCGCCGGGATCGCTCGCCTGGAGCTCGACCTCCAACTCGATCGTCGCGCCGGGGTAGATCTCCCCGGTAGCCCACGGGAAGTCGGCCCGTAGCGCGTGCCCAGCGCCCAGCTCAGCCATGAGCGAGAGCACTCGGCGCGCGGGGTGAGCCGCGGCATCGGTGACGGCGGAAGCCCGGTCGACAGCGCGTTGCGTGGTCGGCACCGGGGCCGCGAAGGCGACGCACTCGGCGCCCGGCTCGACGTCGACGTTCGTCCGCTCGCCGGCCGGCAGGAAGTAGACCGCAGAACCCGCGAGGGCGTCGGCGAATCCCTCCGGCGCGGGCCGCGAGACGATCAGGACCAGGCTCTGTTGCTTGGCGGTGGCGGTGAAGGTTTGCGGTTCCATCGGTCTACCCTCCGGTCTTCGCGGCGCGGCGAGCTGCCGCCCGCTGTTTCTTGGTTTGCTTGACCCGCCCCACCCGCCGCACCTCCCCGCGCTCCCCGACGAAGTAGCTGGCGGTCGGGGTCGAGAACTGGTGCCCGGCGATCCGGTCGGCAGCATACACCCCTTCCCGGCCTTGTTCGTCGTGCGAGACGACCAGGTACGCCTTGGTCATCTCCTTCAACGGCGGGGTGCGCGGGGCGTTCTTGCGGGCTTGGATTCTGGCCTTAAGGGCTTCGATGCGCTGCTGTGCCTGCGCCTTGATGGCCCCACGGATCGCCCGCTCGACCTCTTTCGGGTCCTGTCCCGTCTGCGCCGCCAGCGGGCTGCGGGGTGCCTCGCCGCTCATGACACCCCCGGAAGCGAGAACTGCCGATCGTCCACGAACAGGCGGTGTCGCGGATCGAGAAAGATGTCGACCAACTCGGCCTCGCGCTCCAAGCCTTGGATCGCGCGGTCTACCTTGGCGAGCAGGGCGGTACGCTTGGCCGACGGGTGGGCCTTGCGCGACTTACGCTCCGGCGTCCAGTCAGCGACGGGGTCAGCGGTTGGCATCGGGCGCCCTCCGCCTGGATCGCTTTTCCGCGGCCACTTCAGAGGCGATTCTGCGCGCCTCCTGATCGAATATCCGATCCCAGTTGGCCCGCGCGGGCCAGGCCAGGTTGCTTCGCTTCGCCGTGGCCTTGGCGGATGTGCGACTTCCGGGGGCGCTCACGGGCGGACCGCCCCGCTATCGCAATCTGCCGGAACCTCGCCCGCGGCGAACGCCTCTACCCGAAGGCGGGCGCACTCGAAGATCTCGGGCGACGCGAGGACACCTTTTCCGCGGGGGGCCGGCTGGCAGAACGTGTCGCCCCTTGCGTCGTCGGAGCAAACCACAGGCACTCGGCGCCCGACCGGATCAATGCCCACGCCACCCGCCTGCTCATACCCGCCGAAGTACCCACCCGCCACGCCTTGCTCCGCGGCGCGAGCGTCCACCCGAAGCACTGTAGCGATGATGGCCGCACAGCGAGCGCGCAGCTTGGGCGTCCGCGGAGTACCCAGGCAAGCGGCCGACAGCTCGGCCCGCTGCGCCAGGCTGAGCCCCGGAGGGCACGGCGGCGGCTCATTTGCCAGGCAGACGAACGGCTTTGCGCAGAAGGTCCCCGGAACAGGCGGAGGCGGAAGAGCGCCTCCCACGCGGCACTCGGCGAACTTCGTGACCAGCTTGGTCTGCGCCGATCCGGTCGAAGCTTCGGTCACCTCGAAACCGACGTACAGTGGACGCCCTGGCGCGGGGAGCCGCAAGGGGGCGCAGTCCACCTTCCCGTCCGAGACCGGCGGGCAGACGCCGAGGTCCTCAGGGCAGGTCTCGCAGGTCTCGCCCGGGTCAGGTTTCCGGTCACCGCAGCGGGGCGCTGGCGGGAATGCCGAGTTGACGTAGTAGCGCGGCAGCCGCCAGAACGGATCCCGGTCCTGCCCCTCGCCATGCGGCAGCCCCGGGTCGGCGATCTGAATCCGGTTGTCCGGTCGGTACCCCGGCACCTCCGCCTTCAGGTACGCCTCCCAAACGGGAGCATCGCCCGTTGCTTGAAGGTCTGTGATCTCCGTCTCCGTCGGTGCGCAATCCGGGGCGTGAACCGAACCAAAGGTTCCTGCGCGGCAGGACCACTCCAGTGCTCTGGTGAGCGTGTCGCGCACCTCCATGCCCGGGCCGCGCCACCGCTTGAAGAAGTGCGGCGGGTTGTCGTTCGCGCACCCGTTCAAGGTGCAGCGCCCCCACCTACGCTCGTAGAGCTGCGCGAATTCGACCGACCCCGGGGTGGCTGTTGCCGGGTCCGCCGAGAAATCGATCGGCACGCACGTCTCGGGTCCGTTCACCGCGTCCAACCGGAAACAGCTTCGAGTGAGCCCGCGCTGACGCGGATCGTACCCGGAGCCTCCGGCTAAGAAGCCAGCGCCAGACGCCTGGCAGAACGCGAGGCCGACGCGCGCCACGCGACACGCATCGCCGTCAGAGATCAAACCGGAATCGCAGCTCGCGACCGTGGCCGCAAGGCCCGCGCAGCCGAGTTTGGCGTAATCGGTTCCGCCACCGCTGCCCGTGCTCGCGCAGCCGGCCATCGCCAGGAGCGCGCCGATCAGCAGTCCGACGAATCCCGCCGAGCACCAGTACGCCGACGACTTGGCTCCTTCAAGATCGACCTGAACGCTCCAGAGATTCCTTAGTGTCATCGCTTCTCCTTTGGCAGCGGCCGGTCGGTTCGCTTCGGCTCGCCCGTAAAGATACCGCAGAGTCAGGCCGCCGTCAATCCCCGCAACCGCGCGGCGAGGTTGTCTCGGTCTCCGAGCTTCTTCCGTGGGACGGCCATGCCGGCCACGAAGTCGGCCGCCTCGGTCCACCGCTGCGCCCGGATCAACGCCTTCGCCGCGAACCGCTGGTCGTCCTGTGCCCCAAGCGTTTCGGTTGCCGCGAGGTAGACCTCCGGTTCGATCGGTTCAAGCCGTCGGCCGACCGGCGGCGGACCAGCGGGCCGTTCCCGCGGAGCCTCGCCCTCGAACCGCGCCCCGTCTCCATCAACGATCACGGCCCAAGTCGGCGGGATATCCGGCAGCACCAACTCGTCAGCGCCGAACGTCGTGCGCATGATGATCTTCCGGCCTTCGAGTGCGCAGCCGAGAGAGCGCGGAGCGCCGCTGCCCCGGTTCTTCGATCTGGCCGGGTACGGAAAGCCGCGGATCTGCCGCTGCGTCACGTGAAACGCGAAGCTCCACAGGGCTGAGGGCGTATTCGGATTCTTTTGCTCGGGGCGCCATACCAGCCGGCCGAAGTCTGCCCACTCGGCGAAGTGGAACACGCCGAAGACCGAGACGCCCGCCAGCCATTCGAGGCACGTCGCCACGTCCGGGTCACCGAAGGTCGGCCATCCAACGATGTCGGCCACGGCGCCCGCGAAACCCTCGCGGTCGTTGCCACCCTTGCCCCGCGTCATCCGCTCGAAGAGGCCGAGCGCGTCCGGGTTGCTCGTCTTCGGGCTGCGCTCGCCGACCGGGGAGAGTGTCGCCCCGTGGTGCCAAAGCTCGCCCCGGTTGTTGCTCAGGTCGCCCGAGAGATCAGTCCACGGCACGGCGCCGAGGGCGGACAGGGCGACGTCCCGCCGGAGTACTGCCTCCGCGTCCTGGCGCGCCTGAGGGCTCGGGTGCTTGGCGCGAAAAATCAGATACGCCGCCCAGCGGAAGGGGTCGTAGTCGGTCGAGCGGGGCTCTTCGCCGGAGAGGAACCGGGCCGCGCCTTCGCCGGAGATGCGACCGGACTGCATCGCGACCAGCTTGGCGGCGTCACCCCAATCACCAAAGACCAGGCCGCGGGCGGCCATTCGAAGGTGCGGGTGGTTCCAGCTCCGCGCGCCGCCCGCGATCAGTCCGTCCATATCGCCGCTCTGGCGGGAGAGCCACTCGCGGAGCGCCTTCGAGTCGACGGGGGAGATTTCGATGTCGGCGCCGAGCGCTTGCAGGATCGCGGCGGAGGTGGCGACTTCGGGGTTGAACCGCTTTTTGAAGTCGTCGCCCTTGCCGGGCCACCGAAAGCGGGGCTCTTTCGACTTGATGCCCGACGCTCGAACGGTGGCGGCGTCCTCGGCGTCCCCGCGGGCGGCTTCCGCGAGCAGGGTGCGGCGGTCTTCGACGGCGCCCATGGTCGTCCTCCCGTTCAATACTGCTGATCGCCACGGGACTGACCCGGAGCGCTAGGCCAACCGACGGCCACCAATGCGAGGATCACGCCGACGACCACCACCCCGAACCCTGGCAGTCCGCCTGTCCAGAACCCTCCAGCGACGCAGATCGCCGCCGCGCACCCCAGTGCAATTCGCGTTGCGCGGGTCACTGAACCGCCTCCCCGCGCTTCGCCATGAACTCGGCCGCGTGGTCTGTCGCCCACTCCTCAACGCCGATCACCCCGAAGACGAGTTCGCGCCGGAGGTCGGCGAGTTTCTGGCGAAGGTACAGCTCCCGGATCGAGAGCGCCAGCGCCCGCTCGGCGATCTTCTCGTCGCCGGCTGCGCGAGCCTCCCGGACGCAGGCTTGAATCGCCTCGGTGCGGGCCATGGACTGCGCGATGGCGGAGGCGGTCACTGAACCAACTCCGCAATCTCGGAGCGTAGATCCCTGAGCATCAAAAGGGTTCGCGTGGTCCGCTGCGCCGCGTTCAGGGCGCGGCTCTGGAGTTTCTCCTTGCCCGCCGAACGCGCCCTCCCGGCAAGGGTCAGGAGTTCCCTTTCGCGCTCCAGGAGTCGCGCGGTCGCCCCGCCGGTCACGCGGTCACCGCGCCTTCGTCTCCGATCGGCCGCCAATTACGCGAACCGCCGTGCCGCTCCCTGCTCTTCAGGACCGTCTCGCGAAGGGCCGCGACAGCCTGCTCGGCCGTCTCCGCGGCGAAGCCGGTCGCGAAGATCGCATCCTCGCCGCAGTCCCAGGAGTTCTCACCCTTGCCGGGGACCGGGATGCCCCCGGGGATCTTCACGTCCCAGGTCGCGCGGGCTTTGAACGTCGGCCACCAGGGCCACCGAGACCGACACCAGGTTCGCTGCTCGCGCTTCATGAGCGTCCGGTAGGTAGCCTCCGGCATCGTCACCAGAACCTCGCGCTCGGGTTCGACCTCGGCCTGCTCGTAGAGCACCTTGCCGAGCAACGCCTTCACGACGTCGAAATGGCCCTTCCGCCAGCGGGGCAGCTCGGATCGGTCGTCGTCCATCGGCGCGGTCCAGAGTTTCCACCACGGGCCGCCGGAGAAGAACCGGAGCGAGACCTCGCGCCCCTGGTACCAGCGGAACGTCTCGCCGGGCCTGCGTTCCGAGTTCACGACCTCGAAAGGCAGGCACGCCTTGACGAGGCCGGGAAACACCCCGAGCGTCAGGTACAGGCTGAAGAGCCCGAGACACAGGTGGAGCTTCAGCTCGTGCTCCTCGGCGCAGAGTTGCAAGCCGGCCGACCAGTCGTTCGAGAGCAGGTGCCACTCGACCCCGATCCGGCGGTCTTTGCCGAAGTGAATCCAGGCCCTGCCGTGCCCTGCGCTAAGGTTTTGCCAATCCGTTCGCATGTCCGTTTCTCCCCTCGGAAGCATACCCCGCCCGAAAGCGAAGTCGTACGGAGCCGTACTGTTTACTGCTGTACTATTCTCGCCTGTATCGTTCCTCGCTGCACTGTTCTCAAGAGAACGTCCGCCAGAACATCAGCCCTCGGAATCGCCATCGCCCACCTCCGCGAACGCCAGCCGCGCGTCCGGTCGCCCGCTGGTCAGGTGCCACAGCCGACACGACCCGCACTGGTACGCCGCCCAACGCCGGCCGGCCGCATGCGCCTTCCGAGAGCGATGGTTTGCCCTTCTCGGCGGATGGTTCGCCATGGCGTTGAGCGCTCCTTCGGCGTCTTTCTGGGACAAGTAGGCCGTCTTGCCGCTTGGGAAATCGAGCGCGAGGCGGAGGTCCGCCTTCACCGGTCTACCCTGCGAGCAGCGCGCGCGGCCTGCTGTTCCCCATCCTTAAATGGTTTCCCCAGGGCTTGACTATTCTCTGGCTTTGCGGTGTCTTTGTCGCCATCTTGCCACCCGCGCGAGGTCACGTAGGTTCCGACGCCTTCCGGGTGCAGGACGCACAGCGCGTCGTGGACGTCTGTCCAACCGCGCCCGCAAGAGCACATCGCGGCGGGCGACCCGGGCGGGAAGGCCCCCGCTTCGATCAGCCTCTCAGCGAACGCCTGACCTTCCGGGCCGCAGCCCGCGGCGATCCGCCGCAGGTCGCCCTCGAAGTCGAGAATCAGGGCCAAGGTCTCGGTCACGTAGCGGGCGCGCAGAGCCCGGATCTGTTCCGGGGAATACGCGCCCCGGTCGTTCACCGCGCGCAGGTACGGCTCGACGCAGCCGTACGCCCGGTCGAGCCACCAGAGGGGCGTTTCGAGGTCGGCGGAGATCTCGCTCATGACGGCGGCGACCGATACGGCGGCGTGGCTTCCGATGCCTTCCTCCGGGCGCGGGGTGTGGCGGTCGAGGATCTCCCGGTGGCGCGCGATCGTGGCGGGTTCTAGTCGTTGCGGGCTGGTCATTACGTTCTCCGGTACCGCTGGCAACTGAGCAGTCGCAGCGCCTTCGGGCTCGCCGTGTCCAGGCGGACCGACTTGAGCACCTTGGACAAAGCCGAGCGTCGGTTTTCCGGCCAACATGGCGTTCCGGTCGCGGTGAGCACCAGCCGAAGAAGTTCCTTCTCTTCGCGGTTGAAGTCTCCCGCCAGTTGGTTGCATACAGAGTGCGCATAGACGATGTTTCGGGGGTCATTTACCGGTCCGCCAAGAGCTTTTGCGACCAGGTGCTCTTCGGTCCGCCCGAGCTGTCCGTTCGCCTGGAAACCTACGCTGCAATACCAGCAAGATCCCGAGGTGTCGCCCTTCGACCGGCGCTTTCTTGTGCGTTCCGCGCCACTCATGCCGCTTCTCCCAACCACACCCTGAACCGCTCCCGGAGCGCGTCCACCTCTTCCTGCCCGGCCGGCGTGAGCCGGTAGAAGATCTTCGGACGGCCGCGCTTGCCCGGCTCAGTCTCGCCCGGGCGCGGGGCCGCGAACCCCGCACGTTCGAGGTCGCGGAGCGCCGGGTAGACCGTCCCGGGTCCGATGTCGTATTCGCCCATGAGCGCGACGCCGCAGCTTTCGCCGTGCGCCAAGGCGGCCAGGATCGCCAGCTTTGGGTCGAACTTCGCCAGGCCGATGCTCATGCCTCAGCTCCCGCGCCCATGCCGCTGTAGTCGGCGGCCGGCAGGTAGAACGTCGTGGTCGACCGGTCGAAGACCAGGTCGAACCCGTCGTCGGCGAGACCCGGCGGCCTGTTCGGCCGGCCGGTATCGCCGTCGCGGTTCTTCGCCACGCGAAACTGCGAACCGCTCGGCATCCCAGCCACGTCCTTGGACTGGTCGCGGTGGACAAACGCGAGCATGTCCAAGTCTTGCTCGATCGCGCCGGAGGCTTCCAGGTCCGACGGCTGCGGGATCGCATCCGCGCCGCGCTTTTCGATGTCCCGATTGAGCTGTATCAGCAGCACGATCGTGATGCCCAGCTCCTTGGCGAGCGCGACCAGCGCCCGGGTGATTCCGGCGATTTCCTCGGTGCGGGTGCGGCCCTGGTCACACAGGATGTGGCGGAGGTGGTCGATGTAGAGCACCCGGCACTTCCCTTCGGCGACCAGCGCGCGGGCCAGCTCGCAGATTTTTTGGATCGTGAGCTGCGGGCGCTCGGAAATGTAGAGCGGCAGGTGCGCCGACTGCGTCGCGAACTGGCGCATCGAGAACCGCTCCACCGCGTCCACCTGTCCCCGCAAGAACTTCCGGGAGCGCACTCCCGAGCCGGATGACAGCGCGCGCACGACGACGCCGCGGAGGCTCATTTCCAGCGAGATCACGGCGACCGCGATGCCCGCCTCGGCTTGGTTCAGCGCGAAGTTCATACCGAGCGACGTTTTCCCCGATCCGGGGCGGCCGGCGAGTCCCCAGAACTTGCCGGGGAGCATGCCGTTGGTCAGGTCGTCGATCGTCGAGAAGCCGGTGGTGACGCCCGGTGTGTGTCCGTGCGGGGTGGCTTCGAGCTCGTCGACCAGCGCCATGACCTCCGGGCCGAAGGGCTTGAAGTCGCCCGTGCCGGCTGATGCGCCGGATTGCAGCTTGGCGTAGGCGGTCTGGAGCGCTGCGAGCAGCGCGCCTTGGTCCTTAGCGCCGTCGAGCGCGGCACGGCTCATGCGGGCGGTGACGTCGAGCAGGTCGCGGCGGAAGGCCCGGTCTTCGAGGACTTTGACGTAGGCGCCGATCGAACCGAGGTCAGGAAGATCCACGTCCAGGTTCGCCAAATAGGAGATTCCCCCGGCGCGAGCGAACAAGTCGTGCTGTTCGAGGTATGCCTGCATCGTGCGCAGGTCCACGGGCTCGCCGTCCTCGCGAAGCTGCGCCATGGCCGCGTAGAGAATTCGGTGCCGCTCGCCGTAGAACAGCTTGGGGTCCAGCGGGAACTCGTCGAGCAGATCATTCGCGAGACTGAAGCAAGCCAGGACCGCGCGCTCGTTTTCCTCGCTATGCGGTAGCGCCTGCATCGTCCCTCGGTCGCGAGAGAATCCCGCTCCGCCGGTCGCTGGCGGTGAATTCTGCGCGACGGTTTCCGGATCAAACCCAGGGTCACCGGGGTCTGGCGCGATCGGAGGCGAGCTGATCACGGCTTCCACTCCCCCGCCATCTCGACCCAGTAGCCCTCGGACAAGCGCCGGAACAGGCCGGAGTCGATCTGGTCGATTCCCCCGGGTCCCGCGAACGGCAGGTTTGTGGTGACCACCGTCGGCCGCTGGTAGTCGAAACGGCAGGCCAGAATCTCGAACAGGCGCAGCGCGCCGCCGGAGCTTTGCTCGCGGCCGATGTCGTCGAAGAGCGCCACTCGCGCTTCAACCGCCCGCTTGTGCCAGGCCCAGCGGTCGGGTCCTTCGAGCGCCGCGCAGAGGTGCGAGGCGCGAACCCACAGGCATCCGTCCGACCGCATCCCGGCGATGGCTGCGCGGTAGAACAGCTCGGTGCCGAGCGTCGTCTTCCCGGCTCCGGCTTCACCCGTCAGGACGACCGACCAGGGCTTGCCCTTCCAGTCCGCCAGGACGCCGCGGCGGAGAAGCTCGACAGGCCAGGCCGAAGGCTCCGCGAACTTTCCCCGACGGTACGCGGGGGGCACCTGCGATTCCTCGGCAATCTGGCCCCGGCTCGGGGTGAGACGGCGGATCTCGTCGCAGTCGTAGCAGATCCCGCCGAGCGAGAGCCGGCCGGACTCCCCGGTGTCCTGCGTCTTCTCGCACTTCGGGCAGACCCAGAGGTCGGCCGGGTCTACCGCGGGTGCTACAGCTTCACGATCTGGCACGTGCTTCCTCCTGTCGGCGCCGCTCTTCCGCGGCGATCTCTTGAAATCTTGCCGCCTTGTCCACGAGCGCCTGGCTCCTGCCCATGGCGCCGCGCTCGGCGAGGCGGATCGCGTCGGTCTTGCCGTACTTCCCCGGGGAGCCGTTGGTGGAGCCGTTGCCGTTGCCCCCCGGCCCGCCCTTCCCGTGCTTGTCCGCGAGCCAGGACTTGAGGTGCTCCCGGACTCCGGAGCCCTTGCCTTTCGGGTAGGTCTTCCGCCGGCTCGGATTGTCGACGTTCCACGCCCGACAACGGGCGATCTCCAGCCGGACTCCGGCCTCGCCCCCTTCGCCTACTCCCGGGAACAGTCGGGCCATTTCGGCGACGTCCGAGGCGCGGATCCCGTACTCGAAGCTCCCGTCGGCCACCGTGCGCCACGGGCCGTGTGGTGCGTTCCGGGGTGGCTCGCCTCCCGCCAGCGGAAACCAGAACTCCACCGGGTCGCTCGGGCTGGTCGCTTCCGGGGTCAGTTCGAAAAGCTCCCCAGGGCCAGACTTCGGCCGGGCGGCGGAGCCCGAGGCACTCGGGTCCGGCGCGAGGAGGAGTACTTCTTCTACTTTTTTGGGTAGAACAGACGGAGGAGAGGTTGGTGGCCTGCTTTCAACTGCTTCTCTTGCTTCTCCTTCTTCCCTTTCTTCTTCTTTGGGCCCTTGCCCGGCCCTTGCCCGGCCCTTGCCCGGCCCTTCTGTAAATTCTACCCGGCCCTTGCCCGGCCCTTCGCCCTGGTAAGTCTCATAGTTTACAACCATATAGACTTGCCCAGACCGAGTCTCTTGCCCGGCCCTTAGCTGGCCCTTCTTCGTCAGCACCTCGACCAGGCACCGAACCTGTTTTTCGGTCCACTTCCATCGTTGCGCCAAGAACCTCCGGGACGCGAGGAACTGCCCGCGGGCCAGCTCGATACGGTCGTTGCCCACGAATGCGAAGTGAGGCTTCCAGGCGGCCATCTGAATCATGTCGATCCAGGCTTCCGCCCGCGAGCGCTCCCGGTCCTGATTCCAAAAAGGGTCATCCTCGAAGAACTTTCGATGGAGCTTGATGTACCCTTGGACGGGCAGATCTCCCGCCGCCATCAGGAAACCGCCCCGCCCAAGAACTCGACTACGGCGGCCCGCTCGCCCGGATCGAGCCCGAACCATTCCCCGCGTACCCGCCGATGCGCGTACCTGTAGTGAAGCTGCCGCTCTACCCGAAGCCGATCCTTAAAGTGGCGCGCGGCGAACAGGACCACGGGTGCCCCTTCCTCGCGACCGACTTGCGACAGGCGCCGCCCCACCTCTACGGCGTGGCCGATCTTGCATAGCCCTCCGGAGCCCGAGAACAGGTAGACGAACCCAGGCGCCTTCCACGAAGAACCTGAAACCTTCGGCGCCCGGCCGGCATGGTCCCTGATCTCCCATGCGCCCGGGTTAAATCGGGATCGGACGACCCACCGGCTGCGCTCAAGAGCCGAGAACAGCGCGCCTTCCTCGCCCTGCCACTCGGCGAGAAGTTCAACGTCGGCGACACTCCCGAGCTCCGGGGTGCCGGAGTCGACGGCCCATTCCCAGAGCGTCAGCAGGTACCCGAGCGCATGCGCCGAAGACGGCAAGGCAAGTTCGTGAACGAGCTGCTTGAATTGGATGGACTTCCGGACCCCGCCTGAATCCATGCGCCGCTCTGGGGAGACCGGTACTTTCTGAATATTGAGAACGGGAAAAGTCGCTGCGGAGCCCTGCTCTTGCATCTCTGCCTCCCCTAAGAGGTAAAAAACCGCCGGGCTCGCCGAGAGTTAGGGCTCCCAGCTAACCGCGCGTTTGCGGGTACGGTCGGCCAACCGCGCCCGGCGTCGAGAATCCTATATCCAAACCGCCACAACCGCAAAGCCCTGCCCACACCTCCGCTCACCCGCCACCGCCCGCCGGAATAACCTCCCCAACCGTCACCACCTTGACCGGCACCCCTTCGAATTCATCGGGAATGTCGATCAGCGCCGACAGGTTCGCCGAGATACGCGCGGAAATGTCGGCTGGCACGGGAGCCGAAACGTAGACGATCAGGCATTCCATGCCAATCGCGACCGAGACGAACGGGACGTTCCGGGAAAGCAGGAGCTGGCGGAGGCGCGCGCTCCTCATGCCAAGCCCCGACTCTCGACAACCCGGAACTCGATCCGCCAAACCAACGGATTGGAGGCGGCCGGCGCCTTCGGGTTTAGGCGATCCCAGGCCCCCAGATAGACATCGCGCGCCCAAGCCTGACCGCCCGCACCGATGTCGTCTACCTCGCGGCAGCCCTCAAGCTCGGCTTCGTGCTCGGTGATCGCTTGCAGGCGCTCCGCCCGCGACGAGGCGACTTCGAGCTCGATCCGGGAGGCCCAGCGCGGGCAGAACATCGGCGACTGGCGCGGCCGATCGAGCGTCCAGTTGAGTGGCCAAAGAGCCTTGCCGCAGTAATTGTGGGACTGCGGGAGCATCTCCTGGCGCCACGGCACGCCGGTCATAGTGGCGGAATATTTGATCCCGGGGCGATAGCCAGGGGCCGAGGAACCTTGTTCGAGCGCCTCCTTTACCCATAGGCGGAGCCCGGCAGGCCACGGAAAAACAGCCCATTCCGGTTCTTTGATGAGCCGGCGCGTCACCGTCTTGCGCCCCGCGAGGATCGCCCGGACGCTTTCGCCGGAGAAGATGATCGGGCGTTCGCTCATGCCGTCTCACGGCTTTCCGCGCTCGCCAGCGCCGCCCGCAGCACCTCAGCCGGAACGAACAGGCTCAGAGACCGCGGGGCTTTGCCCTGAATCGCCCGTGCGTCCGGGTCGGGGATCGTGACGACGGCGCCCGCGATCGAAGGGTCGGCGGCGACGTTACCGCCGGGGCTTGACGCCCAGAACGAGGTGCCGCGGGCAATGGTCCGGAAGGGCGCGCTCATGCTGCCGCTCCCGGCGCCGTAACTCGGGCGCAGCACCGGTCGCACGACCATTGACCTGAGCCAGCGCCGTCAATGGTCTCCCATTCAAAGACCTCCCGGTGCCCAGTTCGAGCGCACCGCCGCTGCATCAGGCGCATGAACCAGGGCCAGTGCCGCGACCAAAAGCAGGAATCGCAGGTCTCGCAAAAGATGAACCCGAGATTGCCCACCCAAACGTCCGGGTCGTCGTACCATCCGACGTCGTGACCGCGGAGAATGTGGCCGAGGGCTTGAAGGCGCGCCGCGGCGGCGTTCCAGAGCCATTTCACGCGGCAGCCCCGCTCTGCGGATCGCCGCCGACGTCGACCGGACCGAGAATCGCATCCGCCGCCTTCAGGCCGTGGTACAGCAGGAACGCCGCTACCGAGCGCCGATCCTTGAAAGCCGCAGCCTTCAGACGCTCGCGCTCCATCTCGGGGCTAAGCACTTCCACGCCGCGAATTCGCGGCCCTACTCGCCGTGGCCTGCCCATCTGTCGCTCCTCCTTTGTTCGTTTTCGACCGGTACTATAGCGCCACTTCAGGAGAAGTAAACCCACTCCTCGCATGCGGACCGGTACGCCGTCGGTCAGCGGAGAGCCGCGCGCAGGGCAGCAGCCGTGCAGGAGCACCGTCCCGCCGAGCAGGCGAAAGAGCCGGCCGAAGACCACGGTCTGTTCGCGGTTCGGAAGGTAGTCGCGGCCTCCGGCGACGGCGATCTTCACGGCGGCGTCCTCGGCTTCACAGTCAGCGACGACCTTGGACGATGATCGGCACCGAAAAACCCATGGTTTCAACGATCATCTCGCCGTCGGACAGCTCGGGAACGAGACGAGAGAAAGCTTCGGATCCGAACCCCGTTTCGATCTCCTGGGAGCGACCAGCGATCCGCCGAAGGCATTGTCGGCCGGGTCGGCCCGTCTCGTCTTGAACCTCCATATAGCCCGGCGGAACCGGCCACCCCGAAGTCCAGTCAGCGAGGTAGCCGTCGAGCAGTTCGTCCCTGCTATCGGCCGCCGCAACCTGATTGCGCTCGGCGTTCAAGAGGAGCCGATAGGACCCGTCGTCCAGCGCGGCCTCCCGGTGCGCGGCGATGCGTGCCTCCAACGCTCGGACTTCCGCCCTCGCCGCGCAGACCAGAGCCTCGGCGTCTCCGAGCGCTTCGAATCGTTCAACCGGGTCAAACGCCTTCTTCTGCTCGCTCAAGACGTCACCGCGTCGTCGCCAGGGCGGACCATTTGAAACTCCGAATGGACCATCACCTCGCGGCAGATTTCGGAGATCTGTAGGCGAAGCGCTTCGCGCGCGATCTGTTCTTCTGAATCGACCGCGCCCAGATCGAGCCGCGCGATCTTCGGCGCCGCCAATGCGGCGTCATCCCAGAACCGGAATTGAGCTACCGCGCGGCCGGTCGGCAAATGGGTAATGCGCCAGCCTCCGCCCTGCACCTCTCCGATGACAAGCGGGCCGATTGCCAGACCGACCACCAGGTTCGCGCTCTGCGACCCGTCGGGTAGCGCCGTCCGGAAGTGGCACAGCCTGAATAGGGCGCCGTCTTCGGACGTTGAAAAACCTTCCCGTAGTTCGCTCAAAACTCACTCCTCTCGCCGGCAGAAAGTCCGGCGGAAATATTCCAAAAAGGGCTTATTCATCGGCCGCCCGGAGCGCTCGAACAAACGCCGACACCTCGAAGTCTTGGTCCTCCCCGACCCCTTTCGCCACCAGCCGCTCGATCGCCTTGCGGGCCGGCGTGCTCGGCTTCTTCACGCCCGCCAACCCCGCCGCGCAGGCTTCGGCACCGGAGCCGTACAGCGGGACCGCACAGGGCCGTTCGACCTCTTGCGGCGGTATCTCTCCGCGAGAGACGGCAATCCGCACGGCGAGCGCGTCGTAGCCGAACACGGCGAGCCAGCCGCGGCAGACGGTGGGCACGCCGGTTGCGTTTTCCTGGTGGCAGTGGAAGACGGCGAACTCTGGCTTCTGGTCGTCGTAGAGCGGGAGCTTGCGGTACTCGGATGGGTGCCAGATCCCGGGCGGGGTAGACCGAGACAGGGGACAAGTCGAGCAGCACGAGGGCGGGCAGCGGAGCGAAACGCTCACGGTTTCCATCCCGTCGCCAAGAGGTACGCCAGCCGCACGATCGCGATCACGTCGACGGCCGCGCCCTCCGGCAGCTCGGAATCCTCGCGAATCAGCCGCGCGAGCGTCCGGAGGTTGCTCTGCGGAGCTTGGTCCGGCACGACGAAGAACTCCCCGGCGTCTACGCCGAGCCAGGCCACGAGCTTGCCGAAGCTTTCAAGGTCCGGATTGCAGCCCTGGTTGATCCGGGTGAGCGTCGAAGCGCTTACGCCGGCCCGCGCGGCGACCGCTCGCCACGTGAGGCCCTCGGCGCTGCTCTTCTCTTCGAGCGCGTCGAGCAAAGCGTGAAGGTTGAAACCGAGGCGTTTCACAGCGGGCCTCCGTCCACGGAAAGGCCGACCGGTTTCAGCGTGCAGCCGAAGTGCTTACTGATCTCCGCCGCAAGAGCCTCGGCGACCACTCGGTAGACATCCCGCGCCGCGTTCAACCGCACGGGAGAATTGGGCGCGACAACCTCGAAAGCCGCCTGCGCGTTCAGCTCAAACCGCGCCGACGCCTCGAAGAGGTGCGGCCACAGCACGTTCTCTTCCGGGCGATCCGCCACAATCGGCTTGAAGTCGTCCTCCTTCGAGCGGAGGAATCCGGTGCCGCGAACGGCGACGGCCATGCGCTCCCGGAGGGAGTTGTGCAAGGCCTCGCGCAACGCATCTGAAGCGGCGCGCTTGAACTCCAGTTCGGTGATCTTTGCGGTGGCGCGCAAATAGGTTTCGCGCGCAACCCAGCCCTGCTTTTCTGGGTGAATCATCGCCGCTTCCAGCCGCGCGACCAGGTCGAGCAGTGCCCGCAACCGAGCCGCTGGCGTGCGCCACGGGAGAACGGCCACGCCGCCATCGGCCTCTTCGTCTTCGGCGTCGACCACCGGGTAGGCGAACCGGGCGGGAGAGATCGGCTCGGCCCGCTCGGCCGCTTCCAGCTCGGCGCACTCGGTCCGGAACTCGGCGAGCAGGGCCAGCTCTTCGGCCGAGAGCGTCACGAAGGAACCTCGGCAGGCGGAGCCCAGTTCTCCCCGAGCCAGGCGAAGAATTCCTTCTGGTCTCTGATCTGTAACGCGCCGATGTGGTCGCGCCAGGTAGCAACTTCCGGGGCCACCTCAGCGCGCTCCGCAAGGTCGGAACGAAACCGGCGGAGAAACGAGAGCAGGGCGACTCCGCGCTGACCCCAGGGAACGCTTGCCGGGACAAACCGCTCGAACGCACAGACGAAGTTCAGAAACGCCGGCCCGCGCCGGTCCCGCTGAATTGCCAGCCCGGCCTTCTCGCCGTGATCGACCAGCGTGGCGAGCAGGTCCGCGCGAAGGATGCGCTCGACGTCGGGGCCGAACGTGGCGCAGCGACGGCAGGTTGTCGACTTGCCCGGGAACGCGCAGCCGCAGGATTCGGAGCACGGGGCGACGACTTCGCAGGGGCAGATCGCCACTTACGTGCCCGCCTTTTCGGGTTCGGCACAGCAGGCCAGCTCCGCGGCGGCGAGCCGGTCGCACAGACCAGGGAGCGCTTCCAGCGTCGCGGCCAGCGCCTCGCTCACCTGGCTATCGGGCTCGTCTTCGTAGCGCGGCAGATCGGTGTACGGCGCATCCGTTCGCCACATTTCCTCGGTCGTCAGCAGGGTCACCAGGCAGGCGTAGCCCTCGCCGTCCGCCGCGAACACGGGGGCGTTGACCGGAGTTCCGGGCTCGCCCTCCAACGCCAAGCGGATCGCCTCCTGAAGGGCGACCAGGCCGTCGCGGTCGCCAAGGATGAACGCCGGCTGGTGCCAGGAGTCGGGAGAAAAGAGCGCGAGCATGCCGTCGTGGGCGTGCGGTTCGGTTGCCATGGATCAGTCCTCCGCCTTCGCTTCGGCTCGCATCGCCAGCTCGATCTCGTCGAGGGCGGCACCGAGCACGGCATGAGGCAGCGGTGCGTGGCTCCCGATCGAAACCGCCAGCCACGGTCCATTGCCGACGTCGACGATTTCCAGCGTCGGACTGGAACCCGGTCGCATTCTCGCCCGGTACTTCCTGCCGCCGAAGAAGAAAACCTTTTCGTATCCCCCGCCGAGGCGGTCTGAGAAACGTTGCGCTGGAAAGATGTTCGGGGGTTCTTCATCCTCCGCCTTCGGGCCGCAAACCGGGCACTCCGCGGGCTCGACCGGGACGAACGTGCAACCCGGATCCTCTCGTTGCGCGTGGCGCAGGGCATCGTGATTCGGCTCGTTCATGCACCCGATCGGCCGGCCGGTGTGCTTGCTGATGATCAGAACGTGACTGCCGGGCTCGCACGGGTCCGGGAAGTAGGCGCCGAGCAAATGGTGCGGGTCGGCGCCGTCGGCCCATTGTTTTGCGATGTCGGGGCGAAGGAATTCGACCGCCTCGAAGACGCACCCTTTGCCGCCGCGGGAGAGGGAGGAGATCCCTTCGATCGCGACCAGGAAGAGCAGCTTGCGAACGGCTTGGTTCGTGACGGAGTCCTCTTCGGGCTCAGGCGGCGAGCAGACATCTTCGGGGAGCAAGCGGCTGACGGTAGCAGCGCCAAGCACCGGGGGCTCAAGGCGCGCCCCCTCAGGCCAAGGCGCGCAAAATCGCGGTGCTTCGATCGGGCCATACCAGCGAATACCTTCGTCGGCCCAATAATCGCCAGGCCGGACGATTTCGAGGCCTGAAACCGCTCCATCCGGCAACTGGTAAAGATAGGTGCCGACCCTTCCGGCTGGCGACGCATACGACCACGCCGGCCCCTCTGGCGCCTGCTCTTCGAGCCATTTGATCGCGAGCCACTCGAAGAACGGCTCGACCAGGTCGTTGTGACCCCACGGATCGATCGATGCGCCGACACCGGAAGCGATGCCTTCGTAGAGGTCCGGTCGGGCCTCGCGCAGGAGATTGCTCGCGACCTTGCCGCGGTTCTCCCAGCCGGCAACCTCCCACCGACGCTGAAATTCGACCAGGTATGAAACGAGAGACGGAAACGATGAAGCCATCTGCAACTCCCTCCCGCGAAGAGGTTAATACCGGGCTCGCCTGCCGTTCGCGGCGACAGGCATTCACCGACGGGGAGTCGGCGAAACCCGGTAGGACAAAGATACCACAGAACCGACTCCGAAGATAGTGCGGCGCGGCGGCGTTTCAAGAGCCAGAAACCGCAGCAACGGGCACATCCCGCCGCCCTGCGCAAACGGGTGCTGCGCCCCGAGGAAGACGCGGAGATGGCCGCTCCGCCCGTGCGATACGGAGAGCCCCTCGGCGCTGTTTGTCAGCCGCCAGCCCGAAAGGGTTCGCACCAGGGCGGGTCGGGGTGTCCGCGGGATGCAGAGCCGGGCGCGGGCGATCGAGGCTCGGCGGTTCTCGGCGGCGGTCATGCGGACACCGGCAATGAACGCTCGCGACCGCAACGCTCGTACCTCGGCGACCCATCGCTCTCGATACGCAACGCCTCCGGAAGTGCCGCCGTCTCGCGCCCCACCGCCGCCCGCTCGATCGCTGCCTCCACCGCTTCGCCGATCGCGACCAGGCGCCGCACGCGAGAGCTACTTTCGCCCCGCTGGCACCACACCTGCCAAGCCTCGAACAGCTCGACCAGCGCCCACCAATGCTGTATCGAGCGGTCGTTCGCGTAGGCGGTGATCGCCGCCTCCAGGCGGGATCGGTCTGCTGGCGTTCCTTCGTAGCGGGCCATCGCAAAAACCTTTCCGAACAAAAGGGCGACGGCGGGATGCCGCCGCCCGGTGCTGCGTCTGGTTTCTACTTGACCTCACCGAGAACCGTGTCTCCCGAAACCGCCGGCTCGGCGCCCAACTCGCGCGTCGATTCCTCGGGCCGCAGCGGCACCCGGAAGATGATCGACTTCCGATACAGCAGCTCACCGAGCAGGGCGTCCATGAAGCCTTGCGAGCAGGTGACCTGCATCGCGTCGAGCAGCTCGGCTGCCGCCCTGCGATAGCAGGAGCGACCCTCGAACATCAAGCCGCTTTCTTTCCGCGCGGTGAACTCCGGTTGCGGCTTGTCGAAGACGACCGTCAGCGGCTCGACCGGCTCCGATCCGGTCGGGTCGGCGATGTAGGAGTGCAGGGTTTTCATCGCCGCCTAGCCTCCGCCCTTCACGCCGCGAGGCGGCTTCGAGCTCGACTCCGCTCCGCCGAACAGATCGCCGTTGCCGGACGCGACGGGCTCCGACTTCTTGGGGGCGTTCGCCTCGATCCATTGCCGAACCGTTTCCAGGATCAAGGTCGCGCCCTTGCCCTCTTCTCGGTACTCACCGATCTCGCAGTCGAAGGCTTCCTTCAGCGCCTCGAAGGGCACGTCGTGCTGCGCGCAGAGCGCCCGGACCACTTCAACCTGTTCGGGCGAGAGGTGGTCGTCGTCCTGGGTTTCGTGCGCCGTGGCTTCGGCCGGGGCCGGGGTTCCGTGGCCGTTGGTGCTGGGCTTGCCGAGTAGATCGGCGACGGAGGTCGCCGCCGGCTTCGCGGTCGCCTCGATCACCGGCTCGCTTGCCGCCGGAGGACCGACCTCGAACGACTCCGCCGGAGCGGAGAGAGCCTGTTGCGGCGCGGCCGGGGTCAGGATGTCCGACACCAACGTGCCGCCGCTTCCGCGACGCTCCGCCTCAAGCTCCGCCTCCAGATCTTCGAGCGACTTCACGCCGAGCACCACCTCCGGGCAGTGGCGCCGCGACCAGTGAAGAACTCCGGTGTAGAGGAGCTTCTGGTCGGGATCGGCCTTCCACATCGCGTTGTCGGTCTTGACGCTCTTCCAGACGATCGTGTCCACCCGCGGCTCGTCTTCGTCCGCGAACTGACCGGAGATCGTGATCGACCGCTCCGGCCCGTCGCCCGACCAGGAGAACGCCAGCCGCTTCGTCAGGCCCGCGAGAACGTTCACGACGGCGAGCACGAGCTTGCCCTGGAAGGCGAGCTTGCCGCCGACGACGTAGGTTTCCGGCGCCACGGCGAAGGGCGACATTCCCCACCGGAACGCCTGTTCGACGACCAGGAAGCAGTTGGCGACCGTGCGACGGCGGGCCTCGGCCCAGCTCCGCGCCCATTCTTCGGGACCGAGTTCCTTGCGCCGCGCTTCGTACTCCGCCGGGGCCATGTTCTTCTTCCACCAATACGGCTGCGCGACCAGGTGGTCCGGGATGATCGTCGCGGAAGCCATCGCCTCGGCGACGCGCTGCATTTGCTCGAACTTGGCCGTATCGATAAGCGCAATCTGGCTCTCGACGACCCGGATCTCCCGCCGCGCGGGCGGCCCGTTGCCCTGGGTTTGAAGCTGCTGATTCGTGATCGGTTCACTCATGGCTGTTCGTTCTCCCCGCCGGTTTCTTCGGCCGGCTCAGTAAAGGTCTTTCCGTGCCATTTCGGCAACTCCAACTTCGGGATGATGCCGCCCTTCAGCTCTTCCCATTTGGCGCACCAGGGCAGCTCTCCCGCAAGGCGGCGGCGGGTCAGGTCGATGGATTTTTCGACGCGCACGGAGGCCGCCTCGATATCCTCCGGCTTCATCTCGCAGGTATAGACTTCGTGCGGTATCTCGTTGCGCACAGCGACGAAGAAGATCTTGTCGCATGCCGCCCCGGCGTGCCGAAGGCCCCGAAGGTTGTGGATCGCCTGTTCGTCGTAAAGGAACTTCGACGCGCCGCGGCCGAAGCCTTCCGGCGTAGGGTCGCGCGTGGTCTTTAGCTCGACGATCGCCAGCTCGCCGGTCGAAGACTGCATCACCCGGACTCGATCGATCATGTTTCGAAGCGGCAGCCCGTTGTCTTCGTATCTGTAGGCCCATTCCGCTTGGCCCTCGCCTTCGAGCAGAAGCGCATGAGCGACCTCGGCGTGGCGTGTCCGCGGCTCCAAGATCGACTGCGCGATCCGGTTGGCCTTTGCCATCTCTTCCTGCGTCACGACGAGGCGGTCGGGGTTGGCCTCTTCGAGCGCGGCGAAGGTCTTCGTGTTGCGGCCGACCGTCGCGATAAGGATTTGATCTTCGAAGCTGTCGGGAGTCAGGAGGCGATCTCCGACAAGAGACCCGAGCGTCAGCGCCGGACCGGGCTTCACTTGCGCGAGCGGATCCCGGACCACGTAGCGGAGGTAAGCCAGCGAAGGATTTTCCAGGGCTAGGCGGAGGGAAGTCGATGACCACCCATTACTTTGGTGATAGGTAAGACTCGACGGACGCCAGCCCGTATCCGGGATGCTCACTTTACCCAATCCCAAAGGCGGCGAAGTTTGATTGCAGAAATCGTCTGTTGGTAGACGCCGTACATCCGAGCTATCGCGTGCTGCGAAACTCCCTCCGCGCATAGAGAGCGAATCCTGCGCACCGATTTCTCATTCAGTACCGCGTTCCACTTCGCGGAACCCCGCTGAATCGTCCCGTGCCGCTTTGCGTCGTCGACGTTCTCTTGGCGCGTTCCCCAGAGTAGGTTGGACCGGCGGTTATTCCGCCGTGTCCCGTCGTCGTGTCGCACCTCTTGACCCGGAAGCGGAGCTTCACCGAAGGCCAGAAGCACTAGTTGGTGAACGTAGCGGCTGGTGTAACCGTTGACCCCAGGGCGATGAAGGTTCACGTACTCGTAGCCGTTGCTCTTCCCGACGCCCGGCTTCAAGATCCGGCCGCGGACTTTATGGCCGCGGTCGTCGAGCCGCGACAGCCCGCGCACTCGCCCCAAGTTACTGACCTGGTACGAACCCCCGTACCCCACAACGTCCCGCCACTCTTCGGCGGCAAGCTCTTCGGGGGAGAACGCGCTAGCTTCTTCTGCGGGCCGACGCCGTGCGGTGGTAGACTCTTCGGCAGTCATCGAAACCTCCTGACCAGGTTCTCGGTGTAGATGCGGCAGGGGGCCGGAAACCCCTTGCCGCATCGCCATTATACCGCGGTTTCCAGCTCGAAAACCGCTTCATCCTCAGCCAGAGAAACGTTTCCAAACGCCGAAACCGGTCGCCGCGCCAGCGCCCGCAAGAGCACGAGCGCATACCGTGACGGCGAGACATCGACCCATCCGCCGTCCAGCCCTTCGTACTTCTGCAAGCGAAGATCGTCGTCGGTCAGGACCTGAAACCGGGTGCCGCTGTCCGGATCGCGAAACTCCCGAGACTCGCTCACTTCGCCTCCGAGGGCGGGCCGAACTCCCGCAGAATGTTGCTCGCGGTCAGGTGGTCCCGGACGCTGTGCGCCGGGTCCCAGCTTCGGGAGCTGCTTTCGGCGAACAGGCCGGCGAAGAGATCGCGCACGTAACCGGCGGAGGAGAGCGCGGCGTTGATCCGCGCGGGTTCGTCGGCGGGCCGGTGGTCAGCGAGAATCAAGCCGCGAATCTCTTCGACGGTCAGCGTGGTCGCCCGCTCCTTGGCGTCCCGCCGGCTCATGGCGCAGCGGCTCACGCACCACCTCCCGCCGCCACGTCGCTGCGCCCCGTCTTCGGTTCACCGCCGGGACGCGGCAGCCGAGGCGGCATCCGGGCATCGAACTTCGCCCAAGCCACCAGCCCCACCATGCCGCGCAGCCGTTCGTAGAAGCGCGTCGTCTTCTCGCCGGGGTCGCCCTTCAAGAGAAGCGCGGCGAGGTGCTCGGTACCGGCTTCTAGGAGGCCTTCGATCTCGGCCTGGTCGATCAGGAGCTGGGGCATGACGGTTCTCCTTTCCTGTCCGCCCGGCGGGCGCGTTCCGCGAGCTCCAGAAGTCGGCGACATCGGTCCCGTCCGAGCGCGTAGAACAGCGACACGAACAGCAGATCCCAGCCGCCGAAGGTCACGTGGTCGAAGCCCGGCACGGTGGCGCGCTTCCAGGGCTCTCGCTCTTTCGGGGCGGTCTTCGAGAACGTTGCGGCGTAGCGGCAGGAATCGCCTTCGACGACGCCGAGGTTGCCGATCTCGCCGATGCCGAGCAGCTTGTTCCGGCTCGGCCCGTTGGCGGAAAGGAGGTCGAGCTGGACGCGGATCATGGGGCACCTCGCGAGGCTCTTTCGTTGAACTCCCGCCTCTCTCGCTCCGCCTTAGCTTCGGCCGCCACGTTCAGTTGCCGAAACTCCTCTCGGCTCCTCTCCTGCTGTTCGGCAACGGCGGCGTTCAGGCGGTCGAACTCCTGTCGGCTCCGGGCTTCCTTGGCCTCGAAGGCGGCCCTCCATTGGTCCATCGTCCACTTCGGCTCCTGCACCTTCTCGGCGGACCTTGGCGCAGGCGCAGGGCAGGCCGAGAGGGCGATGATCAGAAGTCCAGCGAACCCCTTCATGACGCACCGTCCGGCGCTCTCTTGACGTCGCGATTGTGGATTAGCAGCGGCCCGCGGCCGTGCGTCTTGGCGAGCGCGTGAAATCGTTTCTGCGCCAGCTCCATCGTCGCCCAGGCTTCGCAGGCGAAGCCGCTAGCCCATGTGACGATGAAGGCTTCGGCCGGAGCGACCGGCACCCGCTGATTCCACCGCTCGATCAGCTCCGCCCGCGCCTTGCCGGCCTCATCCTCGGTGCAACAGGCGAAGAGCTGGACGCAGGTGCGCGAGAGCGTCCCGGGGCAGAAGATCTTCAGGACCAGGTAGCCGGTGTCGGGGTTCCGCTCGGTCGTCGTGAGTGGGGCCTTTCCGCAGAGCGGACAGGGCTTGATCTTCGAGGACGGGTAGCCGGCTTGGCGGAGGTCTTCGGGGGCCATCTCCAGTTCAGTCGTGGGCAGTGCCGCCGCGCGGAACTCCTGCGGGGAGCGCGAGCCTTCGGCCGCGGGCGAAAGAACCTCCCGAGTAAGCGCGTCGCCCTGTTCGGCGAGCGTGGTCCCGGCTCGCGGGCCGATACAAAGAGGCAGCCGAGGTATGTGCCGCATCGTGATTCCGCAGACCTTGCACCGGCTGTTGAGGCTTACGTTTTCATCGAAGCTATGCCCGCGCGGCGCGGTCGGCCGCGAAGACAGATCACGCGCGCAATCCCGGATCGCCCGGTGTGCCTGCGCCAGTTCCCCCTGCATCGCCTTCGCCTCGCGGAAAACGTTGAGGAGAGCGTCGAAACCATCCTCGCCGATTGGGATGCCGAGGTCGCGCAACCTCACATCTCGCTTGGCGTTCTCTTGGCAGCGGCGCCCCGCTTCTTTCTTGAGGTTCTTGAACCGCGTCGCCAGATCCTCGAACGAATCGCAGCCGAGGTCGTCGATGATCTCCCGTTGCTTCCTGCCCTCGGCACAGTAGGAGCGGATTTCGCCGATCGCTTCGTCGCGCTCGGACAGCACGTCCGCCAGCTTCTCCAGAAGCATCAAGCCGAAGCGCCCCGGGTCAACCGCCGTCCACCATTCGCTCTGCTTCTGCCGGAGCACCGGAAAGCGTCCCTCCCGCTTCAGGGAGAACGGACCGCCGGGGAAGTTGAGGATGAACGACTCAGGAGTCCTTGGCATCGCCCTCTCCTTCCGCGGCCTTGACCGCCTTGACCTTCTTGGGCCGCGCCGCCTTCAGATCGGACGGGTTGATTCTGAACGTTTTATCCAGCTTCTCGGTCGGCCAGTTCTTCCGAAGCCCGCACTCGCCGCACCGCTCGCTTTCGCCGACCATCTTCCGCGACACCGCCGTCAGATAGCCCTCGGCATCGTTGAATGACGTGACCGTGACCGTCTTCCCTTGCCAAGGGAAGCTGAAGCCCAGCGCCAGCCGGGACCGTCTCCGCTTCTCGTCTCCACGGTGGACGAACGAGCCGGCCGAGCTATTGAGCCGAACGCCATCGGCCCGGAACGGCTTGCGGTTGAAGTACGACTCGAATGCTTCGATGAAAGAGGCGTTCTCGACCTGCACCGCCATGGCGTAGAGACCCTCCCATCCGTTCTCACCGAGCCATCGGCCGGCGCGGTAGCTCTGATCGATGTAGTCGACGTCGAACTCCCGGAACGTCATGCCGGAGCCGACCGCGAGCCGCAGGGCTGTCATCATCGCGTTGTTCAGTCGCGTCCAGGAATGGTCGGTACTGTCGTTCGCCCCCGACCAGGCGAGGTCGAGAATCTGAATCGGCGTGGATCCCGCGCCGGCCCTTTCGCCGCGCGGCGCGTTGTCGTAGACGGCGAGAGTCAGGGCTTCGCCGGTCGGTCGCTTGATGTCGCTCAAGAGGCTACCTCCGGCGCTTCCGCGATGCCACCGCTGATCAACGCCGCGAAGCGTTCGACCCCGACCACGGCTTCCGTGTACAAACTCGATTCGGATGCCTCCGAACAAAAAGTCCCTTTCGGGTCTCCGCCGCAGGCTAAGCAGTATTCGTCGACTGCCTCCCAGAACCCTTCTGGCGAAGTGCCGGGTGGCTTTGGCGGCACGGCCTTTTCTCGCTCGATCTTCTCCCATGCTTTGCGGTAAGCGGCCTGGTAAGTCGCCGCGCTACGCGTCATGCCGCGCGCCTCGAAGAACTCGCAAACCTCTCGCCAGGAAAACCCCTTCTCGTCCACCAGGACGAGGATTACGGCGGCGTAACTGCGGACACCGGGGGCCGCTACCGGTTGTTCCTTGGCAGCCTCCTTTTGGGCCTCGCTCAAAAGCGCCGCAGGGTCGGGAAACGTGGTGCCCAGGCGGGCGCTCACGCGACACCGCCTTCCGCCGGCTCGATCTTTTCGAGCACGAGATCCTCTGGGTCGCCGGCCCGTCGGGGCCTCTCTGACAGGATCGTGAGCTGGGAATCCACGGCCCGCCGAGCGAGGGACCGGAGCGTCGCTTCGTCGAAGGCCGCCGTGATCCCCCACGGCACCTCGATCCAAGCGCCTTGCCCGGTCGCGCGGTCGAAGAGCAGGGTCAGGAACGCCTCCCGCAGTTCACCCGCTGAGATCCCGGCCACGTCGTCGACGTGCCGCCACTCGACCTCACCGGCCACCTGTACCCGCTCGGCGATGAAGCGCTCCAGGTTCAACCCGAGCCCGGAACCGTCCGCGAGGTTCTTCGCGGCGGCTTCGTCGAGCCAGCCGGTCTCGGTGCGGTTCAGCGTACCGTCCGGGCCGAACCCGATGAACAGGTCGGAGCCTTCGACCGCGAGATACGGCAGCCGTAGGTGCAACGTCACGAGACCGCCCAACCGCCCCCAGACGGCCTTCGCCGCGGCGCGGTAGGCGGCGCCGAGGGTGTCGACCCGTTCGAGCAGCTTGCCGGCTTCCTCGCGGGTGAGCGAGGCGGCGGCGACCTCCTTCGAGTAGGCGTAGAGGGCGGCCTGAGCCTCGAAGTCGGCGATGGCCTTCGCGGCCTCTTCCAGGCGTTCCGGGGTGGGGCGGTCGATCGGGGCGGCAAGAGAGGTTTCCAGATCGGCCCGCTCGGCGTGGATCTTCTCGGCGGTGGCAACGGCTTTCGCGGCGCGTTCGGATTCCGTGTCGCAAAGCTCACGGCGCTCGCCGGCAGCTTCGGCTTCCCGCTGCGCGTCGACGTTGACCGCGTGGGCGGCGGCCTTCTCCAGGTTCGCAGCAAGATGGGTAGCGTCGGCGGTGCGGGCCTTGGTCAGCCAATGCTCGACCTGGTCAAGATCGGCACCGTGGTCGCGTTCCGGAACCTTCCCGAACAGACTTGAGACGGCAACCGCGCGCAGCGCCAGCTCTTCGATCGCTTGTTTTGCCGCGGCGTGCTCGACCAGCGCGCTGCCGGCCGCGTCGCTCGCCGCCTGCTTGGCGTTGTAGGCGGCGAGCAGTAGTCCGTCTTCTAGCTGCTTGGCCGCCTCGGCTTCCGCCTCGGCTTCCGCGGACTCGCTTCGCAGGAGCGCCAGGTCCGGCACCACCATCGCCGCGAGCTGCCCGCGCAGCCCCTCGCGCCGGGCCTCTTCCTCTTCCGCCGCGGTCATGCTGGCCCGGAGCCCCGCCAACTTCTCCCGCGCCAAACCGACCAGCCCGTTCGTCGGCGCCGGTCCGCCCGCGACCGACCGCACCTCGGCGATCGTCGGCCGCTCAGCGCGCCCCTGCGGCAACCGCGACCAGGTGGATTCGAGCACCGCCGCCGCACCGTCCAGCGTCGTCCGCTGCGCGCCGGAGGCGTGCTCGCAGGTGTTGCCCGCCTTGTTGAGCGCGTCCGCGAGGGTAGACGCCGCGTCCAGGATGCTCTTTCCCGACCAGTCCTCACCGGTCAGGGCGTTTCGCAGCGCCTCGGCGTCCCGCAGGGGCACCACGACCGCCCGGCCGCGGGTCTGTGCCTTGGCCGCGAGCCGTGCGACGGCCTCGATCTCCGCGTCGGTCAGGTCGGCGAACGCGAGGTCCGGCGACTCCAAACCCTTGAGCAACTCGCCGAGGTGCGCTTCGGCGGGTAGCGGCGCGAGAGTGAGCAGCCCCTTCAGCCTGGCGATGCCGCGAGCCTTCGGGTCGATGATTCCCGGATCGACCAGCGTGCCGATCGGGTTGGGCATCTCTTCCAGGGTCGGAGCATCCGCGACCCGGTCCCGCACGACCTCCGTCGAGCCGCCGACCGAACGCCGGAACGTGACGGAGCTTTCCCCCACCTGAAGACGGGCGAACGTCTCGCCCTCTGAAATACTCGCCCCCAGCGGCCCGGCAAGGGCGTCAAGCTTGCCCTTGAGACCCCGCAGTAGCCGGAGGTGAGTGGACTTCCCCCCAGCCTTCTCGCCGACGAAGTTGTACCAGCCCGGCCCGTCGATCGCCCCCAGGTCGTGCAGGCCCAAGGCGGGGCCGATGTTTTCGGACAGCAACGGAATTCTCATGTTCACTTCTCCCCGTGAGTGGTTGTGGCCCCGCCCTACGCCGCTGCAGCTTCGACCCGCGCGGCTTCCTGCAATTGGTGCATGCCGGCCAACGCGAGCCCGGCCCATCGATCCCGCGGTGTCCCCGCCAAAGCGAGCCCGGGAAGGCTGCGCGCTTCGACCTGGCACAAGGCCGCGACGCGCCTCAACCGCGCCCGGAGGTCCGGCTCGGTGTGAGCCTTGGACCAGGGCGCAGCCCCCGCCCCCGGCGTCGCCTTGCCGCGCGAGACGGCCTCGGCAAGGTCGGTGTCGGTCATCCCCCGCAACAGCGCGAAGAGCGTCCGCGCGTAGCCGAACGGAATAGAAGAGCCGTCCGGCTGAAGCACTCCGCCAGTGGTTTTGTCCGCCAGCGCCAGCATCTCGCCGATCTCCGCAAGCCTCGCGCGGTCGGCGGCCGGGATCGCGGGCAAGAACGTCTGACCCTCGCGAGCCTTCCGTCCCCGCGGCGCCTTCGGCTTGCGATTGGCCCGGCCGCGACGAGTGCCGCCGACGACGCCCTCCGCTTCATCCGCCGCCTTCAGGGCGGCGTAGCCCTCAAAGGCGAGCCGCTCCCGGTCAGGCGCTGGAATGCCGGCGAGTAGCAGCCGCGGGAGATGCTTCTCCAGCACCCCGACCGCCTTGGCCGCAGCCTTCAGTCGAGCATGGAGCGCGGGCTCGATGAAAACGTGCCTCAGGTTCGTGACCGCAGGAAGCGCCGCGCGATCCCTGCCGAAGGCCACGCGGGCGACCAGTTCTTCCAGGGTACCGGCCCGCGCGAGACAGGCGGCCACCCCGGGCCACTTGAACCGACGCCGCGATCCGATCCGGGCGTCTTCGGTGTTGAGTTTGGCCGCGATCAGGCCGAGCTGCGCCTGGTCCGCTTGCGAGATATTGATGAGCCCGATTTGCGCCCTTTGCAGTCTTCCCACGGTTCCTGACCCTCCCCGTTCGGCCGAGCTTGGCCGGTACGGGAGGAAAGATACCGCAAGGCGTAGCGCGTGTCAATCCCTTGGCGGTAGCTATTCGGGCTTGACATGTTGAAACTGGCGCGGTATCTTTTGCCTGTCGAAAGGGAGGAACGAACGATGGCAACCCGCAAAGACGTCCACCGCCCCGGCATGATCGAGCCGAGCGAGTATCGCTACCTGTTCTCATATTCGACCGGCGGTTGGGGCTGGAATATGGCCCTTCTGTGGTCGACGTACGACGGCGAGCCCCACCCTGAGCCGGTGTACGGCACGGACCTACTCGGCGCCATCGTCGTGATCGGGCATACCGTCGTGACCTCACCTTGGGGCAAGCTACCCTACTTCAGCAAGGCCGAGCGGACCGGGGGCTGCGATATCTGCGGGGCGCGCTACTCGCACGGCGACGTTTGGCGCCACGAGCCGACCGGCGATTGCATCAAGGTCGGCCGGCTCTTGGCGGTGGCGGCATGACCGCTCCGAAAATCGAGCTCCGGGGCGAAGCCCGGGTCCGCCCCGAGCACGAAGCGCTGAGCGGCGAGACCGAGGCGCAGGCCGACCTCATCACCTTCGATCATTGGCCGCCCCGGGAACTGCCCGGCCTGAGCCGCTGCGCGATCCCGGAGCCGCGGCACCTCCCCGCGGAAGCGGTGGCGGCTGTGCTCCACCTGGTCCTCGCGGGTCAGGCGACGCTCTCTCTGCTCGACGACGTCGACTTCGAGACCCGCTATTGCAACGAGGTGCTCTTCGCGGTCGACGCGCCGGACGGGCGTTGGCTGATTCAGATTTTCAACGACTGCGCCGAGGTCGATTACGTCGACCGGGCGCTGGCACCCGACGGGCGCTCCGGCGACTTCGACTCCTGGTGTGCTGAGCCGGGAGACTTGTGGCCGCTTCAACTGCTGACCGACGAAGAGGAGTCCCGACTCGAAGAGATGATCTTCGCGCTGGAACCGATCGGCCGGCCGAAGTGCCCGATCTGCGGGGCGCCGGGCTTTCTCGGCCTCGCCGGGGAGGGGCTGGTGTTCTCGTACGGCGACCGGTGCCCCGGCGAAGACCGGGTAGACGCGGTGGTCGGCGAGCCTTGGCCGAACCCCGGACGCGACCCGCTGATTGACGAGTGGAATCGCACGCACGGCGGCCCGACCGAAGGCGAGCCGTGGCGCGCATTTGTCGAAAAGTGGAACGCCGACTACCGCACGGAACACGACGCCGAAATCGCGCAGTTGGAAACCTACCTCGCCGCGGGCGGTCAACTCGTCCCGCGCGAACGTAGGGTTGTTGTCGGCCGGGATCTTGCCGCACCCGAAGGGGATCACTCGCCTGCGGTTCTCGCCGCGCGGCAGGCGGACGGCCCCGGCGAGCTCCGGTTTCTGAAGAACCGGCAGGCGGGGGTGGCCGAGCCAAAGTATTTCCGCGCCTGGGATCTCGGTGCGCCCGGCGGGGATCACTCAACCGCCGTGCTCGCGACACAGGCGGACGACGGGACGATCACGGTCAGCGGCTCGTTCGAACTCCACGCTACGCCTGAGGACGAGGCCCGCATCAAGGAGTCGTTTCGCGCGCAGCTCGCCTCGCTCGACCAGCTGATCACTGCCGTCCGCCGGCTCCCCAACATCGTCGACCTTTGGGCACAACGCCAGCTTTCTGACCGCACGGCTCGCCTCTACCGCCGGGTCTACGGCAAGCTGCCCCCGGGCTCGAACCGGACGGCGCGGCTCCGGAAGAAGCGGCTACGCGGGATGCCGACGCGCGACCATCTGGTTTGGTTGCTCGACCGACAGCGGGAGAAGCGGGCTCTGGCGGGGATGCCCGCGGGAGACCGAGAAGCTCTGCGCCGGCAGGCGCACCGGGAGAAGGTCGACCACGACAAGGCGCTTTGGGCGGGGCGGATCGCGGAGACGCGCGAGCGGATCACGGCCATCAAGGCTCAGGCGGCGGAGGGTGGTCAGGCGTTGTTGGTGCTACCGCGGCGCGAGCCTATGCCAGAAGAGGGGGCCCGCGAATACGACCACCGGGTTGCGAAATGGATGTTCGAGCCGGCCGGAGTTCCGAAGCCAGAGCGGGGTCTCCCGCGAAAGGATTGAACCAATGGGCATCATTCAGAATCACGCCATCATCGTCACCGGCTACGATCCCGCCCGGGTCGCCGAGGCCCGCGCGGTCGCGGCCAAGTTCTTCGACCAAGACTGGAACACGGGCGGACCGATCGTCTCGAACGTCGTCGGCCAGAAGATCAACGGCGGCGCATCGTTCTTTGTCGGCCCGGACGGTTCGAAGGAGGGCTGGTCCGAGTCCGAGCAGGGCGACAAGATCCGGGCGCTGTTCATCGCCTGGCTCGAAGCTCAACTCGGATACCTGAAGTACGTCGAGGTCAGTTTCGGGGAGACCGGAACGGGCGTGACCGCGGCCAACACGGCGAAGGGCGAACCGCAATGACACCGGAAGAGCACAAGGCTCGACACGTCGAGCTTCACCGGGCGCTCGACGAGCTGATCGCCGATTGGATCGGCAGCACCACGAAGCTCCCCTCGACGTCGACCGTGCTGGAGCTGATGGAGTGGAGCCACGGCCAGACGCTTGCCACGGACCCGATCCCGGAAGAGGTTGCCTCGCGACCCGAAGCCAGTGAACAGCCCTAGAAACCACAAGGGCCGGTCCCCCGGGGAAGGGAACCGGCCCACCTGAACCGAAGTGCCGGGGTCGAAGCCGGCCGGAGAGAAACGAACGATGACGACTGTAGCGAAGGCGAAGGCGGCCGTCAAGGCCGGGCCGGACCCCAAGGCGGAACTCACGGCACTCCTGAAGGCGATGACGCCGATTGTCTGGATTCGGACGACCGAGGAGCACCGGGTCGAGCAGGAGATCAACTCGGTGGCGACCGGCCTGGCGGTGAAGCTCGGCGGCAACGGAGCTACGAAAGCGTTCGAGACGATCTTCTGGGACGCGGCGTTCGGCGGTCGCGGGTGGGACGGCAAGGAGGTCGACGGCGTGGAGCAGAAGGAGGAAATGGGGCTGTTCGCGCTGGTACGCGAGCGGATCTGGACCGCGTACATGAAGCGCCCCGTGGTCTGGGTTTTGCGCGACGCCGAGAAGCTTTTGGCGCTGGAGAAGCTCGCCGGCCGGGCGCTCTTGACGGTCGCCCGCCGCTTGGTGCGCTGCACCGATCCTCTCGAACGGCAGATGATCGTCGTCGTCAGTTCAGCCCCGGTGCCGGCTGAGCTACAGCACGCGGCCCGCGCCCTCGAATGGCCCCTCCCGGACCGCGCCACGATCGAGAACATGATCGGCAAGACGGCCCGGAGCATCAACATGGAGCTCGCGCCGGCCGAACTGGAGGGCCTGGTCGCCGCATCGGCGGGGCTCGGCGCCCACGAGATCGAACAGGCGCTCGCCGTGAGCCAGGCTTGGACCGGAGGGAAGTTCGACGCCGACCGGATCTCTCGGGAGAAGCGGGCCGCGGTCGAACGCTCCGGCGCCTTGACCTGGTACGAACCCGACCCCCGCGGGCTCGACGCGATCGGAGGACTCGGGGAACTGAAGCGGTGGCTTCTCGCGCGGCGCGCGGCGCTGTCGCCAGAAGCCCGCGCCTACGGCCTGCCGGCCCCGAAGGGGCTCCTGATCGTCGGCCCGGCCGGGACCGGCAAGAGCCTTACCGCGAAGTGCGTCGGCGCCGCGTGGGGCGTGCCGGTTCTAAGGCTCGACCCTGGCGCGGCAAAGTCGAAGTGGGTAGGGGAGAGCGAAGAGCGGATCCGCGAGGCGCTGAAGCTCGCTGCCGCCGCTGCGCCGGTCATCCTATGGGTGGACGAGATCGAGAAATCTTTGGGCGGCAGCTCCGAAGGGGCGCATCAGGTCGACCGGGACGCGCTCGGAACGATCCTGACTTGGATGTCCGAGGAACGGAACAGCGGCCCGGTATTCGTTGTTGCCACTTGCAACCAAGTCGAGACTCTGCCGCCGGAGCTTCTACGAAAGGGGCGTTTCGACGAGATCTTCTTCGTCGATCTGCCGACCGCGGAAGAGCGGGCGGAGATCTTCGCGGCCTCCCTCCGCGGCCTGCCGGTACCGCGCGACCCGCGAAAGTTCGATCTGGTCACGATGGCCCGCGACACCAAGTTCAACGACTTTTCTGGCGCCGAGTTGGACGCCGCGGTGCGCTCCGGGCTCTACGTCGCCTTCGCTGCGGGGCGGGAGTTGACGGCCGAGGACATCGTCGCCGAGGCCGAGAAAACCGTTCCGCTGGCGCGGACGCGACCAGAGGCGATCGACCGGCTGCGAACCTGGGCGGCGAACCGCGCGCGCAAGGCTGCGCTTCCGCCGCGAGAGGTCGCGGTTTCGAGCGAGCGGGTGTTCGATGCTGGCGTTGTTTCAGTCGAAGATTCGGCCGAAACCGGGGCTTGACACGCGCCTAAGCTTGCGGTATCTTTGGCGCACTGAACGGGAGAACGAATCATGGTCGAGAACATCGAGAAAAGAACGGCGGCAGGGCAAGCGCTACTGGCGGCTTGCGGCGGAGATTACCGGCTCGCCATCTACACCCTTGCCGCAGGACAAGCGCAGGGAGCCGCCTCGGCGGCGGACGTGACCGAGCCGACCGACACCGACCGCCTGAACGTCCTCGAACCGATCTTGCGCAATAACGGGCTCGACTACACCGCCAAGCATGACGGTTTCTCGATCCGCTACGGCTCCTTCGGCTGGACGCTCGAACCGACGGCAACGCTGCGGCAGAAGGCCGACCAACTGATCGCCGCGGGCGCCAACGACCAGATCGTAGATGCCGAGGTGACGGCGTGAGCGCTCCGATCAAGGCCGGCCCAACCACGAAGCTGGAGCAATCCCGGGCGTGGATGACCGCGGGCAACAGAAGCGATCTCGCCAAGGCGGCCGACGCTCTCTTGCAGCGGAGCGACGACGACTTTCAGCTCGCGGTCGAGGCGTTGTGTGCCGCCAACGAGCGCCACCACGAAGCGATAGCCAAGCGCTTCGGCAAGCTCCGGGCGGTGCGCAAGTGAGCGCGCCGATCGTTCTGTGTCAAGGCGTGCCGCAGGGCGAAGAGGACTGGCGGGACGTGGTCGGGTTCGAGGGTTACTACCAGGTCAGCAGTCTTGGTCGAGTGAAGAGCGTGGCGCGCCTGAATGCCAGAGGTCGAAGGCTGCGCGAGAGAATTCTGCGGCCAATCCCGGATTGCTACCGGCGCTTCCGCGTGAGCCTATATAGGCCCGGTATCGCTGCGCGGCCGACCTGCATTCATCGCCTGGTAGCCAACGCCTTTCTCGGCGACCTTTCCGCTGGCGGGCTTGAGGTCTGCCATGGCCCGCTGGGCGTAGAAATCAACGCGGTGTCGAATCTACGATGGGACACTCACGCGAACAACCAGGCGGACATGATTGCGCACGGGACCTCGACGAGGGGAGAGAGGAATCCGCAGGCCAAGCTCACCGTCGAACAGGTATACGCAATCCGGAGCCAGGAGGGGGTTGCCGGGATGAGAGAGGTCGCCAGGTGTTTCGGGGTAACCAAGGGAGCGGTTGATCTAATCTGGAAGCGGCAGAGGTGGGGATACCTGCCGAACGAACCCGCGCCTCTCGCGCGAGGAGCTACCGCATGAGCGCGCCAGCGATCGTCATGGGCCAAGGGTTCATCGTTGTTCTCAAGAGCGACGTGACCGGTGGCTACACGAACCTCCGGTTTCCGCTCGGAGACGAACCGGAAGGAGAGCACGGGCAGCTCCGTAAGTGGAGAACCGAAAAGCACATCGCCCACGTCGAAGCGCTCGCCCGCGCCGAGAAGGTTCGTTCGGACGCGCGGAACATCGTCGTCAAGGCGTGCCGCAAGACCCCGGTGGCTCTCTTCCTTCCAGCATCCGACGAGCCTAAGTTCGAGACCGCGCTCGCCGCCGCCAATGCGCTCATCACCGAGCACAACGTCAAAGCGATCGAAGAGGGGACGCCCGTAAAGGTGGCGCTCTTCGCGCTCCGCGGCCGGATCGGCGGCGAGAGCAGCAGGGCGGCGGAGCTGGCCTCGATCAAGAGCTGTGCCGCCGACCTCTTGGCGCAGCTCGGCGCTGCCGTCGCGGCGGGCGACGTGAAGACGCTCCGCGACCTGGCTACCCAGGCGCGCAGCCTCGGCCCCATGCTGGAAGACGGGAGCGAGGGGCGGACCAAGCTCGACCGGGCTGTGAAGCAGGCTCGGGCGGTGGCGAAGGCCATCGTCGCGCGAGTGGTCGAGCAGGGCGAGCTGCTGGCGGACGTGCTCGCTTCGGCTCAGACCTCGGCCATCGCGGAGGCGCGGTTCGCCTTCGAGGTGGTGAGCGTGGACGATGACGAGAGCGATGAAGAGGCACCGGACGCGGCGGATGTGGCCGCGGCGATCGCACTGGCGGATGATGGGCTGGCCGACGACATTCTCCTGCCCGGCCTTACCGAAGGCGACGGACCTCCGCCATGGATTGACCCTGAGGCCGCCGAGGATCTGGACGAGGAAGACGACCAAGGGGCGGAAGAAGGCGACGGCGATCCCGAGGATGACGACGGGACCGAAGAGGAGCTTGGATTCTGATGCGACGATACCTGATCTGGTTCGCGGTGAACGGCGCGACCGGAGTCCTGCTCTGGTACGCGCTGGCGGAAGGCTCTGT
>JAYTAM010000203.1:0-8175 GCA_043737505.1 Thermoanaerobaculia bacterium
AGCCCTTTGAGAGCCGGCTCGTTCGACGTCGCGGAGACGAGCGTGTGCCCGGTCGCGTCGTTGATCACCTGCGCGTAGACGTACCGCGCGCTCTTGAAAACCGACAGCCGCGGACGCTCGGGCGTACCGGCGAGCTTCTGACGAAGCCGCTGATGTGCCCGCTTCTTCCGCGACGCTTTTTCCATGACCTTCTTGCGTACCAGATCCGACATCGTGATCCCCTTCCTGCTTCGCTCGCGCCTTACTTGGCGCCGGCCTTGCCGACCTTGCGGCGAATCACTTCGCCGGTGAACTTGATGCCCTTGGCCTTGTACGGATCTGGCGGCCGCAGCCGGCGGATCTCGGCGGCGACCTGGCCCAGAAGCTGGCGATCCGCTCCCGTGACCATGATCTTGTTCGCCTTGTCGATCTCGATCTTGATTCCTTCCGGAATCTTGAAGACGACCGGATGCGAGTAACCCAGCGCGAAGTGCACTTCGTTACCGCGGAGCTCGGCCTTGTAGCCGACTCCGGTGATCTCCAGGCCCTGGCTGAATCCTTCCGAGACGCCCAGGACGGCGTTGGCGAGCAGGGCGCGCATGAGGCCATGCTTGGCGCGGTCCGGCCCGGCTTCCCCGGTCCTCGAAACGGTCACGACATTGTCTTCCACCTTGATCGGGAATCCATCCAGAAGCGGCTGACTGACCCGCCCCTTAGGACCCTCGGCGGTGAACTTCCCGTCGGAGACGACTACTTTGACCCCCTTGGGGATCTCGATCGGCCTTCTACCCACTCGCGACATACTTATCGACCCTTTCTCACCAGACTTCGCAGAGGACTTCGCCACCGAGTCGGCGATCTCTCGCCTGACGGTCCGAAAGCAGCCCCTGGTTGGTCGAGATGACACCGATGCCGCGTCCGTTCAGGACCGGCTTGATGTCGTCCGCGCCGCGATAGACGCGACGGCCCGGCTTGCTGATGCGCTGCAAGTGACTGATCGCCGGCGCACCTTCGTCGTCGTACTCGAGGAAAACCCGCAGCACCGAGACCGGCTGGGCTTCCGGCGTCTCCACCAGCTTGAAGTTCCGGATGAAGCCCTCTTCCTTCAAGATCCGGCAAACTTCGGTCTTGAGACGGGAAGTCGGCACATCGACCCGGTCGTGCTTGGCCAGATGGGCGTTTCGGATTCGCGCGAGAAGATCCGAAACCGGATCCATGTTGCTCATAAGAATCTCCTTACCAACTCGCCTTGATCACGCCCGGGAGGTAGCCCTGACGAGCGAGATCTCGGAAACAGATGCGGCACAGCCCGAACTTCCGCATGAAGCTGCGCGGACGGCCGCAGCGCTTGCAACGGTTGCGCTGACGAAGCTTGTTGAACTTCAGCGTAATCTTGGTCTTGGCAATTCTGGCGTCAGTCGCCACGCGTTCCCCCTTAGTTCCTAGCGAACGGAACGCCGAGGCCGCGCAGCAGATGCAGCGCCTGCTCGTCGTTCTCAGCGGTCGTGACGAAGGTGATGTTCATCCCCTTCGGCCGCTCGACCTTGTTCATATCGATCTCCTGGAAGATCAGGTGATCGCGAATACCCATCGTGTAGTTGCCTCGCCCGTCGAAGCTCTTGGTCGGCGCGCCCCGGAAGTCCCGGACGCGCGGCAGAGCGATACTCACGAAGCGGTCCATGAACTCCCACATCCGCGTCCCGCGCAGCGTGACGCTGCAGCCGATCGGCATGCCCTCGCGCAGCTTGAACTGCGCGATCGACTTGCGCGAACGGCGGACCGACGGACGCTGACCGGCGATGGCCGCCAGCTCGTTCACACCGTCGTCCAGGATCTTGATGTTCTGGATGGCCTCTCCGAGTCCCATGTTGATGACGATCTTTTCCAGCCGGGGCACGGCCATGCCGTTCTCGATGCTGAACTCCTTCATCAGCTTCGGAATCACATCGTCCTTGTAGTGCTTGCGCAGCCGGGGTTCATACCCTTCAGGCGTGGCCCTCTTCGGTCCACTGTCCTGCGCCTTTTCCTTTGCTTCGCCCTGCGTCTTGGTTTTCGCCATGATCACTCGACTCCTAGTTCAGAGTAGCGCCGCTCTTTTTGGCGACGCGTACCCCGGTTCCGTCCGCCTGGCGGAGGCGCCCTACGCGCGTCGGTTTGCCGCTGTTGGGATCGATCAGCATGAGATTCGACAGGCGGATCGGCGCTTCCTTCTCGAGGACTCCACCCTGGATTCCCTTTTGCGCGTTCTGGCGGGTGTGCCGCTTCACCATGTTCACCCGTTCGACGATCGCGAGCTCGCGAGCCGGAAAGACCCGCAGGACCTTTCCCTTCGAGCCCCGATCCTTGCCAGCGATCACCAATACCTGGTCGTTCTTCTTGATCTTCGTCTTCTTCATCGCTTGTCTCCGCTCGCGCGGCTCCCTCAGATGACTTCCGGCGCCAGAGAGATGATCTTCATGAACTTCTTCTCTCGGAGCTCACGGGCAACCGGCCCGAATACGCGGGTTCCGATCGGCTCGCGGTTGTCGTTGATCAAAACCGCCGCGTTCGTGTCGAAGCGGATATAGCTTCCGTCGCGTCGCTTCTGGGCGTGTACGGTGCGGACGATCACGGCCTTGACGACCGCGCCCTTCTTGACCGTACCGTCGGGAGTTGCCTCCTTGACCGATGCGGTGATCACGTCTCCGAGATGCCCGTACTGGCCGAGGGCACCGCGCAGATGAATGCACGACACCTTCTTGGCTCCGGAATTGTCCGCCACTTCGAGGATGGTCCCCATCTGAATCATGACTAGACCTCCCCCACCTTCTTGAGGACTTCCGCCACCGACCAGCGCTTGAGCTTCGAGAGCGGGCGAGTCGCCACCAGCTTCACTCGGTCGCCTACGGTGCACACGTTCTTCTCGTCGTGGGCATAGAACTTCGACGTCCGCTTCTGGTACCGATGGTACAGCCGATGGGTGATCGTCTTCTCGACTTCGACGACGACCGTCTTGTCCATCTTGCTGCTGACGACGACGCCGATCTTCTCCTGCCGTCGTCCACGGGCCGTCGCATTCGTTTCGGTCACGGTGCTCATTCTTATGCCTCGCTCTGCTTCTCGCGGATGATCGTCAGCACCCGTGCCAACTCGCGCTTGGCGGTTCGGATCTTGGCCGGCTTCTCGAGCTGACCGACTACCTTCTGAAGCCGGAGCGCGAAAAGCTGCTCGGCGAGCTCGCCCTCCCGGACCCGAAGGTCGGCGACGGTCTTCTCTCGCAAATTCTCTTTCTTCATACGTCGCTCCTTGATTCCCTCAGGGCTCTACCTGAGCTCGCTGTGGCGCGAGACGAACTTCGTCAAGATGCAAAGCTTCTGCGCCGCGAGCTTCATCGCTTCCTGCGCCACTTCCTGACTCACACCCTCGAGCTCGAACAGGATCCGGCCCGGCTTGACCACCGCAACCCAACCCTCGGGCGGACCTTTTCCCTTGCCCATCCGGGTCTCGAGCGGCTTCTTCGTATACGGCTTGTCGGGAAACACGCGGATCCACATCTTTCCGCCGCGCTTCACGTGCCGGCTGATGGCGATTCGTCCCGCCTCGATCTGGCGAGCGGTCACCCAGGCCGGCTCGAGCGCCTGCAACCCGAAGTCTCCGAACGCGATGTAGTCGCCGCCCTTCGACATCCCTGCGCGACGCCCGCGATGCTGTTTTCTGAACTTGACCTTCTTCGGCATCAACATGATTCAGTTCCTTTACGCCGTCGCCCGGCGGCTCTTCTCTTTGAGAAGGTCGCCCTTGTAGACCCAGACTTTGCAACCGATGACTCCGTACGTCGTCCGCGCCTCGGCGAAGCCGTAGTCGATATCCGCCTTGAGGGTATGCAGGGGAAGACGTCCCTCCTGATACCACTCGGTGCGCGCGATCTCGCTGCCACCAAGGCGGCCCGCGACCATGATCTTCACGCCCTTGGCGCCGAACCGGAAGGCGGACTCCATCGCCTTCTTCATCGCGCGGCGGAACGAAACCCGGCGCTCGAGCTGCCCGGCAATCGACTCCGACACCAGCTGGGCGTCGAGCTCGGGGCGCTGGATCTCCTGGATATTGATGTGAATCTCGCGACCGGTCATCTTGGCGAGGTCGTCGCGCAGCTTGTCGACCTCGGCACCCTTGCGGCCGATGATGATCCCGGGACGCGACGTATAGATCGTCACGCGCATCTTGTCTGCAGCGCGCTCGATGTCGATCTCGGAGACGCCGGCATGTCCGAGGCGCTTCTTGAGGTCGGCGCGGAGCTTCAAGTCGGAATGCAGGAGCTTCGAGTATTCACCTTCGGCGTACCAGCGGGAGTGCCAGGTCTTGTTGTAGACCAGCCGAAATCCGTATGGATGCGTTTTCTGACCCACGGCTACTTCCCTCCCTTGGCGTTGCGCTTGCTGGCCTTCTGCGATTTCGCCGGCGCCTTCGCGGCGGGATTGGCGGCACTCCTGGGAGCGCCCGCGGCACCCGCTTTGCGCGTGTCCAGCTTGATCGTCACGTGACTCTGGCGCTTCAGGATCCGGAAGGCGCGGCCCATGGTGTTCGCCTGGATGCGCTTGAGCGTCGGCCCACCGTCAACGAAGACTTCTTTGACGTAGAGCTTGCCGACGTCGACGTTCTGGTCACGGTTCTCGGCGTTCGCCACCGCCGACTTGAGCAGCTTTTCGATCGGCTTGGCAGCCGCTTTCTTCGTCAAGCGGAGCACGACCGCCGCCTCCTCCACGTTCATGCCGCGGATGAGATCGACGACCAGCCGCACTTTCTGGGGCGAGGCCTGGTGGAACCGCAGGTGAGCAATGGCTTCCATATCGGACCTCCCCTTACGCCTTCGGCCTGGGGGCGACGGACTTCTCCGCCGCCTTCTTGCCGCTATGCCCGCGGAAGGTCCGGGTAATGGAGAACTCACCCAGCTTGTGACCGACCATGTTCTCGCTGACGTACACCGGGATGAACTTCGTCCCATTGTGCACCGCGAGGGTGTGGCCGACCATCTCCGGAATCACCGTGGATCGCCGGGACCAGGTCTTGATGACCCGCTTCTCGCCGCTCGAATTCATCGCCACGACCTTCTCGTGGAGATGCTTGTCAATGAAGTAGCCCTTCTTTAGTGAACGCGCCATGCCGACTCTCCGTTCCTACTTCTTGTCCCGGCGGCGAACGATCACTTGATCGGTTCGCTTGTTGTTTCTCGTCTTGTAGCCCTTGGTCGGAACACCCCAGGGTGTCACGGGGTGCCGTCCGCCGGAGGTCTTGCCCTCGCCGCCACCCATCGGATGGTCGACCGGATTCATCGACACCGCGCGATTGTGGGGCTTCCTGCCCAACCAGCGCCGCCGTCCAGCCTTGCCGTAGGAGACGTTCTCGTGTTCGAGGTTCCCCACCTGGCCGATCGTCGCGTAACACTCGACGTGCACCTTGCGAACCTCGCCCGAAGGGAGCTTCACCTGCACATGGGTCGCCTCGCGAGCCATCAGCTGCGCCCCGGCTCCGGCCGAGCGGACCATCTGCCCGCCCTTGCCGCGCTTGAGCTCGATGTTGTGAATCACGGTGCCGAGCGGGATCAGGCGCAGCGGCAACGAGTTGCCGAGGTTGATCTCGGCCTTTTCGCCCGACACCACCACCGCCCCGACGTTCAATCCCTCGGGAGCGAGGATGTAGCGCTTTTCGCCGTCGGCGTAGTGGATCAGCGCGATCCGTGCGGAGCGATTCGGATCGTACTCGACCGAAGCGACGGTGCCCGGAACTCCGTGCTTGTCGCGCTTGAAGTCGATCGCCCGAAAGCGACGCTTGTGGCCACCACCGCGGAACCAGTTGGTCAGGTGACCCTGGTTGTTGCGGCCGCCGGTGCCCATCTTGCCGCTGGTCAGCGACTTGAGGGGCCGGCTCTCCGTGATCTCACCGAAGTCCGGGAAGCTCTGGAACCGGCTCGATGCGTTCGTAGGTTTTAGTTGACGAATACCCATCTTCCCAAGCTCTCTTTCTTACGCGCCTTCGAAGAAGTCGATGGTCTTCTCACCCGGAGCCAGCCGGACGAAGGCCTTTTTCCAGTCCGAGCGGCGTCCGGCGAAGCGACCCTGGCGGCGGATCTTGCCGTGCATCTTCGCGACGCGAACTTCCGCGACCTTCACCTTGAACTGCGTTTCGACGGCCCGCTGAATCTCGATCTTGTTGGCCCGCGTGTCTACTTCGAGAGTGAGAATGTTGGTGCTCTCACGCTGCAGGCTCGACTTCTCGGTGATCAGCGGACGCCGGATGATCTCCTGGATTCTCATGCTCCCAGAACCTCCACGAGGCGCGCGAGCGCCTGCTCGGTGACCACCAGATAGGGCCGGTCGACGACGTCATAGACGTTGACCGCCAGGGCGTCCACGTTCTTCCAACCCGGGTGATTGCGCGACGCCAGGTCCAGATTGCGATTGTCGCGCGTGTCGACGAGGAGGATCTTGCCCTCCGCGCCCACCTTGGCGAGGATCGCCTCGAGCGCCTGGGTCTTGTGGGTCGGAATCGCGAGGTTGTCGAGGACGATGATGCGCTCCTCCTTCAACTTGCGCGACAGCACCGCCTTGAGTGCGTTCTTCTTCTCACCCGTCGACAGGTCCTGGCTGTAGTCGCGCGGAACCGGTCCATGGACCGTGCCACCCTTGCGCCAGAGAGGGCTGCGGATGCTGCCGACTCGCGCCCGCCCCGTGCCCTTCTGCTTCCACAGCTTCTTGCCCGCGCCTGAGACCTCGCTGCGCGTCTTGGTCTTGTGGGTTCCGGAACGGAGCCCCGCCAGGTACGCATGAACCGCAAGGTGAATCAGGTGCTCCTTGTAGGGGTAGGAGAAGATCTCCGCGGGGAGATCCAGCTCCTTCACCTGCTTGTTGTCGAAGTTCTTGACCGCGATCTTCATCGCTTACCAACCTCTCGCGTTGCCATCTATAGCCAGTCCAGCCGACTCAGCCGCGCTTCGCGCGCTTGAGCGCGACGTAGCCATGTTCGCCGCCCGGCACCGAGCCGCGCAGATAGATCAGATTCTTCTCTTCGTCGACCTTGATCACCAGCAGGTTCTTGGTCGTGATCCGCTTGCCGCCCATGCGTCCAGTCCCCTTCATTCCGGGATAGACACGAGACGGGAACGACGAGCCGCCGATCGAACCCGGGGCGCGATGGAACATCGAGCCGTGGGTGGCGCGACCGCCCTTGAAGCCGTGGCGCTTCATCACACCCTGAAAGCCCTTGCCCTTGCTGGTGCCGACGACGTCCACGAAATCCTTCTCCTGGAACATCGTGCACTTCACCTGGTCTCCGGCAGTCCAAGGCTCATCGGCCGAAATCTCGAACTCCGCGAGCTTCCGTGTCGGCGTGGCTCCGGCCTTCTTGAAGTGTCCCTGTTGCGGCTTGGTGACGTGCCGCGGCGGCTTCGCTTCGACCAGGCCGAGCTGGACGGCGTCGTAGCCGTCCTTCTTGGCGGTCCGTCGCGCGACCACCACGCACGGACCGAGCTCGACGACGGTAACCTGCACCGTGTCTCCGTCCGCAGTGAAAATCTGGGTCATCCCCAGCTTCTTTCCGAGCATTCCATCCATGGTCCGACCCTCTTGTCTCTGGCCCTAATCGCTATTGCCGATGGGTAATGGGTGACGCTGAAGCCGTCCGGTTACTTCCCGAACGCCTTGATCTCGACATCCACCCCGGCGGGCAGCTCGAGCTTCATCAGGGCATCCACCGTACCGCTCGTGGGCTCGTAGATGTCCAGCAGACGCTTGTGCGTACGGATCTCGAACTGTTCGCGCGACTTCTTGTCTACGTGCGGCGAGCGGTTCACGGTGTAGCGCGAGATGTGCGTCGGCAGCGGAATGGGGCCGACGACCCGGGCTCCAGTGCGACGTGCCGTATCGACGATCTCGAAGGTCGAGGTGTCGAGGATGCGGTAATCGAACGCCTTCAGGCGGATGCGGATCTTTTCGTGCAACATGTCCTATCCTCGATTCTTCGACAGTCGCTACATGAACCCGACAGCTGTCGGGTTCGCTGAGATCAAGCACTCGACAGCTGTCGAGTGCTGGGAAATCACTTAACCACTTCGGTGACGGTGCCGGCGCCGATGGTGCGGCCGCCTTCGCGGATCGCGAAGCGTACGCCCTTCTCCATCGCGATCGGAGCAATGAGCTCGATCGACAGGTTCACGTTGTCGCC
>JAYTAM010000204.1:0-3579 GCA_043737505.1 Thermoanaerobaculia bacterium
GATCGGTCAGGTGCCGTCGGCGCCGGCGACGTCGAGGACGAGCTTTCCCCGGACTTGCCCTTCGCCGAGGTGGCGCAGGGCGTCGGCGGCTTCGACGAGCGGATAGGTACGTTCGATGACCGGCGCGAGCTGGCCAATGCGGCAGAGCTCGGTCACCTCTTCGAGATCGCGGCGGTTGCGGCGCACCACCAGGATCCGCACGCTCCTCTTGCGGGACCAGCGGAGCCAGGGGCCGAGGAGGAGGATCTGGAGAAAGGTCGCGACCGCGCCGCCGGCGGCCAGGTAGATGCCGCCCGGCCGGAGAGCGCGCGCCCAGGCGAGCGGCGAGCGCTGGGCGACGACGTCGAGGATCAGGTCGTGCGGACGCCCGCTCCGGGTGACGTCTTCGCACGTGTAGTCGACGACGTGGTCGGCGCCGAGGGAGCGCAGGAGGTCGAGCTTGGCACCGTGGTCGACGGCGGTCACGTAAGCGCCGTAGGACTTGGCGAGCTGGATGGCGAAGGTCCCGGCTCCGCCGCCGGCGCCGTTGAGAAGGACGCTCTGGCCGGCGCGCACGCGGCCGCGCAGCGCCTGGAGCGCGATGACCGCCGCCTGCGGGATGGCCGCCGCGGTGCCAAAGCTCATCTCGGGCGGCTTGCGCGCCCAGTCCGCGGCTCGGGTGCAGACGAGTTCGGCGAAGCCGTCGCTGTAGCTCTCCATCTCGCCGAAGACGGCCTCGCCCGGCTTGAAATCGGTGTGGCCTCTGCCCACCGCCTCGACGGTGCCGGCGACGTCGGAGCCCAGGATCTGCCGCCGCGGCCGCCGCAGCCCGTTCATGCGGGCGTAGAGCGGCTCGCCGGTGAGCGCCTCCCAGTCCGACCGATTCACCGACGCCGCGCGTATCCGGACGAGAATCTCGTCGTCTCCCGGCACCGGCTGCGGCACCTCCCGCACCTCGATCGTCTCCGGCGGCCCTTACGTGCTGTGCGCGATGGCTTTCAGGGGTGTCTCCGGGTTGCGAGCGGCGGTTTGTCGAAGCCCTCGGTTTCCGACTCCGAGAATATTCCATTCGAAAGCCCTCGCTCTGCGAGCTGTCGCCACGGTCCGACGTTGCCGCTCTCGAAGCCGTCGCGGAAGAGGACGACGCTCACGAACACGTTGACCTCGCCGGCGCGGCGGCGGGATCGTTTCGTGCTCGGAGCCCGGGTCCCGATCCCGCACCCCGTAGGCGGCCGCCTTGGGAAGAACGGCGGCCACGGGGTAAGCGGCGGGATGTGGACACCGGTCTCCTGCGCGCGAAACGATCCCGCCTCCGCTCTCATCTGCGAATGACCGACTGCGCAACGGGCCGAGTCACTTCTTGCGCAGGATGCCGGCGGAGATCAGCGACGCGAGGAGGCCGACCGGGAACGGTTCGAGGAAGGCCATGGCGGCGTTGGTCAGCGGATTGTCCATCAGGCGCTTCATCTGCGCCGCCTGGGCGGTCGCCTCGGCGATCTTCTCCGCCGATCCCCCGGAAGCCTTGATCTTGTCGATCATGTAGGCCGCGTACTTGTCGCAGAAGTCGGGCATGAAATTGGCGTAGACGATCGCCCAGACGATGCCGTAGCAGACCGCCGCCACCGCGGCGATGCCCAGGCCGACGAGAAAGCCTCGGCCGAAAGTCATCTTCCCCCCCGCGACGTTGTCGCGATAGGAGCGCATGCCGGGGAAGATCAGCAGCGCCGAGAGCACCAGCGCGGTATAGCCGATCACCATGCCGTAGTCGAAGCCGATGCGCTCGGCGAACGGCAAGGTGGCGAGCATCATGCTGATCGAGACGACGCCCGCGATCAGGCCCCAGGTGAGAATCGTGCGCTTCATCGACATGGTCTTCTGCTCCTGTGACGGAAAGAAACCGCGGCGCCGGTGTCGCGGTTCGGAGCGGACGTTAGGCTGGACGCCGCTCCGGCGTCGTCACCCATTCGGATGATTTTCTGGCCGGCGGGTCCATTCTGCCTGTTTTCATGCTTTTGGGTGACGATCGCCCCCGGCGAGAAGAGCCGCGACGCCCGGAAGGAGGCCTTCGGCCTGACCGAGCTGAACCGCCTGCGTCCGGCGTCGGGCGCCCAGCTTGTCGAACAGCCGGCTCGAGTGGGTCTTGACCGTGTTCTCGCTGACGAAGAGTCGGGCGGCGATCTCGCGATTCGACAGGCCGGCGGCGATGAGACCCAGGATCTCGAGCTCGCGCGCCGTCACTCCGAGCTCCTTCTGGCGCCGGTCGTCGACCGCGAAGGGCGCGTCCCGGGGAACGAAGACCTGCACCGGAACCTCGACCGGAACCTCGACGGGCACTTCGATGTGAACCAGGATGTGCTCCACCCGCCGCCGCGTCAGTCGCAGGCCGAGGGCGATGCCGAGCGCCGAGAAAAGGGCCGCGATGAGCCCGCCCCAGATCTCCACCGAGTGCTCGACCACCAGCCAGCGGTAGTCCATCCAGCGGAGGGCGACCAGCAGCAGGCCGCAGAGTGCGCCGTAGCCGGCGATGCGCAGCGCCGTGGCGAGGAGCGGCCGGTTACCCACTCCGCGATGATAACCGCCTCAGGACACGCTCAGGGCACCGTCGAAGACCAGGCGCCGCTGCCGCCCGAGGCGAATCCGTCGAGGAAGACAGCGCCGCCGGGGTTGTCCTCGGGCGTAGCGTCGAGCTGCAAGAGGTAGGCGGTGAGCTCAGCTCGCTGTCCGGGCGTCAGCGCACCGGCGACGCGGTGGGGGGCCGCGAGGAGAAGCTCGTTCGGCCGCGAGACGGTGATCTCGTCGAGACTCAGGTTCGGGAAGGCGCTGGTGCCGGTGATCTCGACCGTGTTCGCCGTCCCGGGGGCGAACAGGACTCCTTCGAGTCGCGCAGCGCGCCAGTTGGTGTGCCGCCACGAGGGATTGTTGCCCACCGCCGGGAGAGCCAGGTTCTGCGCCACCCCGTTCACCGAGACGCTCACCTGCGCGGCTCCGGAGCTGCTGAAGCGGAGCTCGAGGGCACCGAGACCGCCGCTGCCGCCGTCCACTCCCGGAAAAGTGATCCGCGCACCGTTCGGGCCGAGCGCGGCGTAGGCCCTGCCGTGAGCGGTGTCGTCGTTGTTGAGCTCGACGTAGTTGTCGACGATCTGGGCGCCGGCGGAGGGGGTGGCCTCCTCGCCGGGCAAGACCGCACCGCCGGTGATCGTGAAGAGGCCGTCAAGAGACGCGGCGGCGCCGTCATGGAGGAGGCGCGACTGCGTCCATAGCCCGACGAGGGTCGGCGTGTCGATCCCGGTGAGCGGCTCGCCCAGCCGGCCGCCCGAGGTCGTGCGCAGCGTTCCGACGTCGTGAAGAGTGGCTCCGGTCGTTGCGCCGAGGATCGAATCGGTGAAGCCAGGTCCGCGATGGCAGTCGGTGCAGCCGAGCGAGCGGAAGCGCGCCCGGCCGGCAACTCCGGCGGCCGTCATGCTGCCGTCCGGGTTGCGGAACGGGCTGCGTGGAACGGATTCGGGCCCGAGCGAGGCGACATAGGCGGCGAGCCGGTCGAGATCCTGCGACAGGCCAGCCTTGGCGGCGCCGAGCGGGGCTGCCGTAGCGGCGTAGTCG
>JAYTAM010000205.1:0-3577 GCA_043737505.1 Thermoanaerobaculia bacterium
CCCGAGGGCGGCGGTGAGCACGGCCTTGCCGCCGGCGATCAGCGGCTCCGCGCGCGGCAGCCTCCCCGTCTGGCGTTCGAAGTCGCCGAGCCGCACCATGGTGGTGCCGGTCTCCGCGTGCTTCGGCCCGTACGTCGAGCGGCTGATCTCGAGCGCTCTTTCGAGCAGCACGCTGCCCTCGTCGATCCGTCCAAGCTTGCCGTAGAGACGCGCGAGGCTGTTGAGAATCGAGGCGACGTCGGGGTGTTTCGGGCCGAGCGCCTTCTCCGCGATTTCCAGTGCGCGGTGGTGTAGACGCTCGGATTCGTCGAAGTTTCCGAGGTCGCGCGCCAGGATCCCCATGTTGTTCAATTGCGCCGCGAGATGCGGGTGATTGGCGCCGAGCAGTTCCTCGTTGAGCACCAGCGCCTCGCGGAAGCGCGCCTCGGCGGTGACGAAATCGGCCCGCCGCCAGGCCAGAATCGCCAGGTTGTTGAGCGCCAGCGCGACCTCGCGAGGCGGCGGTTGCGCCTCGCCGCGCAGGAGCTCGAGCGAGCGCGAATAGCGCGCCTCCGCCGTGACCAGATCGCCCTGCTTGTAGGCGAGGGCGCCGATCAGGTTCAACGTGCGCGCGAGATCCGCGACCGGCAGAGCCGGCTGCCGGCCGAAGATCGACTCGGCGCGGGCCAGCGCCTCGCCGGCCTCCGGGAAACGGTTGAGGTCGACGTAGACCGCCCCCAGGTGCGAGAGAACTTCAGCCACTACAGGATCGTCCGCTCCGCGCTCGCGCTCTTCGGTTGTCAGGGACTGCTCGAGCAGGGTCGCCGCAGAAGCGAGATCCCCCAGCCGCCAGGTGATGGAGCCGAGCGTGTCCTGCAGGCGCGCCTGGATCAGCGGCTCGTCGGCGAGCTGCCGGGTGATGCGCTGGCTGCCGAGATCGACGATCTCGCGTACCGAGACCTCGCGCCCCTGCGACTTCTTGGGATCCGCCTGCTCGAACAGATCGACCAGAAACTCGACCACCCGGTTCGCCGTCCTCGCTTCGCGGTTGGCGCGGGTCGCCTCACGTTCGAGATCGACGGCGAGGCTCTCGGCGCGCGTGCGGGCGCGTTTCTCGCGCACGGCGAGAAAGGAGACGACGGCGAGGACGATGGTGAGCAGGGCAAATGAGATCGAGATCGCGGCGACCTTCAGCCGCCGCCGCCGCAGGCGCTGCGGTTTGTCGAGCAGGAATCGCAGCCGTTCGAGACACTCGCCGGCGGTCGGCCTCCGTGCCGGGATCGGATGCTTCAGATCCTCGACCAGCCGCGACACCTCGGCGTCGATGCCGTCGGTGGCCAGGATCGGCAGACTGCCGTTCTGGGCAACGCGCATCAGGAGCTGCGGCACCGGTTCGAACGGGTAGGGCGATCTGCCGGTCAGCAGCTCCTGCAGGAGGATGCCGAACGAGAAGATGTCGCTCGCTTCGGAAAGCTCGTCTCCCGAAGCCTGCTCCGGGCTCATGTAGAGGATCGTCCCGACGATCGATCCCTGCTGCGTGAGCGCCGCCGAGAAGGAGGCGCCCTCTTCGCGCCCACCCAGGGCGATCGTGCTCTCGGGATCGTGCCCCGGCGGGAGCGTGGGTGCCGCGCTCCCGGGCGACGGAGCGCTCTCGCCTGCGGGTTCGAAGCCGGCGGCATCGTCGGTGCTCGAGCGCGCGATGCCGAAGTCGAGGACTTTCACCGCGCCGGAAGAGAGCACCATGATGTTGGCCGGTTTGAGGTCGCGATGGATGATGTGCTCGCGGTGCGCGACCGTCAGCGCCTCGGCGATCCGCGCGCCCAGCTCGAGGACCTCACGCTCGGCGAGTCTCCGGCCGGAGCGCAGATCGTCGAGAGTTTCGCCGTCGACGAACTCGAGGACCAGGAGGTCGGCCTCCTCGGATTCGATGAGGTCGTAGACCTGGCAGATGAGCGGATTGGCGAGGCGCGAGAGGATCCGCGCCTCGCGCAGAAAGCGCGCGCGGGCGGTGCCCGAGAGGCGGTGCTCGGCGCGGATCGTCTTCACCGCCACGACCCGCTGGAGCTTCTCGTCGACGGCGCGATAGACCTCGCCCATTCCCCCCACGCCGAGGAGGGCCTCGAAACGGATGTGCCCGATCGTCGTTCCGACCAGGCTCATCTAAAGCAACCTCAGGAGGTCCCGATCCGCCTCGGCGAGCGCGGCCCTCGCCGCGGGCTCGTCGGCCAGCATGCGAAAGTCGGCGAAGTCGAAGCCGGGGCCGACGGCGGCGCCGGTGAAGGAGAACTCGCCGAGCGGCTCGGCCGCCTGCCAGATGCCCGCCGGCACCAGGCGCTGCGGGGCTCTCCCGGGACCGAGTGGCCCGAGCAGCTCCGAGCCCAGCTGGCCGGTTGCCGCATCGAACGTCCACAGACGGACATCGGCGCCCTCGAAGTGCAGCCAGATCTCGTCCGAGTCGACGACGTGCCAGGCGCTCCGCTGCCCGGCGAGCATCAGGAACCAGACGCCGGTGAGCGCCGAGCGGCGCCCGCGGCCGTCGAGTGGATCGACCTCGCGCGGCGACCGGAAGAGCTCGGCGAAGTAGCCGCCCTCCGGGTGGGGAGCGAGGCCGAGCTCCTGGATGAGCGCCCGGGCGCGCGGGTTCATCGCGCGCGCTCCGCCAGGCGCTGCAACGCCTCGCCAGTCACCCGGAACACCGTCCATCCGTCGAGCGGTTCTGCCCCGAGGCCGCGGTAGAAGCCGATCGCCGATTCGTTCCAGTCGAGCACCGACCACTCGAAACGGCCGCAGCCGCGCTCGACGGCGACCCGGGCGAGATGGGCGAGCAGCGCGCCGCCGACTCCCGAGCCGCGCATTTCGGGGCGGACGAAAAGGTCCTCGAGGTAGATCCCGGGGCGGCCTAGAAAGGTCGAGAAGTTGTGGAAGAAGAGGGCGAAGCCGGCGGTGTCGACGGTATCGGCGATGTCGGCGGCATTGGCGACTTTGGCGGCATCGTCGACCTCGGCGATCAGCACCTCGGCCATCGGGCGCGCGCCGAAGAGATGTCCGGCGAGCGTGGCCTCATCGGCGACGACCTCGTGCGCCAGCTTCTCGTACTCGGCCAGTTGGCGGATGAAATCGAGGATCGTCCCGAGATCGGCCCGGGTAGCGAAGCGAACCCGAACCTGGGTCGCCGAAGCGCTCACCAGGCCGCTCCGGGGAGCGCCGGCAGGCACGTGGGAGGGTCGGCTCCGACCATGCGCCTAGCCGTTCTCCGGCGTCGACCGGGGCGCCCGCAGGACGTCGGCGACCTTGGCGCCGAGCGCGCTCACCCGGAACGGCTTCTGAAGGAAGGCCGTACCGCCGTCGAGAGAGCCGCCGACGTTGAGCGCGTCATCCGGGTACCCCGACATGAAGAGCACCGGGATCGAAGGGCGGCGCTCCCGGATCCGGCGCGCGAGCTCGGGGCCGCGCATTCCCCGCATCACGACGTCGGTGATCAGCAGGTCGATCGGTCCGGCATGCTCGCGCTCCCGCTGCATCGCCTCCTCGGCCCCGGCGGCGGTCAGCACGCGGTAGCCGCGTTCTCCGAGTGCCGTGGCAACGAGATCGCGCACGG
>JAYTAM010000206.1:0-8139 GCA_043737505.1 Thermoanaerobaculia bacterium
CAGGAAGCCCAGGCGGCGCTCGAGGCTGGGAGAGGTCGCTCCGTCGCCGAGCTCGTCGATTCGGCTCCGGGCCTCGGCGACCCTGCCGCGCGCGAGATCGATTCGCGTCCACAGCAGCGTGAGCGCGAAGCGCGGGTTGGTGTCCGCGCCGTCGGTAGCCGTCGGGTCGAGCGCCGCGAGACGTTGCGCGGCGCGATCGGCGCGATCGGCGCGATCGCCCCGGGTGCCGGCGAGCTCGACGCGGGCGGCAGCTAGCGTTTCGTCGACGACACTCTCGGCCTGGCCGAACTCCACGGCCAGTTGGCGCGCTGAATCGAGCTCGCGGAGCGCTTCGTCGAAACGCCCGCGCGCGCTCGCGAGTCGGCCGCGAAGGTCCGCCGCGAGCACGAGCCGCGCCGGGGTTCCGCTCGCCTGGACGCTCTTCTCGATCGGTGCGAGGGCTTCGTCGACTGCGGTCAGATTGCCGTTTTCCAGGTCGATGCGGGCGCGCAGCGAGAGCGCGGAAGCGAGCGAGAAGTGGTCCTCGACTTCGCGCAGTTCAGCGAGCGCAGTCTCGAGCATCGACCTGGCCTCGGCGCTCGCTCCGCGGTCCCAGAGGATCTCCACCAGGGCGACACGGCTAATCGCCACGCGACGCCGGTTGCGCACCTTCTCGAAGAGGAGAATCGCTTCGCGGACGCGCTCTTCACCGAGGTCGGGACGTCCGCGCAGATGCACGGCTGCGCCTAGGTTTATCCCGATGAAAGCGAGGCGCGCGTCGTCCCCGGCGCGGCGCGCCACGGGCAGGGCGAGCGCGAGAAGCTTCTCGCCGGCGTCGAACCGGCCGCTGGCGAGCGCCGACACGGCGAGATCGTTCAACGCCACGGCGGTCGCCACGTCGTCGCCGGCTCTCTCGGCTTCGCGCCGCGCATTGCGAGTCTCGGCCAGCGACGCTTCCAGCCGGCCGAGATCCGAGAGCGACCGCGCGCGCCCGAGACGCAGCATCGGGACGAGATCGCCGCGTCCGGTGGCGAGCGCTCGTTCGAGCCCCCGCGTCGTGGAAGCGAGCGCCCGCTGCGTCTCTCCCTTGGCGGTCGCGAGCAGGCCGTCGACGTAGTCGGCCACCGGATCGGCCGCGGCGCCGGGAAGCTGGCGCAGCCGGCCGATCGCGACTTCGGCCTCGGCGACCCGGCCTTCGCGGATCAGCGCCCGCACGAGCACCGCGGCGGTCGAGATGTCGCCCGGCCGTCGTGCGAGCTCGCGCTCGACCTCGGCGGAGGGTGGGGTGGGCCGCAAGAGGAATGAAGGCGCCGCGAGCGGCTCTGGCGCCGGGAGCGGTTTCGCGTCGCGCCGGGCGTCGAAGGCGACGACCCCGGCGACCAAGGCGACAGCGAGTGCGCCGGCGAGCGCCAGGCGCGTGCGCTGGCGCGCGACGAACCGTACCGCCCGGTATCGCCGTCCGCCGCGACGGGCGACGATCGGCTCGCCCGCCAGGGCTCGCCGCAGGTCGTCGGCCAGCGCGCCGGCATCGACGTAGCGTTCGCCGGGAGGCTTGCGGAGCGCCCGCAGACAGATCTCATCGAGGTCGCGATCGAGCGCGGCGCCACTCGCTCGGGGCGCTCGGCGCGCTACCCCGTCGGGGCCTCTCCGGCGCGCGACGAGCGACGGGCGCTCGGTATCGGTTTCGAGGACGTTCCGCTCGAGCTCGTGGTGAGTCGTGGCCCGGGCGAAAGGTCGCGAACCGGCGAGCAACTCGAAGAGGATCACGCCGAGCGAGAAGACGTCGGAGGCCGGCGTCACCGGTTCGCCGCGATACTGCTCCGGGCTCGCGTACGCCGGCGTGAGCGCCTGCTGACCGGTGCGTGTCGCGGCGATACCGCCGGGCTCGACGAGCTTGGAGAGGCCGAAGTCGAGGAGGCGCGGCCGGCCTTGGGTGTCGACCAGCAGATGGCGCGGCTTCAAGTCCCGGTGGACGACGCCGAGTCCGTGCGCGTAACCGATCGGCTCGAGCGCCGCGAGAAAAAGCCGGACCCGTCCCTCGACGTCGAGCCCCCGCTCGTCGGACCAGGCGAGCAGATCGATCCCGTCCACGTATTCGAGCGCGAGATACCAGACGCCTTCGGGCGACCGGCCGCCCTGCACAAAGCGGGCGATCCCGGGATGCTCGAGTTGCGAGAGGATCCGTAGCTCTTCGCGGAAGCGACGCACCGCTTCGCCGTCGGCGAACGGCGAGTCGATGACTTTGAGCGCCAACGTGCGGGTGAAGTCTGCGGTGGCCTCTTCGGCGAGATAGACGCGCCCCATGCCGCCGCGACCGAGCTCGCGGAGGATCCGATAGGGTCCGATTGTCGCCGGAAGCGGCGGCGGATCTTCCGCGGCCGCCTGGAACTCCGCCCACGGCGAGCGGTCGAGTGGTGAATCCGTGTCGCCTTCGCGCGCGAGGAGGCGGACGAGCTGGGCGGCGATCGCCGGGTCGCGGGCTCGAACCTCAGCGACAAAGCGCTCGCGGTCGCCGGCTGCGAGGTCGAGCGCACGGGCGAAGAGCTCGGCGACCTCGGCGCTCATCTCGGGCCCCGCCGCTCGCTTCCCGGAGGCATCGCCAGATCCTACGCCGCCGGAGGCACCTGCGCTGTCGCTCGCTGGACCTCGTTTCCGTTCTGCATAGAGATGAGCTCCTCCCACGCCCCCCACGCCCCCTACTCCACCCCGCTGCCGACGAAGCGCACTCCTCCCCCGACGCGCCTCCGGCCGTCCCGCGCCCGAGGCGCGTGGGCCGCGAGCGTCGCCGTATGGACCGCCGTCCTTGCCGGCGCCCTGTGGACGGCCCAGGCCGCCGCGCAGACGATCTCCACTCCGCCGCCCTACGTTCGCCGCCAGCTCACACCGACGGGCGAAGCGCTCTCGAGCGTCAGCTTCCGATGGCTGGTCGACCGGCGGGGGGAGTGGGTCGCCTTCGTCGGCGACGTCGAAAACGCCGGCGCCGAAGCGGTCTATTCGATGCGCCGCAACGGCTCGGAGCTCCATCGCCTGTCGCCGTATGCGCCGGTCGGAACGGTCAACCGGCTCGAGCTCACCGCCGACGGCCGCGTCGTCTACGCCGGCGACCTCGAAACGAACGGGCTGGTGGAGGTCTGGAGCGCGCCCCTCTCCGGCACGCCGGCCTCCGCCATCAAGCTGAACCTGCCGGTCACCGGCGACGGAGTCCTGTACTTCTACATCAGCCCGACCTCCGGACGGGTACTCTATCTCGCCGATACGGCTGCTGGCCGCGGCGGCTGGACAGTCCCGGCAGCCGGGCCCGCCGCTTCGAGCGTCCGGGTGGATCCGGGCTTCGAGGCAGGCGACGCGCAGACGTCGATGTTCCTGCTCGGCCAGCCGGAGCGCGTCCTCATTGTCTTCCACGACGCCTCGGCGGCGACGATGCGCATCTGGAGCGCGCCGGGTGTGGGGCCGGCCGCCAGCGGCACCTACCTCCTGAACGCGACTCCGGCGGGCTGCCAGACCCAGCTCGCGGCGCTGGACGGCGCGTCCGGCCGGATCGCCTACACGCATCAATGCGCGACCTCGAACGGCCCGCAGCACAATCAGCTCTGGAGCGTGCCGCTCGCCGGCCCCGCCGCCTCTGCGGTTTCGCTCGGCGGCGCGTTCGCGAATGGCGGCGGCATCGGGTCGATCCGCAGCTCACTCGACGGCGCGCGGATCGTCTTTATCGCCGACAAGGTCACGTTCGAAAAAGACGAGCTCTGGAGCGTCCCGTTCGCAGGGCCCGCGGGGTCGCTCATCCGCCTGAGCGAGAGCGGGAGCTCGGAGACGGACGTGACGCAGCTCGAGATCTCGCCCGACAGCTCGAGCGTCGCTTATCTCTCCGATCCGACGGTGAACGAACGCGTGCTCGCCTGGTCGGTACCGATCGCCGGGCCGTCGTCGCAGACGGTGCCGTTGACGACGCTCTCGTCCGCGGCTCGCGACGTGACGACGGTGAAGTTCACTCCCGATGGCAGCAGCGTGGTCTTCCGCGCCGACTTCGAGGAGGACGACCGCTGGGATCTCTATCGCGTTCCCGCCGACGGCTCGGAGCCGGAAGAGCTGCTGACCAACGACGGCATGTTCGCCTTCGGCCGCTCGGCGGACACGCAGTACAAGCTCCATCCCGACGGCGCCAGGGTGGTCTACATCTACGACGAAGACGCGCCGGGCGACAGCCGTGGCCTCGGCGAGCAGAAGCTCTTTGGCAGCTACTTCCAGGACGCCCGCCTCAACGAAGAGCCGGTCGCCGGCGGAGAGGTCACCGCCTTCGAGATCTTCCCCGACAGCGCCGGGACGATCTACCTCTCCGATCAAGACATCGACGGCCGCTTCCGCCTCTACGTCGCCGACACGCGACTCTTCGGTGACGGCTTCGAAGACGGCACGGCGAACGCCTGGCCCGATACGCCCTGACGCGGGGCGGTGATCTCTCTTGGCGGCGCATTGCGCGTAGCCAGATATGGAAACCACTTCCCTGATCTTCCGCTTTCCCCCTCGTTCGACTTCGATTGCCGTACTGCTCGCCCTGAGCCTCACCCTGCCCACCGGGCCGGCGGCGTCCGTGGGGCTTTCGTCCGTGCGGGCGCAGAGCTTCGGGAATGAGGACCTGTTCTTCTTCGAGCCCGAGGCGGGCGATCGCTTCGGCTGGTCATTCGCGAGCGGCGACTTCAACGACGACGGCTACGCCGACCTCGCGACCGGAATGCCCTACGACAACGGGCTCGCCGGCGGCGGTCTCGACAACACCGGTGCCGTCATCGTGCGTTGGGGCGGGCCCGGCGGCCTGAGCGCGGGAATCGCCGACACTTTCCTGTCGCAGTATGCGAGCGGCAGCCTGGACGCGCCCGAGTCGAACGACGAGTACGGCTTCGCGCTGGCCTCGGGCGACTTCAACGGCGACGGCTACGCCGACCTCGCCGTTGGTGCGCCCGGAGATGGTGTCGCGATCCACTATGGGCTCCCCTCCGGGATTCAGCTCGCAGCCGAGCATTGGATCGGCGGGACCTCCGTCGACCGCTTCGGCGCGGCGCTCGCCGCCGGCGACTTCGACCTCGACGGCTGGGGGGACCTCGCGATCGGCCAGCCGCAGGGCCTGGTCCATGACGGCTCGAGCTTGGTCCGGGCCGGCCGGGTTTTCGTCTACTACGGTCATTTCGGCGGTCTTGTCCCGACCGACTACCACCAGGTCAACCAGGAGACTCCGGGTGTGCATGACATCCCCCAGGCGGGCGACGAGTTCGGCGCCGCGCTCGCGGCGGTCGATCTCAATCATGACTTTCGCGACGATCTGGCGGTGGGCGTTCCGGGCGAGGAGGGGTTCGGCGCAGTGCAGATCTTCATCGGCAGCTCGTCCCGCTTCGACTTTGCCCAGAACGCCCTCTGGACCGAGGACTTACTCCTCGGATCCGGTGCCAGCGAGCTCGGCGACCGCTTCGGTCAGGCTTTAGCCGCCGGCGACTTCGACTACGACGGCTACGACGACCTCGCGATGGGCAATCCTTCGGAGGACATCGGCGCGAGCGCCAACACCGGCATGGTCCTCCTGTCGTTCGGCTCGCCGGACGCCTTCACGCCGACGCGCGTCAAGCAGTACCTCCAGAGCTCGATCTTCGGTATGCCGTCGTACGACGGCCCGAACGAGAACTTCGGCCACGCTCTGGCTGCGGGCGACTGGAACGGCGATGGTGCCGCGGATCTCGCGATGGGGATCCCGCTCGAAGACGTCGGCGGCGCCGACCGCGGCGGCGTGGCAGTCCTCACGAGCTTCAACGTGGCCGGCGACTACGGCGCCTACCGCTTCCTCTCTATCGGCAACTCAGGGCTACCGCCCGGAGTGCAGAACAGCTCCGACGCCGGCCGCGCGCTCGGCATCGGCGACTTCGACGACGACGGCTACGCCGACCTCGTCATCGGCATCCCGTACTGGAACGAACCGACGGTCGCCAACAGCGGGCGGGAGACGGTGCTCTACGGCTCCTTCTTCTCGGACGGATTCGAGGGCGGCTCGACGTTCGAGTGGAGTGTGACGGAGCCATGAGCCGCGGCGCGACTTGCGTAGCTACCTCGCTACCTGGCGGCGGAGGTCCACGGCGCGAGCCGAGCGCGCCTCAGCGAAGTGCCGGGCGCTCCTTCGGCTCTGCGGCAGCGGAGAGCTCCTCCGGCGTCGGCGGGGCCTTCACGCTCGGCACGAGCTCGGACACCTGGAGAATGCAGGACAGCCCGGGCCCTCGACCGGTGTCGCAACAGTTGAAGACCTCTCGGACGACGTGCCGCCGGGATTCCAGGAGCGCCTCGCAGGTCGCGATAGCCGACCCGAGGTAGTAGCGCCGCTCGGGTTGGATGCCTGAGCTCTGCCAGACCCCGGGTCGATCGGAGTACAGAGTGTCGAACAATCCCTCCGCAGTAGCCCTGGAGAAAGGCTGCGTCGAATCCGCGAACGCTTGCTCGCGAGCCACAATCAGCACGCCAGGAGTTTCGCGCAGCAGCTTCGTCGCGCGAGGCAACGCGCCGGCTGTCCAGTCTTGATCCGTGCGACCGACCGCCTGAAGGAAGAGCTCGCTCGAGACCTCCTCCAGCGCCTGGTCCGAGCAAGACACAACTTCGATCCAGAGATCGCGCTCCGGCGGGCGCGTGGCGATGCAGGAAGCTTCGGAAGCTGCGGCGAAAGAGAGTGTCGCCAGCACCGCGAACGCCAAGGTCCGCGCCCGCGAGAGAGCCAAGGGAGAGGAGGCGAGCAACTACCTGCGTCTCAGCTTTGCTTGACTGAGCTTCGAGCCTACTGAGCTCACTTCTTGGACTCGATGAACTCCCGGACACGAGAAAGCGACTGCGGCTCCCGGTCGACCACCAACGGCGCCCCCGCTGGTTCGAGGGCATCTCCCTCGAGGCGAAAGCGCACAATTTCCGGAAAGGCCGTGGGCGCTCCTGGTGAGAGAGAATAGCCAGCTATAAGGTTGCGATCACCCACCGCGGCAGGCGGGTAGAAGCTCGACTCCGCAGCCAGGAATCTCACCCCGAGAGCGTCGAACCAGCCGCCGTCTTCCAGAACTGCAAATCGATCCCCCGGAGAGAACCCCCCCCTGAGTGCTTCCTCGACTTCGATGTCGATTCGGCGCACGACATTCAGTCGGGTGCAGTGCAAGCCGGCTTCTATGTGAACGATTCTTCCGATCAGGACCTCACTCGCGGGTTCGATGGCTTTCAATGTTGTGATCGGTTCGGGCTGGTCTCGCGGCGCCACTCTCGGAACTACGGGCTCGCTCGAGGTCGCGGGGCTGGAAGTCATGCCAAGGTAGGCAGAGATCGTTTCCCGACACCTCTCGTCAAGAGGGAGGCTCACCCACTGTCCGCTGGCAAGGTCCGCACCCGATACAAAGGCATGGGTCTCGAGATGGGTCCCCGAGTAGAGCGGTTCGGAGGCGTGGACCATGCTGCCATTCACGGCAACAGCAAGGACGAGAAAAGCGGCTGCTCGCGTGACCATCTATGCGGCTCCCTTTCCCGTGAGCCGTGGACGGACCTCGGGAAAATCTCTGCAGAAGAACTGCCCAGGAAAGTAACACAACCGGCGATGGCCGCATCCGCGTATGCGTCGGTCCTTCGGGCCCTTGACTTTCGGGAGGTGCGCCCTCGCCGCCTTTTTCGGGCTTGGCGCGAGTTCGCTCACCTGACGGCGGGCGATCAGAAACTGGTCGTGGACCAGTGGCAGGTCGACTGGCGCTCGAAGCCGTCGGCGAAGATGAAGCCATCGCCCGGGACGAAGAATGCGCCGTCGACATCGAGCTCGAGGGAGCCGCCAGCTTCGTTCTTGATGAGTCTCGCGACCAGGGCGATGCTGCCGTCGTCCTCCGTCGGGACGCCGGTCGACTCAAGACGAACCCAGTTTCCGAGGTTCGAGGTGTCGAGCGGGGCCGAATCGACGCTCGTTCGGCTGAAGCCGGTGCAATCGTTGCTCGCCAGGAAGACCAGCCTCATGAGCGCGGAACCGGTCCGCACCTGCCCGGGCGGAAATCGGAGGTCGGCGCCGAAGGCATAAACCTGGCCGGGAACGAAGTCGGTGATGCAGGCCGAGATGCCACGACCCTGCGTCGCGTTGGCGGCGTTGTTCGTCGCGAGCGCAGCCCCCGAGATCGC
>JAYTAM010000207.1:0-8131 GCA_043737505.1 Thermoanaerobaculia bacterium
TACGGCACGGTGTACAGCCGCGATGAGCTCGCCGCCGTATGCGGCACGGCGCGCGAGCTCGGAATGCGCGTCCACATGGACGGCGCGCGGATCGCCAACGCCGCGGCTGCGCTGGCGCTCCCGCTCCGCTCGATCACCCGGGACGTCGGCGTCGACATCCTCTCCTTCGGCGCCACCAAGAACGGCGCGATGGGAGCGGAGGCGATCGTGGTCTTCGATCCGGCGCTGGCAAGCGAGCTCCGCTTCCTGCGCAAGCAGTCGATGCAACTCGCTTCGAAGATGCGCTTCCTGGCGGCGCAGTTCCTCGCCCTCGCCGAAGGCGACCTCTGGCTGCGCAACGCCCAGCATGCGAACGCCATGGCCCAGCGACTGGCCGCCGGAGTTCGCACGCTCGCCGGCATCGAGATCACTCAGAAGGTCGAAGCGAGCGCGGTCTTCGCCATCCTGCCGCCCTCGGTGACGCAACGGCTGCAGCAGGAGTTTCACTTTTACCTCTGGAACGAACCGCTCCACGAAGTCCGCTGGATGACCAGCTGGGCCACCGCCGAAGAAGACGTCGACGAGTTCCTCGCCGCGATCCGTGAGGCGATGGCGAACGCACCTGAGCCAAGCCGCAGCGCGGCCCGCGACTGACGATTGCTCCTCACGCCCGAGAGCGATCGGTGTGCTAGTTTCGCGCGCTTGCGGATCGCGTTCTTCCTCTTCTTCTTCCTCTCGGGATTCTGCAGCCTCGTCTATCAGGTGGTCTGGCTGCGCCTGGGCATGGCGGGATTCGGCGTCAACGCCGCAATCGTCTCGCTCGTCCTTTCGGTGTTCATGGCGGGACTCGCGACCGGCAGCTGGGGTGCCGGGGCTTGGCTGCGGCGCCACGGCCGAAGCCCCGCCGCGGCACTGCGGGTCTACGCTTGTGCCGAGCTCGGGATCGGCCTCTCGGCCTGGATCGTGCCCCTGGCCCTCGAAGTGGGCGGAAGGTGGGTCGGTCAGGTCGGCGCCGGTTCGGCTTCTGCCTCGCATTTCGCCCTCTCGGGCGCCTGGTTGACGATCGTCCTGCTGCCGTTCTGCTTTGCCATGGGTGCCACCCTGCCGCTGGCGTTGCGGGTTCTCGAGGCGGCCGGCCCCGACCCGGACGGCGAAACGAGCAGCGGACCCCGCCCGTCGCACCCGTCGCGGTCTTTCAGCTACCTCTATGCCGCCAACGTCGCCGGTGGCGCCCTCGGCACGCTGCTCTCGGCGTTCGTGCTGATCGAGCTCTTCGGTTTCGCCGGCACCCTGCGGTTCGCCGCCGCGCTCAACTTTCTCGTCGCCGCGCTCGCGCTTCTGGCCCTCCGGGGCCGCGCTTCGGAGACACCGATCGCCGTCGAGGAGGAGCTGCCGAGGCGGGCGAGCCGCGGCGGAGCCGTTCTCGGCGCCCTGTTCCTTACCGGCCTGGTGAGCATGGCCGCCGAGGTCGTCTGGGTTCGGCAATATACGCCCTACTTGAGCACCATGGTCTACGCCTTTGCCGTGCTGCTCGCGGTCTACCTTGTCGCCACCTTCTGCGGCAGCCTCATCTACCGCTCGCTTCCCGAGGCGTCGGTCGCGCGATGGGAGCGCGCGGCCTGGATCGCCCTGCCGATGTTCATCGCGCTCGCCGCGCTGGCGACCGACCCTCGCTTCTCGCTCGCCATCGGCGGATCGATCCCCGGCCTTTTCCGCTTCGAGGCGGTCGCGCGCCTGATCCTCGGCATCGCACCGTTCAGCGCCGCCACCGGTTTCATCACTCCGCTGCTCGTGGATCGCTATTCCGCAGGCCATCCACGGGCGGCCGGACTTGCCTACGCCGTCAACGTCGTCGGTTGCATCCTCGGCCCGCTCGTCGCCGGTTTCGTTCTCTTGCCACTCCTCGACGAGCGCTGGGTCCTGACCCTGCTCGCGTTGCCTCTGGCGGCGAGCGCGGTGGCGCTGCATCGACGCTGGCTAGCCACGGCCGCGACTTCCATGCTGGCGGTCGTCGCCACCGTGGCGACGCACGGGTTCGAGTCGACGCTGCCCGGGGCGACGGTACGCCGCGACTCCACCGCGACCGTGACCGCCGCGGGCTCAGGAATGAGCAAGAGACTGCTCGTCAACGGCATCGGCATGACGCACCTGACGCCGATCACGAAGATGATGGCGCACTTGCCGCTCGCTTTTCGCACCTCGAAACCGACCCGCGGGACGTTGGTCATCTGTCTCGGCATGGGCACGACGCTGCGCTCCGCGCTCTCCTGGCAGTCGCCCGCAACGGCCGTCGAGCTGGTTCCCAGCGTGGCGGAGCTCGCGCCCTACTTCCACCCGGACGCGCGGCAGGCTTTCTCGGCTCCGGGGGCGCGGGTCGTCGTCGACGACGGCCGGCGCTTCCTCGCCCGCTCGACCGATCTCTACGACGTCATCGTCGTCGATCCTCCACCCCCGGTCTACGCCGCCGGGTCGAGCCTGCTGTACTCGGCGGAGTTCTACGAAGTCGCGCGACCGAGGCTGGCACCGGGGGGAGTTCTGCAGCAGTGGATTCCGGCCGGCGATGAGCTCCTCATGTCGGCTATCGTCGCCGCGGTGAAGGAGAACTTCCGCCACGTCCGCCTGTTCAGCTCGATCGAAGGCTGGGGTCTTCACATCCTCGCCAGCCAGGAACGGCTCGAGGCAGAGACCGGAGAGGAGCTCGCCGCCCGCCTCCCTCCGGAGGCCGTCGCCGATCTCCTCGAGTGGGGCCCGGCGACGACCGCCGCGGAGCAGTTCCGGCGCGTCCTCGAGACCGAAGTCCCGCTGGAGAGCCTGCTCCGGTCCGACGCTGAATCTCTCCGCGACGACCGCCCGGTCAACGAGTACTACTTCCTGCGCCTGAAGGAAAGCTTGGCCGACGGCACCAGGGAACACAACTGACTCCAGGGGGCGGCCGCAGAATGAGCGCCTACGGCGCCACCGTGGAGGGAGGCCGGGGACGGTAGAGCGCCTCGGCCTCGCCCTCCCAAACCGCCTCGAGCTCTCCCGCCGGCAGGCCGGGCCCGAAAGGCGGAAAGAACGAGCGCTCATTGTGAATGCTGATCGAGCCCAGCCGGCCGTCGGCCTCGAAGCGCTTGCCGTGCAGCATCAGGTGGTCGAGGGGCGGCAGATCCTCGGCCCGGTTCATCTCGCCGGAGAACGGGCGATAGGCCCAACGCCAGACGTCGAAGACGACGAAACCTGGCACCTGGCGCTCGAGCTCGGCGGAGTAGCGAAAGGCGCTCGCTCGATTGCCCAGCCAGAGCGCCAGAGAGGGTGAGGAGGCCCAGAAGTAGGGCACGACCGTGACGCCCTGCCGCTGTGCCTGGATCGCCCTCGCCCACGCCGTCCTGCCCTCTTCGCCGAACCGCCGCCAGCGCTGTTGGAGGCGCATCGCGCCGTGCCCCGCCAGGGTGAGCAGGGCTGCACCGACGAGCATCGAAGCGATCCAGCTCCGACTGCCGAAGACGCAGCGGTCGCCCACGCAGAGAGCGAGGATGGGCCCCATGACGGCCAGCGCCGGCACCACGAAGCGCGAGTTGGGCTGCTTTGCCGCCATCAGCACCAGGGCCACGCTGCCGAGCACCAGGGCGAGCAACCAGCGGCGCCGATTCCGCGCCTGCGGTGTCGACCCTCTGCGGCCAATGAAGATGCAGACCAGGAGGCCGACGAGCAGGATCGCCATGAGCAGCGGTTCGCGCTCCACGAGGCGGCGCAGACCCAGGAGTAGCTCTCCTGGACTCAGCAGCCCGGACTCGCCGCGCCCGTACATACCGCGCCGCAGGGCCAGACGTCCGAGGTAGCCGAGGAAGCGCTCGAGGCCGTCCGACCACGGCAGAGTGGCGGCGCCGCTAGTGGCGACGGCGATCGCCAGCGCCTCGAGGCGGACGAGAAGGCGCCGCGGGCCGATCAGTAGCACCAGAAGGAACGGCGCAGCGGTTATCTTCGTCGCGATCGCCAGACCCAGAACCACCGCCAGCAGACGGACGAGCGGACGCGCCTCCTCGTGCCCTTCGGCGATCAGAATGATCAGGGTAGCCGCCAGAAGCAGGAGGGAGGCGAGCAGCGCCTCGGCCTTGAAGAGCAGCAGATTGGCCATCACTGTCGTCGAAAGCAGTGCGGACGACTGCGACAGCCAGGCTCTCCGCGCCGAGCCGGTCGCCCGGAGGACGGCTGCGCCCGCCGCCAGGCAGACCACCATCTGGAGCGCAAAGAGGGACGCCGAAAGCGCCCGCAACGCGCTCTCCGGGGCCGCCAGTACCGCGTCGCGTAGCGCTCCTTCGCCGGTGAACAGGTGGCGCAAGCGCAGCACGACGGCGCCAAGCAGTTGCACCGGAACGCCGGGATGGTCGAGGAACGAGGTCGGTGCGCCTTCAGCGAGAGTGAGCGAACCGAAGAGGTAGAGGTAGGACGGATCGTAGTTCTGACCCAGCCAGAACTCCCCCCGCGCCGGAGCAAGGCTCAGGCCCAAAGCCAGCAGCAGCAGCGGGATCGCCCCGACGGTCGCCAGCTTCGACCAGGGGAAAGGCCGCCGCGCCGCTTCCGAACCTGTCTCGTTCAAGCCGCGCAGCCTACCGCACCGCCGGAGACGGTCGAGGTCCGGCGCGCCTCCTGCCCTGCCCACAGGCGTCGCTCGCGACCTCTCCGCGGCACTGGATCAGACAGCTGGCTGCGGATCGCATGGTGATTGGTGCCGGAGCCCGGGGTCGAACCGGGATGCCGCTTGCGCGGCGAGGGATTTTAAGTCCCCTGCGTCTGCCATTTCGCCACTCCGGCGTGAGATGAACGAAAAGCTCAGTAAAGGACTCTACTCCGGGAGGGGGCGTTCGTCAGCCGGAGTAACTGGGTCCGGCCGTCGCGCAAGCGCGGCTGCGTTTAGACTACGCGCAACCATGGACCGCCCTCCAGTCTGATGCGCACGATTCTCGTCGCCGTCGGCTTCATTTTGAGCTTAATTGCAGTCATCGCCATTTACCGTGCGGCCTTCCGCCGGCAGCGCGCTGCAGCGAGGCGACGCATGCTGGAAAGGAGTGACGGGATGGCCTCTTTCGGTTACTCGTCGTCACCTGGCCTCGTCCTCCTCCAAGACGGCCCGACCCAGGCGACCGACTCTTCAAACTCGGAGGGCGGCGGCCAGTTCGGTGGCGCCGGTGCCAGCGAAGGCTACGACTCGGGGGGAGGCGATTCGGGTGACGGCGGAGGGGACGGCGGCGGAGACGGCGGAGACTGATCGCGAGACTTCGAAAGAGGCGTCACCCGATGAGGACGTCCAGGCTCCTGAACTGTCGGGTTTTGGCTTCGAAGGGAAACTGTGGAGGCGACGGCCGGAGTCGAACCGGCGAATGAGGGTTTAGCAGACCCTTGCCTTACCACTTGGCTACGTCGCCCTAAAAGTGAAGGCCGCCGAGAAGCGGCCTTCTGGAGATGGAAAAAATGGAGCGGGAAACGGGACTTGAACCCGCGACCCCAACCTTGGCAAGGTTGTGCTCTACCACTGAGCTATTCCCGCTCGGGCCTGTGGACGATAGCGAACGGCCGCGCGGGCTGTCAAGGCGAGAGGACGGGAGCATCGAAGGCGTTCTTCACCAGAGTGAAGCTCCAGGTGCCGTCGCGGGCTCGATCCAGGCCGAGGACATCGAAGCGGCAGGGGCGCTGCGAGCGATTCTTCGCCAGGAAGAGGAGGGCGGCCTTCGCCAGGCGCCGCTGCTTCTGCGGACCGACCGCCTCGACCGCCCGGCCGAACTCCGAGGATGCCCGGGTCTTGACCTCGATGAAACAGAGCGTTTCGCCGTCGAGCGCCACCAGGTCGAGCTCTCCCACTTTCGTGCGCACGTTCCGGGCGACGATGCGGTAGCCCGAGAGGCGCAGGAACTGCTCTGCCGCCTCCTCCCCCGCTGCCCCCCGGGCATGGGTGTGCGGCAGGTCTCCGAAGCGCTTGAGGCCCGAGCTCACCGCCGCCTCCTCCGCACGCCCCGAGCCTTACCGCCGCTTCCAGCGAGTGCCCTGCGCCGAGTCCTCGAGCACGACACCCCGGGAGGCCAGGTCGTCGCGAATCCGGTCCGACTCGGCGAAATTGCGCGCCGCACGAGCCGCCATCCGCGCCGCGATTGCCGCCTCGATCTCGGCATCGGAAACCTCATCGACGCCGCTGGAGCTCGCGCCCCAAGGCATGAAGATCACCCCGAGAGCCGAGTCCACCTGCCGCAGGGCAGCGAGTATCCGAGCCGGGTCGCCAGCGCCAAGCTCCCGCCGATCGATCATCCCGTTCACTTCACGCACGAAATCGAACAGCGCGGCGAGCGCAGCGGAGACGTTCAAGTCATCCGCGAGAGCAGCCGAGAAATCGGCAACAAGGGTTTCTACTTTTACCGAAAGCTTTTCTTCTTCTTTTTGAGCGACTACCGCATGTCCGACACGATCGACGAAGTCGTCGAGGCGGATCAACGCTGCGCGCGCCGCATCGAGGCCCGAGAAGGTGAAGTTGAGCTTCTGCCGATAGTGCACCGAGATCAACAGATAGCGCAGCGCCCGCGGCGAGACGCCGCGAGCCAGAAGGTCGGTGAGGGTGAAGAAGTTGCCGAGCGACTTCGACATCTTCTGCCCGTCGACGATCAGGTGCTCGGAATGCAGCCAGTAGCGCACGAACGGCGCGCCGTTCGCCGACTCGCTCTGGGCGATCTCGTTCTCGTGGTGCGGAAAGAGGTTGTCGACCCCGCCGCAGTGAATGTCGAAAGTCTCGCCGAGGTAGGCGGCGCTCATCGCCGAGCATTCGATGTGCCAGCCCGGCCGGCCCGGCCCCCATGGCGAGGGCCATGAAGGTTCGCCCTCCTTGGCCCCCTTCCACAGAACGAAGTCGCGGACATCCTCGGTTTCGTATTCGTCGTTGGCGACCCGCTCCCCTACCCGCGCCTCGTCGAGCTTGAAGCCGGAGAGCTTGCCGTAGTCGGCATCGGCGGCGATGCGGAACCAGACCGAACCGTCGCTCTCGTAGGCGTAGCCGGTCGCGAGCAGACGGGTGATGATGGCGATCATCCCGTCGATGTGATGCGTCGCCCGCGGATACGCTGCCGCCGGAATCACGTGGAGCGTAGCCAGATCGGCCTCGAACGAAGCGATGAACGGCGCCGTGTAGACATCGAGTGGCAGCCCCTTCTCGTGGGCACCGCGGATCGTCTTGTCGTCCACGTCGGTGAGATTCATGATCTGGGTCACTTCGAAGCCGAGGAAGCGCAGGCTCCGGCAGAGCAGGTCCTCGAACAGGAAGGTCCGCAGGTTGCCGATGTGAACCGTGTTGTAGACCGTCGGCCCGCAGGTGTAGATGCCGACTCTTCCGGCCTCGAGCGGCTCGAACGGCACGAGCTCGCGCCCGAGCGTGTTGAAGAACTTCACCTCTCTCGGCTCCACGCGACTCCTTTCTTCGAGCTAGCGGCCGGGGACGGCGGCCAGCGCCGCCTTCGCATAGCCGAGCTTGTTCAACTTGCGCAGCGCCAGCTGACGCCGCAGCCCGCGCAGGTGATCGATGAAGAGGACCCCATCGAGATGATCGATCTCGTGGCACAACGCCCGGGCGAAGAAGCCCTCGGCGGCGATCTCGAACGGCTCGCCGGAGAGCCGCTGCGCGGCGATGCGAACGGCAAGCGGCCGGTCGACGCGCTCGGTGAAGCCCGGGATCGACAGGCAGCCCTCGATCTCACTCTCGGCACCGGCGCGCTCCACCAGTCGTGGATTCACCAGCACATGCAGCTCCGATCTCGGCCCCGAAGGATCGACGTCGATCACCGCGACGCGGCGCAGATCGCCGATCTGCGGCGCGGCGAGACCGACTCCCGGCGCGGCGTACATGGTCTCCGCGAGGTCTTTGACCAGGTCGGCGAGCGACCCGTCGAACGCAGCGACCTCTTCGGTCTTCTGACGCAGGATCGGATCTGGGAAAAGGAGGATCGGCCGCAGGGTCATGCGCTCGACGGAGTGGCGAGCTTTTCGGCGGCGGCGGCGACCGCATGGTCGCTGCGCTGCGAACGCAACGCGTCGATCAGCGCCCGCGGATCGGGATTCCCGGTCAGGGCGCGCTCCATGCCGAGGGCGCCGACCTTGACGAACTTCGAGCGCTCGATCACCCGGTAATGGGCGGGCC
>JAYTAM010000208.1:0-3554 GCA_043737505.1 Thermoanaerobaculia bacterium
AAGCCGGCGGCGGACGCTGGCACCGGAGCCGGTGCCCCGGAGGCCGCAGGCGACGTAGAGAAGAAGGCCAAGAAGGCCCCGGCGAAGAAGCCCGCCGCCAAGAAGGCCGAAGACTCCACCCAGGAGACTCTCCTGCCGGAGCCGGAAGGCAGCTGAGCCCGGCAACTCGATGCGCATCGCGATCGGTGCCGATCACGCCGGCTTCCTCCTGAAGGATCACCTTCGTACCCGGCTCACCGCTGCCGGGCACGAGCTCATCGATTTCGGCACGCACACCGCCGATTCGGTGGACTATCCCGATTACGCCAAGCTCGTCGCGGGCGCGGTCGCCAGCGGCGACGCTCTGCGCGGGATCCTCGTCTGCGGTTCCGGCATCGGCATGGCGATCGCCGCCAACCGGCTGCCTGGGGTTCGGGCGGCCGCCTGCATCGATCTGTACTCCGCGGAGCTCTGCCGGCAGCACAACGACGCCAACGTCCTCACCCTGGGTAGCCGGATCGTCGCGCCTCCGCTCGCCGAGGCGATAGCGGACCGCTTTCTCGCCACCCCATTCGAAGGCGGTCGCCACTCGCGGCGCGTCGCCAAGCTGGAGGGAGAACCAGGATGATCGCGCGCCGGCTTGCCGAGGTGGATCCCGAGATCGCAGCCGATGTCGCCGCGGAGGAGCGCCGCCAGAACGAGGGGCTGGAGCTCATCGCGTCGGAGAACTTCACCAGCCGCGCGGTGATGGAAGCCGCCGGGAGCGTCCTCACCAACAAGTACGCCGAGGGCTATCCCGGCCGCCGCTACTACGGTGGCTGCGAGGTGGTGGACCGTGTCGAGAGCCTGGCGATCGAGCGTTTGAAGCAGCTCTTCGGCGCCGAGCACGCCAACGTCCAGCCGCATTCCGGTACCGCGGCGAACACCGCCGTCTACTTCGCCATGCTGCGTCCGGGCGACACCCTCCTGGGGATGGATCTCTCCTGCGGCGGGCATCTCACCCATGGCCATCGCCTCTCGTACTCGGGCCGCGACTTCAATGTCGTCGCCTACGGCGTCGATCGGGCGACGGAGCGCATCGACTACGACGAGGTCGAGCGCCTGGCGCTCGAGCATCGTCCGAAACTGATCATCTCCGGTGCCTCGGCCTACAGCCGGACGATCGACTTCGCGCGCTTCCGCGAGATTGCCGACAAGGCCGGCTCGCTCCTCATGGCCGACATCGCCCACATCGCCGGGCTGGTCGCCACCGGACTACATCCTTCGCCGGTGCCCCATTGTCATTTCGTGACCTCGACGACGCACAAGACGCTGCGCGGACCGCGCGGCGGAGTGGTGATGTGCAAGGCCGAATTCGCCAAGGAGATCGATCGCGCGGTCTTCCCCGGCCTCCAGGGCGGGCCGCTGATGCACATCATCGCCGCCAAGGCGGTGTCGTTCGGAGAGGCGCTTTCCGAAGGGTTTCGCGCCTACCAGGCGGAGGTCGTCGCCAACACCGCGGCGCTCGCCGCGGCGCTCGCCGCGGAGGGCTACCGCATCGTTTCGGGCGGCACGGACAATCACCTGTTCTTGATGGACGTCGCGAGCCGTGGTTTGACCGGCAAGGTGGCGGAGAAGGTCCTCGACGCCGCCGCGATCACGGTCAACAAGAACACCATCCCGTTCGACACGAACTCGCCGATGGTCGCCTCCGGGATCCGTATCGGCACCGCCGCCGTCACGACGCGTGGCATGAAGGTATCCGAAATGGGCGCCGTCGCGCGGCTCATCGCCGCAGCCCTGGCGGCGCCGGAGGATGCCGGAGTGCACGCGGCGGTGCGCGAGCAAGTCCGTCTCCTCTGCAGCCGATTTCCCCTTTACGACCCGCAGAATGCCGCTACCGTCGGCTAAAGGAGCTGCGTCGGTGCCCGCCGGTTGGACCCCGGAGTCCTGGCGCGGTTTTCCCGCCGAGCAGCAGCCGGCCTACGCCGAAGAGGCTCTGGTCGCCGACGTCGTGCGCCAGCTGACCGCGCTGCCGCCGCTCGTCACCTCCTGGGAGGTCGAAGCGCTCAAGAGTCAGCTCGCCCAAGCGGCGGAGGGCCGGGCTTTCCTGCTGCAGGGAGGGGATTGCGCCGAGAGCTTCGCCGACTGCACCTCGGCGGTGATCGCCAACAAGCTCAAGGTTCTCCTGCAGATGAGCCTCGTCCTGGTGCATGCCTCGCAACGCCCGGTGATCCGCGTCGGCCGCTTCGCCGGCCAGTACGCCAAGCCCCGCTCCGCCGACCTCGAGGAGCAGGACGGCGTCGCCCTCCCGGCCTATCGCGGGGACCTGATCAACCGCACGCCGTTTACCGCCGCGGACCGCGCCTTCGATCCCCAGCTCCTGCTGCGCGGCTACGAACGCGCCGCGCTGACGCTCAACTTCATCCGTGCCCTGGTGGACGGCGGCTTCGCCGACCTCCACCACCCGGAGTACTGGGATCTCGATTTCGTCCAGCACTCGCCGCTTGCCGAGGACTACCGGCGAATCGTCGCCGGCATCGGCGATTCGTTGCGTTTCATGGAGACCCTCGCCGGGCGCCAGGTGGGGGAGATGAACCGGGTCGACTTCTTCACCAGCCACGAAGGTCTGCATCTACTTTACGAGCAGGCGCAGACCCGCAGGGTGCCGCACCGCGAAGGCTGGTACAACCTCTCGACTCACTTCCCCTGGATCGGAATGCGCACCGCGAAGCTGGGCGGAGCGCACGTCGAGTACTTCCGCGGCATCGCCAATCCGATCGCGGTGAAGATCGGCGCCGCGACCTCACCCGACGCGCTCCTCGAGCTCATCGAAGTGCTCTCGCCGCGCAACGAGCCAGGAAGGTTGACGCTCATTCACCGTTTCGGCGCCGGCGCGATCGCCAGCCGTTTGCCACCGCTCGTCGAAGCGGTGGAGCGGGCCGGCCGCAAAGTGCTGTGGTCTTGCGACCCCATGCATGGCAACACCGAGTCGACGCCGCAGGGGAGGAAGACCCGGCGCTTCGAGCACATCCTCGAGGAGCTCGAGCAGTCCTTCGCCATCCATCAGCGGATCGGTTCGGTGCTTGGAGGCGTGCATCTCGAGCTGACGGGAGAAAACGTCACCGAGTGTATCGGCGGCGCGCGCGGCCTGGCGGAGGGGGGCCTCTCGCTCGCCTATCGCACGCAGGTCGATCCCCGCCTCAACTGCGAGCAGGCTCTGGAGCTCGTGATGCGCACCGCCCGCCACATCGGCCGGAGGGCCGGTTCACCAGCCTAGCCCGTCGCCGATTCATTCGGGGCAGCGTAAGGAAGGCGGATTTCGACGCGGGTTCCTTTTCCCGGCCGGCTGTCCATTGTCAGTTCGCCGCCTAGCTGCGCCACCGCACCGTTGATCGCGGCCAGGCCCAGGCCGCTTCCCTGCCCGAAAGGCTTCGTGGTGAAGAACGGCTCCAATGCATGGGCGAGAACTTCGGCGCTCATGCCGACGCCGTCGTCGCTAACTTGCAGGGTGACCCGACCGGCAGCGCCCTCGCCCGGACGCGGTTGCGAGACGACGAGAGTCAGGCGCAGGCGGCCGCCGGCCGGCATCGCCT
>JAYTAM010000209.1:0-3549 GCA_043737505.1 Thermoanaerobaculia bacterium
AGAGTCCTCCCCCGCCGCCGCCCCCTCCGAAGAAGGACGACGGCAAGCAGTAGACAGACCGCGGAAACGGCCGCTTCCGGGGCGGGTGGACTACAATCCATCCGCCCATGCGTGCCGAGTCGATCTTTCGCGGAGTCTTCGTGGTCTACTGCGTCGAAGCGGGGCTCTTTCTCCTCCTCTCGCCCTGGCTCCCAGCCTGGAATCACGCCGCGCTGCTACTGCCTTTCGGTCCGGCGCGCGATCTCCTCCTCTCGCCCTGGATACGCTCTCTGATCGCCGCCTTCGGGCTACTTCACCTGGTCTGGGGCATGCACGACCTCGATCTGTTCCTGCGCCGTGCTCCCGGATACCCGCTTGAAAGTTCCGCGCCTGCTCGCCATCAGTAGCCCGCAGGTCCGCACCGGCCCCGCATGGAGACAGTGGTGCGTCGATCTCGGCGCTGCTGGAGTCGACGGGCTGCAGGTCCGGCCCAGGGAGGCCTCCGACTTCGAGCTGCTGGCTCTGGCCGTCGAGGCCCGGGCGGCGACGGCCGGAGTGCTGACCCTGATCGTCAACGCCCGGCCCGACGTAGCCGTCGCCAGCGGAGCCGACGGCGTTCAACTTCCGGCAGCGGGTCTCCCTCTGCCGGCCGTCCGCCGCGCTCTGCCAGACTCCTTCCTCGTCGGCCGCTCGACCCACAGCGCTGAAGAGGTAGGCCTGGCGCGAGACCAGGGGGCGGACTTCGCTCTCTTCGGACCGATCTTCGAGACCCCGTCGAAGGCGGGCAGGATTCCCGCTCGCGGACTCGGCGCGCTGCAGCAGGCGGCGGCCTGCGGACTGCCGGTCGTCGCTCTCGGCGGCATCGATGCCGGTAACGTGGCCAGCGTTCTCGACAGCGGCGCCTGGGGCGTGGCGGCAATTCGCTGGTTCGCCGACCCGATCGCCGGACGCGAGGATTTCGCCGCCCTTCATCGCCGCTGGCGGTCGGCGTGAGTCGCGTTCTGGGGCTCGGGGTCGACCTCGTCGATCGCACCCGGATCGAGCATCTCCTGAGCCGCCACGGCGAAGCCTTCGTGCGACGCGTCTTCCGCGACGGCGAGGTCCGGATCGCGAGCGACGTTTCCGGTCCGCGACGAGCGTCGCATGTGGCTGGCCTCTTTGCCGCCAAGGAGGCGGCGATGAAGGCGCTCGGAACCGGGTGGGCGCAAGGGGTCGGCTTTCTGCAAGTCGAGGTCTACCGTCTGGCGTCGGGCGCCCCGGCCTTGCGACTGCACGGCGAGGCACGCCGTCGCGCCGATCTGCTCGGAGTCGATCAACTCTGGCTGTCCATCAGCCACGACGGTACGAACGCCGTCGCCGTCGTCGTCCTGGAAGGTATCGAGCATGACTGAAGTGACTGCAGCACCGCCCGCAGCCGTACCGCCAGTGAGTCGGCGCAAGTCCGCCTACCTGCTCCTCACCCTCGCCGTCCTGGCCCTCGACCAGTGGACCAAGTGGCTCATCGAATCCCACCTGCCCGAACATAGCTCGCGCGAGGTGATCCCGGGCCTGCTGCACATTTCGCATGTGCGCAATAACGGCGTCGCCTTCGGAATGTTCGCCGACGCCGGCCGGGACGGCAGTCCGTGGCTCCTGTCGATCTTCGGCCTCGTAGCCCTGGGCCTCATCGGCGTCCTCTTCCTGCGCACCCCCGACAAGGATCGCGGTCTGCTCGCCGCCCTCGCCATGGTCATGGGCGGAGCCATCGGAAACCTCCTCGACCGGATTTCGAGCGGCGCCGTCACCGACTTCATCGCCGTCTATATCGGGAGCTATCGCTGGCCCGACTTCAACGTCGCCGACAGCGCGATCTCCGTCGGACTGGTGTTCATCCTGCTCGACTCCTTCCGCAGCCGGCCGTGAACACCGGCTCGTGGCGGGTCGAAGCGGAACAGGCGGGCGTGCGGCTCGACCGAGCCGTCGCCCTCCACCTGGATCTGCCGCGCAACCAGATCCAGGAGTGGATCCGTTCCGGCCTGTTGACCGTCGACGGAGTGGCCCAGCCGAAAGCCGGCCATCTGCTGCGCGCTGGCGAGGAGATCGCCTGGGTGCCCCCTGAACGAGGCGAATCCCGGGTGCAGGCGGAAGAGGGCGAGCTCCGGTTGCTCTACAGCGACGACGATCTGGTCGTGCTCGACAAGCCCGCCGGCCTCACCGTGCATCCGGGCGCCGGTCAGTCGACGGGAACCCTGGTACACCGGCTGCTGGCGAGCTTTCCCGAGTTGGCCGGAGTGGGCGGGCCCGGTCGTCCAGGAATCGTTCATCGCCTCGACAAGGGCACGAGCGGAGTCATCGTCGTCGCGCGCACGCCCGAGGCCTACCGTGCGCTCACCGCCGCCTTCGCCTCCAGGCAGATCGAGAAGCGCTACCTCGCGATCGTCCACGGCACCCCGAAGCAGCTCCAGGGCACCATCGAGGCACCCATCGGACGTCATGCGGTCGAACGAAAGAAGATGACCGTGCGCGCCGACGGACGCTCTGCCACGACCCGCTACCGGACGATCGCTTCCGCGGCCGGCCTGGCTTTGCTCGAGCTCGAAATTCTCACCGGTCGCACGCATCAGATCCGCGTTCACTTGAAGCACCTAAGGCACCCGATCGTCGGCGATGCGACGTATGGCGAGGCCCGTCATCGCGAACTCGCCGCTCCGACCGGGCGAACCGTGAGGATCTTTCCGCGCCCTGCGTTGCACGCCTGGAGGATCGGACTCGCCCACCCGCGGACGGGAGCGCTCATGCGCTTCGAGGCTCCGCTCGCCATCGACATGAGCGATCTGTGGTCGACTCTCGCCGGCGGCCCGCCCCCGCTGCCGAGCGCAGGGGGCTGACCGCAAGGAATTCGAGCCCGCCCCTCCATCGCTGGAGAGACGGGCCCGAGTCCACTGCCGCCTTATCGGGCGCTAACGCGCCCTCTTCGAACGAGAACCGTTCAGTTTTGGTTGCCGCCGGTCGGAATGATCGGATCCGGCGCGGTAGCAGGGTCGGTCACATTTCCCAGTTGAATGGCATCGAAACCGACGCTGAGCCGGCCCTTGGCATCCATCACTGTGGAGACCCAGTTCTGCATCAGGTATCCAAGATCGACCGGGACCTGGCTGCCCGTGACCGGGCTGTTCAGGTTGAGGAAGATCCAGCCAAAGTTGTAGCTCGAAGGCAGCGAGATGCCGCCGACGTGAGTGCGCTGCGTCTCCCAGGGAAACGGAATGAGGGTCTCGTCCTGCGGGCAGGGCGAAATCGTGCAACCTTCCGGCGTCTCGAAGTTCTCCTCTTCGTCGAACAGCACGACCTGGTTCTGGCCGAGCGGGAACGGCGCCGGGAAATCGCCGCAGTACGAGTCGTGCGTGATGGTGCGCTTCGAGTCGCGCCAGACCAGAAGGTGGGTTCCGCCATCGAAGTCCCCGCCCTCCAAGAACCGCGAAGCGAAGACGTTCCCCAGGCCCTCGCGCATGTCGGCGCCCGGCGACGGCGGAACCGCCGTGTTCGAGTACCGGTAGTAGAAGGTGTACAGGGTCGGATCGAGCACCGGCAGAG
>JAYTAM010000210.1:0-8094 GCA_043737505.1 Thermoanaerobaculia bacterium
CAGATCTACGGCATGATGCAGACCGGCCAGGCGAAGTACGGCATGCAGACGTTCAATCAAGCGCTCGCCGCCCTCTACTTCAAGCGCATGATCAGCCTGCAGACCGCTCTCAACCGCTCCTCCTACCCGGAGGAGCTGCAGGAGATCATCTCCCGCGGGCCAACGTCCCTCAACCCGAACATGATCGAGGGCCCCGGCGCACCGGTGGCGCAGAGGAGCTAAACGATGCCCAGTTTCATCTGGAAGGGAAAGAACCGGTACGGCGCCTTTCAGGAAGGGATCCTGATCGCCGATACCCGTGACGCGGCGAGCGCGATCCTCAGGCGGCAGAACGTCCAGCTGACCTCCATCAAGGAGAAGGGCCGCGAGCTCAAGTTGCTGCCCAAGTTCCCGCGCGGAGTGGGCGCCAAGCGGGTGGCGATCTTCACCCGCCAGTTCTCCGTCATGCTCGACGCCGGCCTCCCCCTGGTGCAGTGTCTCGAGATCCTCGGCGAGCAGGAAGAGAACCGCACCTTCCGCGAGATCATCCAGCAGGTGCGGTCCGACGTCGAATCCGGATCCAACCTCGCCGACTCGATGCGCAAGCATCCGAAGGCCTTCGACAACCTCTACGTGTCGATGATCGCCGCCGGTGAAGCCGGCGGTATCCTGGACGTCATCCTCCAGCGCCTCGCGACCTACATCGAAAAGGTCGTGCGGCTGAACTCGCAGGTGCGGTCGGCACTCATCTACCCGGTGGCGATCATTGTCATCGCCGCCGGCGTCGTGACGATCATTCTCTGGAAGGTCATTCCGGTGTTCGCCCAGCTGTTCGCCGGACTCGGCGGCGAGCTTCCCTTCCTGACCCGGGCAGTGGTCGGCGCGAGCAACTTCCTCGGTCGCTTCTTCCCGCTGATCATCATCGGCATCTTCCTGATCATCGCGGCGATCCGCAAATACCACAAGACGCATCGCGGAAGGCGGGTGATCGACGGCTTCACCCTCAAACTGCCGGTGGTCGGCATGCTGGTGCGCAAGATCGCCGTCGCCCGCTTCTGCAGAACGCTCTCGACGCTCACGGCATCCGGTGTGCCGATCCTCGACGGCCTCGAGATCACCGCCAAGACGTCGGGCAACGCCATCGTCGAAGACGCCATCATGGCGGTGCGCAAGAGCGTCGAGGAGGGCAAGACGATCTCCGGCCCGCTCGCCGAGACCAAGGTTTTCCCGCCGATGGTGGTCCAGATGGTCAACGTCGGCGAACAGACCGGCGCCCTCGACCAGATGCTGGCGAAAATCGCCGACTTCTACGAAGAAGAAGTGGACACCGCGGTGGCAGGCCTGATGAAGCTTCTCGAACCGGTCATGATCGTCATTCTCGGCGGCATCATCGGTACCATCGTCACCGCGATGTACATGCCGATGTACGCCATTCTGCAGAAAATCGAATAGGCGGCGACAGACGCCGTTCCCGGGTCCGGCTCGTCCTGCACTTCGAGGGAGGGGGTTCGCCCCCTCCCTTTTCGCTCTCTTTCGTCCATGACCTCCACCGCGCGGCATCTTCCGAGTCTCGACCGTCATCTCCGGTGGCTCATCGCCTTCCGGCTGGTGATGATCTCGAGCGTTTTGCTCTCCTATCTCGTCTTCGAGCTCTCCTCGCGCGGCGAGATGCCGGAGTTCAATCTCCTGTTCGTGCTCGTCGCCGCGACCTACATCGCGAGCATCATGCACATCGTCATGCTGCGACTTCTCGCGGCACGGCCTCTCTGGCACGCCTACCTGCAGTTCGCCGGCGATCTCGCCCTGGTGACCGGCTTGGTCTACTTCTTCGGCGGCATCACCAGTCCGTTTTCGATGCTGTATCTGGTCGTGATCATGGTGTCCGCCGTGATTCTGCAGCGGCGCACCGCCTTGACCATCGCCGGCCTCGCCTACATCCTCTACGCGACGATTCTCACCGCACTGGCGCGCAACTGGATTCCGGCACTCTCTCCGCTGCCTACGGATCTCGAGCTTTCCTTCCGCATCTCCTACAACCTGGCCGTCCATCTCTTCGGCTTCTATGCGGTGGCGATTCTCACCTCTTACCTTGGAGAGAGCGCCTCCCGCGCCGAGGAAGAGCTCGCGGAGAAGACCGGCAGTCTCGCGAACCTCGAGATCTTCCACCGCGACGTGATCCAGTCCATCTCCTCGGGCCTCATTTCGACCGACCTCGATGCCAACGTGACGAGCGTGAACCGCGCCGCGCTGGAGATCCTCGGCACCACGGAGACTGCGCTCGTAGGAAAGCCGATCGCCGAGAGCGGCCTCTTCTCCTCCGGCGAATGGGCCGCGGCGGCGTCGGAAAAAAGTCCTGAGCGCCTCACGCGTTCGGAGCTCGTCGTCGAGCGCGGTAGCGAGCGGCTGCCGATCGGCTTCACCGTGACACGCCTGACCGACGCGCACGACGTTCCGACCGGCTGGATCGTGGTCTTTCAGGATCTGTCGCAATGGCGGCGGCTGCAGGAGGAACTGCGCCTCAAGGATCGGATGGCGGCGGTCGGCGAGCTCGCCGCGGGTCTCGCCCACGAGGTCGGAAATCCGCTCGCTGCGATCTCGGGCTCGGTACAGCTCCTCTCCGTCTCGATCGCAGCCGGTCAGCAGGAGCGCCGGCTCCTCGACATCATCGTCAAGGAGAGCCTGCGCCTCGACCGGACGATCAAGGGCTTTCTGCGCTTCGCCCGGCCGCGCGAACGCGCCGCGGCCAGATTCGACATCGCCGCGCTGCTCGCCGAAAACACCGCCCTGCTGCGGAACTCCGAGGAGGCTACCGGCGGGCACGAGTTCCATCTCGAGCTCGATCCTGAGTCGGCTCAGCTCACCGGCGACCCCGACCAGATCAGTCAGATCTTCTGGAATCTCGCCCGCAACGCTTTGCGCGCCATGCCGAAGGGTGGCAAGCTGTTCATCCGCGGGAGGCTCTGCGGAGAGAGCTATGCCATCGAGTTCCGCGACACCGGCCATGGAATGTCCGAAGAGCAACGCGCCAAGCTGTTTCATCCCTTCCAGTCGTTCTTCGACTCCGGCACCGGCATCGGCATGGCGATCGTCTATCGCATCGTGCAGGAGCACGGCGGCTCGATCAATGTCGAGAGCGGACCCGAGGCCGGCACGCGGATCGTTGTCGAGCTACCCGTCCAGAGTCCCGCAACCCTTCCCGTCGCGTCGGAGGCCTGAGTGCTCGCCGGAAGCATCCTGATCGTCGACGACGAAGCCAGTTTGCTCGAGTTCCTTTCCGTGCTGTGCTCCGGAGAAGGCCTCTCGGTGACGACCGCCCGATCCGTCCGCGAGGCGCGCGAGCAGCTGGCCGAACGGACGCCTGACCTGGTGTTGTGCGACATGATGATGCCGGACGGTAACGGGCTGGAGCTGCTGCGGGAGATCAAGGGCGCGGACTCGCGGACCTCGGTCATCATGATGACCGCCTACACTTCCACCAAGAACGCCATCGACGCGATGAAGCTGGGCGCTTACGACTACGTGCCCAAGCCGTTCGACATCGACGAGCTCAAAGCGGTGCTCGAGCGCGCGCTCGAGAAGAACCGCCTCTACGAGGAGAACACCTACCTCCGGCGCGAGCTCGAGCAGCGCTACGCCTTCAAGAACATCATCGGGCGAAGCCCTCGGATGCAGGCGATCTTCGGCCTCATCGAACGCGTCGCGCGGACGGCCTCGACGGTATTGATCCACGGCGAAAGCGGCACGGGCAAAGAGCTCATCGCCCGCGCCATTCATTTCTCCAGCCCCCGTGCCACCCAGCGGGTCTTGTCGATCAACTGCGGCGCCATGCCCGAGAACCTGCTCGAGAGCGAGCTCTTCGGCCACGAACGCGGCGCCTTCACCGGCGCGGTGCGCGACAAGAGGGGACTTTTCCAGGAAGCCCATCACGGTACGCTCTTCCTCGACGAAATCGGCGAGATGAGCCTGGCGATGCAGGTCAAGCTCCTCCGCGTACTGCAGGAGAAGGTCGTGCGGCGCGTCGGCGGCACCAGCGAGGACCCGGTCGATGTCCGGATCATCGCGGCCACGAACCAGAACCTGGTCGAGAAGATTGGCCGAGGGGAGTTTCGCGAGGACCTCTTCTACCGGATCAACGTCATTCCGATTTCGATTCCACCGCTGCGCACGCGGCGCGAGGACATTCCCCTCCTGGTCGACCACTTTCTTCACAAATACAGCGCCGTCCTCGGCGTCACGCCGAAGCGCATTTCGGCCGAGGCCATGCGCCTCCTCGAGGGTCACGGATGGCCGGGCAACGTCCGTGAACTCGAGAATCTGATCGAGCGTGCGATCGCTCTGTCGACCGGAACGGCGATCACGGCCGCGGATCTGCCGACCTCGCTCACCGCGGCCGGCCCGCGCGATGACCAGGGAGTCGCGCTGCCGCCCGACGGCCTCGATCTCGAGGCGCTTCTCGAAGACATTCGCGCCGACGTCATGCGCCAGGCGCTCGACCGCAGCGCCGGCGTCCAGACGCAAGCCGCGGAGCTGGTGCGGATGAGCTTCCGCTCTTTCCGCTACTATGCCCGAAAGGCCGGCCTCACCGGCGCGCAGGACTGACGGTCCCGCCCCCGCACCCTACCCTTCATGGACGAAGACGACTTCGAAGACCTGCCGCTGCGCCAGAAGCGCGGACAACGCCGTTCGGAAGGAATCGTACGTCGCGCCGAGCGCATGCAGGCCCCGCCGCCGGCACGCGCCGCGGGCGATGAAGCGCCGGACCCGACCGTTGCCGGCGAGGCGCTCGTCGTCGCGATCAGCCGCGGGCAGTGCGAGGTCGAGCTGGCGGGCGAGATCCTGCTTTGTCACCTGCCCAAAGCGCTCGCTCAGGTCCAGCAGAGCGATCTCGCGGTGGGCGACCGGCTGCGGGTGGCCCGCCGGCCGAACGGTGAGCTGGTGGCCGCCCAGGTCCTGCCGCGCCAAAGCCGGCTCTCGCGGCCGGACCCGCTTCTCGCCCACCGCGAGCGTGTGCTCGCCGCCAACCTCGACCTCGCCGTCGTCGTCACCGCCTTGCGCAAGCCCGCGCTCGCGACCGGCCTTCTCGATCGCTTCCTCGTCGCCCTCGCCCACGGCGGCGTGCCGGCAGCGATCGTGGTCAACAAGTACGATCTCGCCGAGTCGAGCGCGCCCGACACGAACGCTGGGAGCGCTGGGAGCGCTGGGAACAGCGCGCAGGAGGACCCCGAGCTCGCGCGGCTGGCGCCGTATCGCGCGCTCAGCATCCCGTTCCTGTTCTGTTCGGCGAAGTCCGGCCGCGGCCTCGAGGAGCTTCGTGCCCTGCTCGCCGGCAAGACCGTCGTCTTCGTCGGCCACAGCGGCGTCGGCAAGAGCTCGCTCCTCGCCGCTCTTCAGCCCGAGCTCGACGTCCGGATCGGCGAGGTCTCGGCGCTCAACTCCCGCGGCCGCCACACCACGACGAGGGCGAGAATCTATCGCCTGCCGCACGAGACGAGGGTCATCGATACGCCGGGTATCCGCGAGTTCGGTCTGTGGAAGCTCTCGCGCGCGGAGCTGGCGCTCTACTTCGAGGAGTTCGAGTCGCTGGCGCCGAATTGCCGCTTCAACGACTGCAGCCACTCGCACGAGCCGAACTGCGCCGTGCGGGACGCGGCCGGCTCCGGCGCGCTCGATCCCGCCCTGGATCCTGGTCGCTACGAGACCTACTTGCGGATTCTGGCGTCGCTCGATCCCGAGCGCTGAGCCCCGTCCGGCGGCGGCAGGGTCGCCTGCCAGATGCCGAATCCCGACGAGCCGAGGAGCAGCCGGTCACCGGTCACCAGCGCCGAGAGCGTCTCGCCGGCCGGATACGGCAAGTCGATCGGCAACCAGTTCGGTTGCTCCGCGGCCGCGCGGGCGCCGGGCACGTGCAGCGCGAGCGCGCCTTGCGATTCGACGAGGTAGGGGTAGAGCGCGCTGCCGGTGGCGATGGTTCGCACCGGCCCGGAGCGCAGCGGCCGCCAGGCGCCCGAGCCGCTGTCACGTCGAAAGAGCCCCTCCCTGCCGGAGTAGTGGAGGTCTCCCGTCGCTCCGAAGAGCTCGCTTCCGGGCCCCGGTGGATAGGGCAGGCTCGAAGCCTGGAGCTTGCCGTCCACCATTCTCGTCAGACCGTCGTCGCGCAGAATCCACAGGTCACCGGCAGCGAGCGCCACCGAGCGGAGGGCCGGACCCGCAACGCGCCCGGCCGGAGCGCCGACGAGCGTGCGGAAGCGCGCCCCGGGGCTCGCGGTTTCGAGCTCGAAGAGAGTATCGCGGGTCCGCGCGACCAGGCGCCCCGAAGCGGTCGCCAGCTGCTCGATCCGGCGATCGCCGAGCTCGGCGATGCGTGCGAAGCGCATCGGCGCCGCCATTCCGAGGTCCGGCGCGACCGGCGGCTCGCGTTCGAAGAGACCGCGCTCGGTGGCGACGAAAAGGCGGTCCCCCGCAGTCGCCATGGCGAGAACAGTCGGCAGCCCGGACGGCAGCGGCTCGAACGAGCTGCCACCGTCCGGAGACCGGTAGATGCCCGAGGCCGGACCGGCGTGCACGACGGCTGCGAAGAGATGCTCGTCGTCCCGATCGAGTGCCGGCACGCGCAGATTCCGCATGGCGACCGGCTGCGGACGAAAATTTTCGCCTCGATCGCTCGAGCTCCAGATGCCTGCTCCCTCGGTGCCGATCAGGATCCGGTCCGGCTGCGCCGGATGGTAGGCAATCGCCAGGACCGCGAGCGAACCCGGAGTCGTGCGCCGGAACGAGGCCCCGCGATCGGTCGAGAGAAAGGCGCCGGCCACGGTGCCGGCGAGAAGCCTCTCCCCCGGTAGCACCGCGAAGCTGGGCGTTCGCCGTTCGGTCAAGCCTGTGGTGAAGCGCGTCCACTTGTCGCCCAGGCTGTCGCCGCGGTAGACCCAGCCGCAGGTCGACGCCCAGAGCTCGCCCGGGCGCTCGGCAGAGGCGTGCAGGGAAAAGACCTCCGAGTCGAGCAACATGCCGTCGAAGACACCGCGCCAGGTGCGGCCGCCATCTTCACTGCGGTAGGCCTGGCGCCATGTTCCGGCCACCACCACCTGCGGCCGCAGGCGATCGACGTGCAGGCTGGAGACGTGGATCAACCCCGGAAGGTTGCGGCCGACCGGGCGGAAGGTGAGGCCCGCATCGTCCGAAAGCTCGACGCCGGCCCGGGTGCCGGCGAAGAGCCGGTCCGGAGCGCCGGGGACCGTCGCCAGGGCATAGACCTGGGCCTCGCCGCTCGCGCTGCCGCGGCGGACGGTCCAATGGGCTCCGAAGTCGTCCGAGAACGCCACCTTGCCGCCCCCCCAGATTCCCCAGAGCCCTGCCCAAAGGCGCCCCGGGCGATTCTCGTCGAAGACCAGCGTGCCGACGACCCAGTTGGGGAACGGCAGCTCGACCCCGGCGTTGCGAAAGGTGGCGCCGCCGTCATCCGAATGGTAGACGTGACCGGAAGAGGTCCCGGCGAAAGCGCGCTCGGGGTTCTTCGGGTCGAAGACCAGGCTGCGGATGTCCGCGCCGTAGAGCGGCACCGGATGGAGAGCGAGCTCCTCTGACGGCAGCGTGCTGGCGCGTAAGGTCACCGGAGCGAGCGGAGCGAGCGCCGCCAGAAGAAACATCGCAGCCAGCCGGGCCGGCCGGCGCGGCACCAGCCAGAGGCCGCTCTGCCGGGAGGCGATCACTCGCTTCCCGAACTGCCCGACGCCTTGCCGCTTCCAGCACCGGCAGCGGTCGGCTTGGTGCTTGAGGTGTTGGCGCCCGAGGACGAGCTGGACGAAGAGGAGTCCGCCGCCGAGGAACCGCTGGTGGCGCTGCCGCCGGACCCGGACCCCTCGCTCTTGGCAGAGCCGGCCTCGCTCCCCTTCTCCCCCGCCTTGTCGGCGGCTTTGTCGGAGCTACCGGAGCCATCCGAGCCACCCGAGCCACCCGCGCCACCGCGGGGAGTCGCGCCCTCCGTGCCGCCGGACTTCTTGGCGTAATCGGTCAGGTAGAAACCGCTGCCCTTGAATTGAAAGGAGGGGGCGGAAGGGAGCTTGCGCATCGCCGTTCCGCACTTCGGACAGGCCACTTCGGGCTGGTCGCTGAAGCGTT
>JAYTAM010000211.1:0-8083 GCA_043737505.1 Thermoanaerobaculia bacterium
CCAGAGCCCGACGATCGCGACCTCGCGCCCGGCCTGCGAAGCGATGTTCCAGACCGCCGGCACCTGCCGCTCATCGCTGGTGATCGGCTCGCGCTGCCCGGACACCGGGTGAAAACGGACGAAGTCGAGAATGCGATGCTCGAGCGGCGAGCGACCGGTCATCATCGTCGTCCACAGGAGGGGGGAGAGCGGCGGCTGCTCGGTCAGCAGCACTCCCCCGCTCCCATGGCGTTCGAGTCGAGCCAGGTTCGGCATCCGACCCGACGCCATGAGGGGTTCGAGAAATTGCCAGTCGGCGCCGTCCAGGCCGACGAAAAGCACCGAGCGCGCCGCGGAAGCCCGCGCCCATGCCCCGTTCGCCGGCTCCGCCTCCGGTGCGCGGCCGCAGGCGCCGAGCCCGAGAAGCGCAGACAACGAAAGGGCCCCCGCGAGGGGGCCCCGAAAAAGCTGCGATGGGCTTCCGCCGGTCAAAAGCTCAGCCGGAACCCTATCCGCGCCGTCGTCGGTGGTGTTCGCAGGATCGCCTTGCCGTAGCCCGGATTCGCCGGCGTCGGTTCGAAGTTGTCCGCTTCCTGGAAACCCCAGCGCTGGTCGATGAGGATGGCGCGCTGAGCGTCGAGGATGTTGAAGACGTCGAGCATGAAGTTGAGCGTCACCGGACCGAGCTCCAGCGGATACCCGAGATGAATGTCGGCCTCGTAGATGTCTGGCGCCCGGCCCTCGGCACCGCGCTGGCTGAGGAAGAACTCGTAACGCCCGTAGCCGTCCGAGAAACCGTACTTGGTGAGCGGCGTACCGGTCCGGTAGTAGCCCGAGAAGCCGACCGAGAGCTTGAGGTCGGTGACGTAGTAGCCGGAGAACTTGAACTGATGCCGGCGATCGTTCGACAGCGGTCCGTCGTTGGTGATGCGGTCGAAGTTCCTGCCGTCGGTGAAGAAGTCGTAGTAGTCATAGGCGGCCGAGATGTTGGGATCGGCGCCGACGTTCGTGAACGGCGCGTACTCGCCGTCGAAGTTGCCGTCGAGCTTCGAGTAGACGTAAGACACCAGCCCCTGCCAGTTGCCCGAGAAACGCTTGTGGGCGTCGAGCTGCAGGCCCTTGTACTCGCGCTTCGGCTCGGGCGCCGGGAAGGTCGTCGAGACGTCGTAGGTGTAGATGCGCTCCATGATCCCCTTGCCGGGGTTGCCGATGCAGTAGTCGTAGGCGTCGGTGCAGACGAAGTCCTCGATCACCCGGCCGTACTCGCGATAGATGAGCTTTGCGCCCACCGCGACGTCGGGCATGACCTCGCGTTCGTACCCGAGCAGGAACTCGTCGATGTACTGGTTCTTGAGGTTCGGGTCGGCCTCCTCGGTGAAGCCGCCGAGGATCACCGAATCGCGGCCGATGTCGGCTTCGGCGGAGGCGTTGGGAGTGGTGGAGAACGGATCGTAGTTGAAGATCCGCGCCTGGCGCTCCTGGGCGAACGAGCGAATGACGAGGTCCATCGGGATCTGCTCGTAGTACTGGCCGTACGAGCCGTAGAGCTTGGACTTCCCCTGCGCGCCCGGGTCCCAGGTGAAACCGATGCGCGGCGCGTAGTCGTCCTTCAAGTCGATGACCCTGCGGCCGAAGCGGTCGAAGATCTCCTGACGATCCCAGCGCACGCCGAGATTGAGACCGAAGGAGGGGCTGATCTGCCAGCGGTCCTGGAGGTAGGCCACGGTGTTCTCGTGCTTGACCGGCGCGACCAGCGCCGAAGTCGGCGCATTGTCGATCGTGGCGAGCGGGGTGGTCCAGTAGAAATGGCTGTAGATGTCCGCTCCGCCCTCGGGGTTGGCGAGAATGTCCACCCGCTGGCCGCCCGACATCCGCTTCACCACCGTCGCCTTCTGGGTTTCGAACTCGAGCCCGAACTTGAGGTCGTGGCGGTTGAGATACTTGCTGATCGACCCGCCATAGGTGTCGCGCTCGAACTCCTTCTCCTGGATGAGGCCGAAGCCACCGGTCTGAAAGGAATCGTTCTCGGAGTCGCGGAACTCGACGATGTCACCCGCGGCCGAGGCCGGTCCGATCGAGTTCTCCTCCGCGTGGCGAGAGATCTGCGCCGAGAGCACCCAGCTGTTGCCGAGCAGGCCGTCGTAGCGCGCAGCATAGTCCTGACCGCCGAACGACTGCTGACCCAGGTAGGTCAGCGGCTCGCCGTTCAACCTGTGGTCGTTGTCGTTGATCGCGCCGGCATCGTCGCGCGGATCCTGGAAGAAGGTTCCGACGATCGACTGCCCTTCGGTGATGTTGAAGGTCAGCTTGGCGGCGGCGAGGTCGCGATCGCTGGTCGAATCGACGATGTCGCCCGCTGCGGGCCCGGCGGGAAGAATCGTGCTGACGGTGTTCGACACCCGGTCGTAGGCGCCGAAGAACCAGAGCCGGTCCTTGACGATGTAGCCGCCCAGATCGGCGCCGAAGTCCTGGCGCTCGTAGCCGGCAACAGTGCCACCGGTGGAGACCACCGAATCGGCGCTCGCCTGCAGCGAGTCGTCGTCGAAGTAGGCGAAGACGTCGCCCTTGAACTCGTTGCCGCCCGACTTGGTGATGACGTTGATCACACCGCCGGTCGAGCGCCCGTACTCCGCTTCGTAGCCGCCGGTCTTGATGTCGATCGCCTGCACGAACTCGAAGTTGAGCTCCTTGCCCTGGAAGCCGTACTCGACGCCGGTGGTGTTGACGCCGTCGATGATGAAGACGTTCTCGGCGCCGGACGAACCGTAGACCGAAATCGTCGACTGCGAACTGTTCTCCGGGTTGGCGTCCGAGGTGACCCCGGGCACGAGCTGCGCCATCGAGCTGTAGTTGCGGCCGGTGGGCAGCGACTCGATCGCCCGCTGGTCGAGGTTGACCCCGAGCGAGGTGGAGCGCTGGTCGATGACCGCCGAGTCACTGACGACGGTGATCTCCTCGCTCTCGGACGGATGCAGGATGCTGCTGACGGTCGTGTCGCGGTCGAGACCGACCGGCGTCTTCTGCTGTTCGGGCCCGAAGCCGGCGAGGACGAAGTTGACGACGTAATCGCCCGGCGGCAGCAGCGTCAGGCGATAGCGTCCATCGGAGTCGGTCGTCGCCACGCGCGAACCCTGCAAGGCCGGGCTCTCCACCTGAACCGTCACCCCCGGCAAGGGGCTCGAGTTCTCGTCGGTGACCCGCCCGACGATGCCGCCGGTGGTCTGCGCCGTGAGTGGCGCCGCGAGCAGGAGAAGCATGAAAAGTCCGGTGAAAAAGCGGCTGCAACGCGCTGTTCGCATTCGAACCTCCTGGTCCACGAGCCGCCCGTGAGCGGTCTCCGTCGCACTTCAGAGTGAAATTCCGAGAAATCTGGCCGAAGTATACTGCCGGCGAGGAGGAACGACCCATGCACGAACTACCCAAGCTGCCCTACGCCTTTGACGCCCTCGAGCCGCACCTCGACGCGCGGACGATGGAGATCCATCACGGCAAGCACCACCAGGCCTATGTCGACAATTTGAACAAGGCATTGGCCAACGAGCCCGCGCTGGCCAAGCTCCCGGTCGAAGACCTGCTGCGCGGCTTCGCCACGGTGCCCGAGGCGATCAAGACAGCCGTCCGCAACCACGGCGGCGGCCATGCGAACCACTCGCTGTTCTGGGAGATCATGGGCCCCAGCGCCGGCGGCGCGCCGATCGGCGCGCTGGCAGCCGACATCAACGGAACCTTCGGATCGCTCTCCGCTCTGCAGGAGAAGCTCAACGCCGCGGCGATGGGCCAGTTCGGCTCCGGCTGGGGCTGGCTGGTGGTCGCCGACGGCAAGCTCGACGTGATTGCGCGACCGAACCAGGACAGCCCGCTAGCCGAAGGAAAAACCCCGATTCTCGGCGTCGACGTCTGGGAGCACGCCTACTACCTGCACTACCAGAACCGCCGCGCCGACTACCTGAAGGCCTGGTGGAACGCCGTGCGCTGGGACAAGGTCGCCGAGCGCTACACCCAAGCCAAAGCCTGAAGCCCCACCTTCCCGTATAATTCCCCGTCCTTCGACGCGGGGCCGGCCCCGGCCCTGCGTTCCGTTTTCCCGGCGGTGTAGCTCAGGGGTTAGAGCGAGCGACTCATAATCGCTAGGTCGGTGGTTCGATCCCACCCACCGCCACCATTGCAAAATCATGCAAATAGCTAGGCAATTGCACAATCGGGCGGCGCTCTTGTCCTGAAACTCGGCCTTCGCCGGGGCCGGCGCGTGGCACTTCTCTTGCTCCAGCGCCCCGCACAAGGGGGCACTGCCGACCATGGCCAAACGTTCCGACCAGACGAGCCGAGAACCGAGCAAGGCGAAGAGCGTTAAGCCAGAACTCGACCTGCCAGCAGCGATCGCCGAGCAGGAGCGCGCGACCCACGCGCTCGCGGCCTCCTTCCCGTTCAACGCCAACAAGAGCGGCGAGTTCGGTCCGGCGAGCGGACCGGCGGAGCCCGGAGTTCACAAAAAGCCCGGTAAGCCGTCGGTAGGCGCCAGCACGGTGACCGAAGATCTCCCGACGGCGAAGTCGGGAGCCCCCGCGGCGCCCGGGCAGGAGCCCGGAAACCAGCCGCTGGAGCGCTTCCGCACCGATTCAGGCGGCCAGACCCTCACCACCAACTTCGGCGTGCCGGTCGGCGACAATCAGAACTCGCTCAAGGCAGGGCTCCGTGGGCCGACGCTCATGGAGGATTTCATCCTGCGCGAGAAGATCACCCATTTCGACCACGAGCGCATTCCGGAGCGCATCGTGCACGCCCGCGGCTCGGCGGCGCACGGCGTCTTCGAATGCTACGCCCCGCTCGACCGATACACGCGGGCCTCGTTCCTCGCTGCCGCCGGCAAGCGCACGGCGGTCTTCGTCCGCTTCTCCACCGTCGCCGGCGAGCGCGGCTCCACCGACACGGCGCGCGACATCCGCGGCTTCGCGACCAAGTTCTACACCGACGAGGGCAACTTCGACCTGGTGGGCAACAACATCCCGGTGTTCTTCATTCAGGATGCGATGAAGTTCCCCGATCTGGTGCATGCGGTGAAGCCCGAGCCGCACAACGGTATGCCGCAGGCGGCGAGCGCGCACGACACCTTCTGGGACTTCGTCTCCCTCATGCCGGAGTCGAGCCACGTGCTGATGTGGGCGATGTCGGACCGCGCCCTGCCGCGCAGCTTCCGCACCATGCAGGGCTTCGGCGTGCACACCTTCCGGCTGGTGAACGCCCAAGGGGAGTCGCACTTCGTCAAGTTCCACTGGACGCCGCTCGCCGGCACGCATTCCCTCGACTGGGACGAGTGCGTCAAGCTCTCGGGAGCGGACTCGGATTTTCATCGCCGCGACCTCTGGGAGTCGATCGAACGCGGTGTCTTTCCGGAGTACGAGCTCGGGCTGCAGATCTTCACCGAGGCACAGGCGGAGAAGTTCAGTTTCGACGTGCTCGACGCCACGAAGCTCGTGCCGGAGGAGCTCGTACCCGTCCTGCCGGTGGGCAAGATGACGCTCTACCGCAATCCCGACAACTTCTTCGCCGAGACCGAGCAGGTCGCCTTCGGGGTGCAGAACCTCGTCCCCGGCCTAGACTTCTCCAACGACCCGCTGCTCGCCGGGCGGATCCACTCCTACTTCGACACCCAGCTCTCCCGCCTCGGCGGGCCGAACTTCCATCAGCTGCCGATCAACGCCGCGCTCGCGCCGGTGCACAACAATCAGCGCGATGGTATGCATCGCCAGACGATTCCGCGCGGGCGGGTCGCCTACGAGCCCAACTCGCTGGCCGGCGGCTGCCCCTTCCAGGCGGGGGCGGCGGGCTTTACCTCTTTCCCGCAGCCGATAGAGGACGACAAGGTCCGCGGCAAGCCGGAGAAGTTCGCCGACCACTACTCGCAGGCCACTCTCTTCTGGAACAGCCAGACGCCCTACGAGAAGGCGCACATCGTGCGCGGCTTCCGCTTCGAGCTCACCAAGCTGACCGTGCCGGCGATCCGTCTGCGGACGCTGTCGATGCTGCGCAACGTCTCCGAGGACCTCGCTGCCCAGGTCGCCGACGGGCTGGGGCTCGGTCTGCCGGAGGCGATGCCGCAGCTCGTACCGCCGCCGAAAGTCGAAGTCGAGAGCTCACCCGCCCTCTCTCTCACCTTCCGTCCCGGAGCGGGTGGCATTCGCGGCCGCAAGATCGCCATCCTTGTCGGTGAAGGCGTCGATGGAGCTTCGTTGGCGAAAGTCGAAAAGCGGCTCGAGGCCGAGGGAGCGAAAAGTCTCCGTATCGGCGTCCGCCTGGGCCGCATCGAGTCGACCGACGGCAAGCCGATCGATCTCGAGTCAACCTTCGAGACCATGCCGTCGGTGCTCTTCGACGCCGCCGTTCTTCCCGGAGGCGGAGCCGAAGGTCTCGCGCCGCTCGGCCAGGTGCGCGAGTTCCTGAAGGATCAGTACCGCCATTGCAAGGCGATCCTCGTTCTGGGCGACGGCGCCGACCTCGCCGCTGCCGCCGAGATCCCCGTCGACGACCCAACCGACTGGGCGATCCAGAACAGCCTCGACGGCTTCGTCGATGCGGTCGGCAAACACCGCAACTGGGACCGCGCCACCGACCCGCCGCCGGTCTGAACCGGCGCGGCTGGGGGTACGTCGATGGTTCGCAGGGAGACCGGTCGCTAGCGAGCGTTCAGCGCGATCGAGTATCGAGCTCGAGCTCGTCGAGGGCGTCGCGGCGCAGACGGTAGAGCTGACCGCGCAATTCGGGTCCCAAAGCGGCCTCGAGATCCAGGTACCCGGTGTCGTCGAGCGGCTTCAGGAGCGCAACGACATCGGCGAGATCCTGGTGGCGACCCGCGACGAGCTTCAGATCGACCAGGCCTGGGAGGTCGACGACGTCGTCTTCGCGCGGACTGCGCCCGAGATCCATGGGTTTCGGGTAGGGTGGCGCGCCCGGTCGCGGGCGGGGTTCGCCGGCGAAGAGCAGGTCGACGTCGACGCGACTCTCGACATGGCGCAGCCGGTTCGTGGCGCTGCGTTCGAATCCGTACTCTGCGAGATGCGGGACGAGGCGGGTGAGGTCTTCACGCGCGAGCAGCAGATCGAGATCCCGTGTAGCCCGGACGTAGCCGTGGTGGATCACCGCCACGCCGCCCACGAGGGCATAGGACACTTGTGCCTGCACGAGGAGCTTGCGCAGGGCGAACAGTCCGTCTTCGACGACAGGCAGTTCAGGTCGCATGGCGCGGGCGAAAGCGGTCGCCCCGGCCAGCGCCACCGCAGTCGATTCCATAGCGCAAGTCTACGCCAGGCCCGGAAATCGGTGCCGAGCTCGCTCGATGGACATGCTGCGATCTGGCCTACCCATTGGCTCATCGAGCCGTCGGGAAGCGATGCGGTGGCGCTCGACCGGATCCAAGGGGCGATGCTACAGCAGGCCCGCAGGAGCCTCTGGCCTTACAATGAGAGGCGGTTTCGCCCATGCCAACGGACCTCAGAGAGCACCTCGACGCCGCCCTCGCCGCCGAGCTCGAGGCCGGATCTCGAGGGCCCTGGATCGTCGCTTTTTCCGGCGGAGGCGATTCGACGGCGCTGGCGCTGGGATTGTGCGCGCTCGCGCCGCGGTACGCGCTTTCGGTCCGCCTTTTCCACGTAGACCATGCGCTCGACCCAGAGTCAGCGGCCCGGGCTCTCGCCGCTGCCGAGATCGCGACGCAGATCGGCCTGCCGTTCACCGCCGAGCGCCATCCCGTGTCGCCGGAGGCGCAGCGTCGCGAAGGCACCGAGGCGGCCGCGCGCCGGGTCCGGTACGCCGCGCTCGAGGCGTTCCGCTCGCGCATCGGCGCCGTCCGGGTCCTCACCGCCCATCATCGCGACGATCAGATCGAGACCATCCTCTTGCGCATCGCCGCCGGGTCCGGTCTCGTCGGGCTGCAGGGGATTCATCGCCGGCGCGGGGCGCTCGTCCGCCCACTTCTTGACCTCGACCGGGCCGTTCTGGACGAGTTCGTCGCCGAGCACGGCATCGTGCCGCTCGCCGATCCCACCAACCAGGACCTGGCCCAGGACCGCAATCGCATCCGCCATCTTCTGCTGCCGCAACTCCTGCGGCA
>JAYTAM010000212.1:0-3535 GCA_043737505.1 Thermoanaerobaculia bacterium
AGTGTGATGAGGCCCGCCTTATAGAGCTGAAAGAGCGACTGGTCGAACGTCTGCATGCCGTACTGGCTGGTGCCGAGCGCGATCTGCTCGCGGATGTACTTGGTCTTCTCCTTGTTCTCGATGCAGTCCCGGATGTACGGCGTGACGATCATCACTTCGGCCGCCGGAACGCGTCCGCTGCCGTCGGCGCGCGGCAGGAGGCGCAGCGAGACCACCGCCTTGAGCACCTGGCCGAGCTGGATGCGGATCTGCTTCTGGTGGTGAGGCGGGAACACCGCGATGATGCGGTTGATGGTCTCGGTGGCGTCGAGGGTATGGAGGGTCGAAAATACGAGATGGCCGGTCTCGGCCGCGAGCAGCGCGGTCTCGATGGTCTCGTAGTCGCGCATTTCGCCGACCAGAATGACGTCGGGGTCCTGCCGCATCGCCGAGCGCAGGGCGCCGGAGAAGGTCCGCGTGTCGACGTCGATCTCGCGCTGGTTGACGATCGATTTCTTGTCGCGATGCAGGAACTCGACCGGGTCTTCGATCGTGACGATGTGCTCGCTGCGGTTGGCGTTGATGAAGTCGATCATCGAGGCGAGCGAGGTCGACTTGCCCGAACCGGTGGTGCCCGTACACAGGACCAGCCCCCGGCTCTCCTCGCAGATGCGCTCCAGCACCGGCGGAAGGGTGAGCTCGCGGATCGTCAGGATGCGGCCGGGAATGACGCGCAAGACCAGCCCGACCGTGCCGCGCTGCTGGAAGATGTTGCAACGGAATCGCCCGAGTCCCGGCACGGAGTAGGCGATGTCGATCTCGAACTCGTCCTTGAAGCGCTGCTTCTGCCGCGCGTTCATCATCGAGAAAGCCATCGCGATCGTGTCTTCCTGCATGAGGCGCTTGACCTCGGGCAGGGGCAGGAGCGTACCGTCTACACGCAGCACCGGGTGGCTGCCGACCTTCAGGTGAAGGTCGGACGCCTTCCTCTCGACCGCGATTTTGAGCAGATCGTTGACGTTCATTTGCTTCCTCCGCGAGCGTTGCCGTTCACGAGAACTGCCCGACCGCCGCCGGAACCTGGGTGAGCCAGCCGAAACGATCGGCGATCTCGCCGCGGGTGATGCCGAGGTACTCCTGCATGAGCCGGCGCGTGATCGGGCCCGGCTTGCCGTCGCCCACGGGAATCCGGTCGATGCTCCGGATCGGCGTGACCTCGACCGCTGTGCCGGTGAAGAAGGCCTCGTCACAAGTGTAGAGCACACCGCGCGGAATGCTCTCACGGCGGGTCGGGATCCCCATCTCTTCAGCGAGCCGCAGAATCGAATTGCGCGTGATCCCGGGCAGGATCGACGACGAGACCGCCGGCGTGAGCAGCTGCCCGTCGAGCACCAGGAAGATATTCTCGCCCGAGCCCTCGGAGACGTAGCCCTGGTCGTCGAGGGCGATGCCCTCGGCGAAGCCGTTGGTCACCGCCTCCATCTTCACCAGCTGCGAATTGAGATAGTTGGCGGTCGCCTTGGCGATGGCGGGGGAGCTCCCCGCCCCCACCCGGCGCCAGGTGGAGACGCAGGCGTCGACACCCTGCTCGAGGGCGTCGTTGCCGAGATAGCGGCCCCAGGACCAGACGGCGATCGCGACGTCGACCGGGGACTTCAGCGGGTTGATGCCGGCGGTACCGAATCCGCGATAGACCAGCGGACGGATATAGCACTCCTCGAGGCCGTTGCTGCGGATGGCATCGAAGACCGCCTGGGTCATTTCGTCGCGGGAGAACGGAATCTGCATGCGGTAGACCTTGCATGAGTTCTCGAGTCGCTTGAGATGATCCGCCAGCCGGAAGACCGCCGGGCCGGTGGGCGTCTTGTAGCAACGGATGCCCTCGAAGAGCCCGGAGCCGTAGTGCATGGCATGCGCCATGACGTGGACGGTAGCCTTTTCGAACTCGACCAGCCGGCCGTTCATCCAGACGTAGCGGATTCCCGCGAATGGGCTTTCCGACAAGTCGACCTCCTCCGTGAATTCGCCGCCATGGTAACCCCCGCTCCGGGGGGTGTCAACGCGCGAGACCACTGCCGCAGAGCACCCACCCAGCCGCGACCACGGCCGCCGTCTCGACGCGCAGCACCGTTGCGCCGAGCGACCAGGCCGGAACCCCGAGCTCGCGGAACCGCTCGCGCTCCTCCGGGCTCCATCCGCCCTCGGGGCCGACGAAGATGCCGGCGCGCGGCGGAAGCTCGAGATTCGGGCCGCCGAAGATCGCCCCCGCCGCAGCCCCCGCCGAGTCGAGGACCACGATCGTCAGGCCACCGGCGCGCGCGCCTTCCATCGTTTCACCGACGCCGCCCGCGACGGTGATCTCCGGCACCCGGGAACGGCCCGACTGCTCCACCGCCGAAACCGCGATGCGCTGCAGCCGACCGAGCTGGGCGCGCTCGATCGAGCGCGCCTCGCGATCGGTCGAAATGAAGTGGATCGCGACGACACCGATCTCGGTCAGCTTCTCCATCAGCCAGGATGTCCGGTCGGGCTTCGGCGCGGCGACAAAGATCTCGACCGCGACCGGCGGCTCGTTCGCCGGCGCCGGCTCGCCCAGGGCGAGACGGGCGGCGCGTTTGTCGATACCGGTGATCTCGGCCCATCGCGCGTGCCCCTCGCCGTCGATCACCCGCAGGCGCTCGCCGGTCTGGAGGCGCTTCACCTTGAAGAGGTGATGATGAGCTTCGCCTTCGACGAGAGCTGTCGGCTGAGAAAAAAAGCTCGGTAAATGGAGGGTGGTGGTCACTCGGTCACCGGAGCGAGGTCGAGGCGTTTGGTGAAACGCAGGCCCGCCCATTCGCCGGCGGCGATCTCACTCGACTGCAGGCAGCCCAGGCTCTCGATCGCCCGTTTCACCGCCTCGGCTTCGCTCGCGAGGACGCCCGAGACCAGGAGCTCGCCATCGTCTGCGAGCTGGTCGATCACCTGGCCGAGCTCATCGGCGATCTCGTGCGGCAGGACGTTGAGGACGACGACCTCGAACTTCGCCGCCGCCGTGGCCGGAGTCGCGAGGGCGGCCACCGTGCCGGTATAGAAGGCGGGCGAAAGGTTGTTGTGGCGGGCATACTGGCCGGCGAGCAGGCCGGCCGCGGGATCGAAGTCGAAACCGACCGCCGCGCGAGCGCCGAGGAGGAGCGCCGCCATGGCGAGAATCCCCGAGCCGCAACCGACGTCGAGCACCCGCTTGCCGGCGAGCGGCGTCGCCTCGAGGAGCTCGTAGGCGAGCCGGGTCGACTCATGGCTGCCGACGCCAAATGCCGTCCTTGCGGGGATCGCCAGCACGAAGCGCTCCGCGCTTGCGCCTTCGGCGCCGGACTGACGGTGCGGCGCCTTCGGGAAGGCCGACGCCGGCAGATCCCACTCTCGCGGGTCGACAAGAAGCCGCTCTCCCAGTGGGATCGGCTCGGCCGCTTCGCGCCAGGCTGCCAGCCAGTCTTTCGCTTCCACCGGACCGAAGTCGAGCGCTTCGACACCCGGCGCCAGCGCTTCGAGATCTCGAAGATCTCCCTTTACCGGA
>JAYTAM010000213.1:0-8055 GCA_043737505.1 Thermoanaerobaculia bacterium
CGAGCCGCCCGCCGCTCTCGGCGATCCTCGCCGGCCCGACCCGCGACTGATCAAAGCCCTCAAGCTGGTAAAACGAGCGCAGATTCGCCAGGTCCGCCGACAGCTCTTCGTCGACCAGCCGGCCGCTTCCCGGCAGGAGGAAGCGTTTCGCCGAGGTCGTCATCAGCCGGCGCAACCGCTCCGCATCGAAGGTCTCGTTGCCTTCGAAGCTCACCTCGTCGAGCAGCAGGCGCGGGCCGGGCACGATCTCGAAGCCGAGGCGGACCGTCTCGGGCGAGCGCTCCTCCGTCCGGTTCACCACGACGTGATAGTTGCCCTTCTCCTGGTAGTGGCGCCGGATGCGCTCCATCGACTGCAACACCAGCGCTTCGTCGTAGCCGCTGTCGCCGAGGAACGGCACCAGGTCGTTTTTCTCGAGCTCCTTCTGCGTCGCGCCGCGCACCGTGAACTCCACCTTCGGTCCCAGGCGAACCTCGAAGGCGAGGTCGGCCGCATGCGCCGCGGCATCCAGGTTCTCCGGCAGGCGCTGGACGACAGCCTCGCGATAGCCGCGCGAGAAAAGCCAGTGCTGAAGGCGTTCGACATCGTCTTCCGCCACACGACTGCGGAACGCGGAGCCCGGTTCCGACCGCAGGGCGTCGACGAGGTCGCCGTCGGTGAACGGCGGGCTCGCGCCGGAGAAGGTGACGCGCCGTACCTGCGTGCGGACGCCGGCGGCGATGCGGTAGGTCACCGCCGCGCTGCGCGCGTCGAGGCCGTTCCCGGGTTCGTCATCGGGCTTGGCATCGGACCTCTCGGGGGCGCCCGCCACATCCTCGCCCAGGACCACCTCGAGGCGCACGTCGGCGTCGAGGTACCCCTCCTCCACCAGCAGGTCCTTGAGGCGATAGACACCCCGAAGCAGGCGGTCCTCGCGCAGCGGCTGGCCCGAGCGCTGCGGCAGTACCTGGAGCAGACGGTTGGGCTTGAGACCGCTCTCCCCTTCGATCTCGACGCTGCTGACCTGGACGTCGGTCCACAGCACGACGACGGCGACGACGCCCTCTTGGCTCGCAGGGATCGGAGGGATCGCAGGCGTCCGCTCGGCGAACGGCCGGGCGTAGATCTCGACCTCCGAGGCGAGCCCCGAGTAGCGCAGACTCCTCAAGGTGCGGCGGGCCCGGGCGTCGTCCATCGGCTCGCCGACCTCGAGCGAGATGAGCTCGCGTACTTCGCGCACATCGACCGGCGCATCGCTGCGGATCTCGATCTGCCGTACCAGCGGCGGCGCGGCGCTGGACGCCGGCGGCGCATCCGGCGCCGGCGTCTCCGGTGCCTGTGCCGACAGCGCCGCGGCGAAGTACGCGAGCACGCAGCCGCACAGGAGCCGCCGCAGGGAAGAGCGTGCGCACGACATCAGAAGCGCTTCTCCCACCGCGCATCGACGGCATAGGACTCGTCGCCGTTCTGCGTCAGCACCAGCGTCAGGTCGTCCGAGACCTTCCACTCGACCTGCAGGACCTGCTGCGCCGTGGACGAAGGGTCGACCGAGTAGGTCAGGTAGACCCGGCTCGAGAGGCGCTTGCCGACCGTCACGCGCGCCGCCGAGAGAGTGTCGCCGCCGGCCAGGGGATCGACCTTGAGGCGGTCGATGCCGAACAGCTTGCCGACGCGCGCGCTCACCAGCGATGCGGCCTGGCCGTAGAGCAGCGTCTCCGCCGCCAACCCCGGCGCGGCGCCGCTCGGCGACGAGCCGAAGTCGGCGAGGCCGCTGGGAGTGCCGGTCGCGAGCAGCGACAGGACGTCGTAGTCGGGCAGGGGGGGGTCGGAGCCGAGGGTCGTGCTCGGCCGCGCCAGCAAACCCAGGACGCTCAGGGTGACCTGGTACTCGTTGATCTTCGTCCGCGCCACCACATCGAGCAGCGGTTCGATGCGCGACGGATTGGCGAACGTCACGATGGCGCGATCCAGCTCGTACGTCGCGCCGTTGTACTCGATGGTGCCATCGGGGTCGGCCGTCACTTCACCGAAGAGCACCGGGTTGGCGAGCGAACCGCGCAGGGCAAGACTGGCGCTGCCGTCGATCTTGGCCAGGTTGTTGCGCACCCGCACGGCGTCCGGCGCGACGATCGAGATGTTGAGATAGGTCGTACCGAGAAACTCGTCGGTCTCGTCCACCTGCAGCCGGGTGCGAGACAGCACCCGTTCGGCCAACTGGCGCGGCGCGAGGTTGATGTCCTGGAGGTAGTAGACGCGATCGAGCACCAGCGAGCCGGCGATCTGCCGTCCGTCCGCGCTCGACTGCAGGGTGAAGTCGCCGTCACCGCGCACCAGCCAGCCCTCGGGATAGCGCAGGGAGTTGCGGCGGGCGGCGATCTGCAGGCGATAGGCGAGCGGCTTGTCGTTCGTCGCCAGGTCGAGGCGGCCGCTGGCGGTGACGGATCCGCCGGCGAGGTCGGAGCGCGCATGATCGAGGACGACGACTCCGGGATAGAGCAGCAGCAGCGCCTCGATGCGATCGAAACTGTGCGGGAAGCTGCCGGCGATGTACCGCCCCTCGCGGAGCTCGGCCTGGCCGTTGAACTCCGGGCGCTCGACACTCCCCTTGATCGTGGCGAGGACCTGCATCGCCCCCGAAAGGTCGACGCCGGCGAATCCCTCGAGCCAGTCGACCGAGGCCTCCGCCTGCAGCCGCAGGTCGAGTGCCGGGCTGGCCGGCGCGCCGCCCGCGACGCCCCCGAGCTCCCCGAGGCTGACGCTGCCGGAGAGAAACAGCTCGTCGCCGGTCGCCTCCTCGCCGAGATAGATCGACTCGATCACCAGCCGCGAATCGGCAAACCGGGCCACGACCGGTTCGATCGGCCGCAGACGGTGCCGATCGATCTGCAGCTCGAGGTCGGGAATGCGCAGTGTCCAGACGGGTGGGGACGCCGGGCCGAAGCCGAGCCCGAGCTCGGCGGCGAAGCTCCCGGCCAACTTCTCGACGGGCTGTCCGGCGGCGAGGGCCACCCATCGATCGAGTCGGTCGCTGGTCACCTGAAAGCGCAGGTCGCCGCTTTCGCCGGCTGCGAATGGGCCGCCGCCGGTGAGCGTCAGCAGCCCGGGCAGATCGAGCTCGACGCTGAGCCTGCGATCGACCAGCTCGCCGTGGAGCTTTCCGGCGAGGCGCACTGGAGGGTCTGCAGCGCCGGCACCTTCCGGATCGCCGGAAAGCGCGCCCGACCCCACCGAGATGGGCAGCTCGATGCCGGTGAAGTCGCCGTCCAGCACCAGGCGCGGCGCCGCCAGGGTGCCCGTGAGCTGCGCGGTCAGCGCAGCGCGGCCGACCAGCTTGCCGCCAGCGAGCGCGCCCCAAGGGGCGGCGGCGAGGTCGAAGCCCTCGCCCTCCGTCGCCAGATCGAAGCGCAGCGCTTCGTCGGCGAAGCGGAGCTCGCCGCTGCCAAGCAGCCGACCCGAGGGCGCCTCGAGCTCGAGCTCCGGCAGGCGCAACTTCTCCGTATCCCAGGTGAGGGACGTCCGGAGGCTGTCGAACTCGAGGCCGGCGACGGTCACCGGCGCGATCGACCCGCGCATCTCGCCGGTCATGTCGTCGACCGAGCCGCCGAGGCGGAGAGTTCCGGTTGCCGGCCCGGCGAGCGGCAGCGGCGCCGGCAGCCAGGGCATCGCCTCGGCGACCGGCCAGTTGCGGAAGGCGAGCTCGATGGCCAGCGGTCGGCTCGATCCCTGGGTGGCGCCCGCGGCGCTCTCCCCGGCGAGCGGCACGAAGCCGCCGACCTGCAGCGAAGCGTCGCCGTCGGTGAGCTCGACGGCCATCTCGCGGACCGCCTGGGAGTCGAGCACGAGCCTGCCGCTGGCGCTCGACGCCGAGCCTCCCGGGGCGTGAACCGCGCCGAGGTCGAAGGTGAGCTCGACCACCGGACCTGCCGCGGCGAGAGCGACGTGGGCGGAGAGCTCCCCGCGTCCGGCATCCGGCAACCAGAGCGGCCAGGGCGCGGTGGCGACGAACGGCTGCGCCCGGGCCAGTGCGCCGAGATCGTCGCTTTGCACTTCTACCTGGATATCTCCCCGCTTGGCGACCAGATCGTATTCGCCGCCGAGCGAAATCCGCTGCGTCGCCGACGCGAGCGCGACCTCTTCGAAGACGAGCCGCCCCTCGACGAGACCCAGGATGGCCGTACCGGAGAGCGGCAGCTCGCCGGCGCGCTGCGGCGGCAGAGCGCGCAGAGCGAGCGTCGCATCGCCCACGCCGCGGCGCGCGTCGTTCAGGCGGAACTCGTAGCGGACCTCTCCGTGGGCCGAAGAGGAGAGGGCCGGCGCCGGTAGGTCGAGCGCTTCGAGCACCGGCCGGAGCTGCGGGCCGTCAGCCGAGAGCGCCAGCCGGGCGAGCGGGCCGGGCTGCGCAAAGTCGACGTCGAAGCGGCCCGACACCGGACCGCCGGCGAAGGTGGCGCGCTCGAGCGCGAGGCCAAGAGAAGAGATGCGCGGCCCGCCGCTCGTCACCTGCCCGGCGAGGTCGGCGATACGGAAACCGAAGAGGTCGACTCCGGGAGAGCTGAGTCGCCCTTCCAATCCGACCTCCTTGCGCTGGAACCGGACGCCGCCCTCGAAACGGAGCGGGCCGGCGATCTCGCCGGAGAGATAGCCGAGCTGGTCGAGGAGCCGCCCCTCCGTTTCGACGACACCGCCGATCTCGCCGTGCGTGCCACCGCGCCAGCCAACGTAGCCGTCGACCCGGGCGTCGAAGTCCGGGGCCCACAGGCGCGCCGCGAGGATCTCGACCCGGTCGTCGCGCAGGCGCGCCTTCGCCGTGAGCGCCGCCGGCCAGGGCAGCGCCTTGGGCAGCGTCGTCACCACCTCCTGAGCCGTCAAGTTCCCCTGGAGCTCCGTTCCGCCGAGCCCGGAGAACCGCAGCTGCAGCGCCCGCGCCGACAGCGCCAGGGGGAGACGCTGGTCATCGAGCTCGAACTCGCCGTCGTCGACGGACAGCGCGCCGATGCGCAGCTCGAATCGACTGCCGCCCCCGGAGGAGGGCACCCTCGGCAGGTTGTCGGTGCCGTCGGGATAGAGCTCGAGGTGAAGGTGAACTCCCTGTGCCGTGACCGACTGGAGGTCGATGAGGTCGTTGCGCAGAGCGTCGAGATCGGCGTCGACCCGCAGGCGGCGAACCGTGAGCAGCTGGGGATCCTGCGGACGCGGTCCGGAGATCGACAGGTTCTCGATGCGCAGAGCGAAGGGCAGGAGGTCGAAGTCGAGTTTTCCGAGCGCCACTTCGCGATGCAGAATCTGCGACAACTGTTGCTCGATGCGCGCCGCGATCCTCTGGCGGGCGAAATCCGAGGAGAGGAAGGCGCGCAGACAGAGCAGCACGAAGGCGATCGCGACCAGCGACCAGAAGAACGGCCGGACAACCCACCGGCGTATCCGCAGCCAGACCACGGACCGCTACTCGCCCCAGTGCAGCTTGTTGCGCAGGCCCTCGAAGATCGCGCTGCGCTCGCCAGTGCGCACCAGATAGGCGGGCTGCGAGGCGCGCGTGATGCGCACGCGATCGCCGAGACCGATCTCGCCGCCCTCCTGGCCGTCGACCGTGAGGTAGACGCGGTCGGCGCGCTGTTCGGGGAACTCTTCGCGCGCTTCGATCTCGACCTCGATGACGCTGGTGTCCGGGACCACCAGCGGGCGGAGCGTCAGGGTGTGCGGGCAGATCGGCGTCAGCACCGAGACCGGCAGCAGCGGATGCAGGATCGGTCCGCCGGCGGAGAGGTTGTAGGCGGTCGAGCCCGTCGGAGTCGAGACCACCAGGCCGTCGGCGCGGTAGCGCGCCACCAGGCGGCCGTCGACGGAGAGGCGGAGCTCGATCATGCGCGACAGCGCGCTCTTGGCCAGGACGACGTCGTTCAAGGCGCGGTAGGACAGGCGTTCGCCGGCCGACCGGGTCTGCTCGACCTGGAGCAGAGAGCGCGGTTCGACCGCGTAGCGGCCGGCCAGAACTTCGATGAGCTCCGGATAGAGCTGGCTCCGGGCGACTTCGGTGAGAAAGCCCAGGCGCCCGAGGTTGACGCCGAGTATCGGCGGGCCTCCGGCCGCCTTGCGAGCGACCGAAAGCAGAGTGCCGTCGCCGCCGAGCACCACCACGAGGTCGCATCGCACCCCTTCGGTCAACAGCCCGTCGCCTTCGGAGCCGCACTCCCGGGCCGTGCCGGGCTCGACCAGAACCTCGAGGCCGCGCCGGTCCAGCCACTCGATCAGCTCACGAGCGACATCGGCGGCGTCGGGGCTCGCCGCCTTCGCGACCACTCCGACCCGGCGGGCACCGCGCGGCTCGATCATGCCGGATCTCCGACCGGGTCGGCGGGTACCGGGACGGCCGAGCCTCCGGGCAAAGCGCGCCGCAGGAGAGCGAACGCCTCGCGGTTGCCTTCGGCACCTGCGACCGGTGAATCGAAGGTGCCGAGAAGCGCGAGCCCGAGCTCGGCGAGCTCGCTGGCGCGCAACGCGATCGTCGACTGGCGGAGAGCTTCGTCGCGCACCAGGCCTCCTTTGCCGACCCCGCTGCGGCCGACCTCGAACTGCGGTTTGATCAGCGGCAGCAAGAGCCCCCCCGCGACCAGATGCGGCAGGAGCGCCGGCACCACCTTGGTCAGGGAGATGAAGGATACGTCGACCACGATGAGATCGAACGGCCGGTCGAAGGCGTCGGCGCCGAGGTAGCGCGCATTGATGCGCTCGCGCACTTCGACACGGGGATCGTTCCGCACCTTGAGGTCGAGCAGCCCGTAGCCGACGTCGAGCGCGGCGACGTGGGCAGCTCCGCGCTGCAGCAGGCAGTCGGTGAAGCCGCCGGTCGAAGCTCCGACGTCGAGGCAGCGCCAGCCGGCGGGGTCGACCTCGAAGTGGTCGAGCGCGCCGGCGAGCTTCCCTCCGGCACGCGACACGAACGGCTCGGCAAGCCCGGTGAGCTCCAGCCGTACGTCGTCGCGCATCGGGCTGCCGGGCTTGTCGACCCGCACGCCGTTGACGTCCACCTGACCGGCCATCACCGCGCGCCGCGCCTTCTCGCGGGTGGTGAAGAGCCCGCGTTCAACCAGTAGCTGGTCGAGACGCACCGCTCACACCCCTGGTCCCCTGGCCTTCGGACCTGCCGCTCCGGGCCGCGCTCGGATCGACCGCCGGATCGGCCGTCGCGTCGGCCACGGCATCACCCGCCGCGCCGCGCCGGTCCCGGGCGGACGCCGTTTTCGCGAAGAAACTGCGGAAGCGGAAGTACAGCCCCTCGGCGTCGAGTCCGAGCACCTTGCGCAGGACTTCCTGCGAGCCGTGGGGAACGAACTTGTCGGGTACGCCGATCGCCAGCGTGGTGACATGCGAGAGCTCCATCTCGGAGAGCGCTTCGAGGACCGCGCTGCCGAAGCCGCCAGCGAGAGCGTGCTCTTCGACGGTGGCGAGGCGGGCGCCGCCCGCTTCCTCGCCGAACTGTTCGATCTGCAGTGCCAACAGCTCGCGGTCGAGCGGTTTGACGAAGCGCGCGTTCACCAGCGTCACTTCGATGCCCTCTTTCGCCAGGCGCTCGATCGCCTCGAGCGCCGGGTAAACCGTCGAGCCGATCGCCCAGACGAGGCCATGCCGCCCGCGGCGCAGGACCTCCGCCTTACCGATGGGAAGCTGGCGGAACTCGGCGTCGAGCGGCACGCCGATGCCGTTGCCGCGCGGATAGCGCACCGCCGTCGGATGCGGCTGTTCGACCGCCGTGGCGAGCATGTGCTGGAGCTCGTTCTCGTCCTTCGGCGCCATGACGATCGCATTCGGAAACATCCGGAAGTAGGCGTAGTCGAACAGACCGTGGTGCGTCCAGCCGTCGTTGCCGGCGATTCCGCCACGATCCAGCGCAAAGGTCACCGGCAGATCCATCAGGCAGACGTCGTGGAAGATCTGGTCGAAGCCGCGCTGCAGGAAGGTCGAGTAGATCGCCACCAACGGCCGCATGCCGCCCAGCGCCAGGCCGCCGGCGAGGGTGACTGAGTGCTGCTCGGCGATGCCGGTGTTCAAGAAGCGGTCGGGGAAACGCTCCGCGAACGG
>JAYTAM010000214.1:0-3519 GCA_043737505.1 Thermoanaerobaculia bacterium
TGGGAGGCGTGGAAGAAAGCGACCGCGGGCAAGGAGCTCGAGCCGAAGGACGGGCTCTCTCCCGAACAGCGCTTCTTCGTCGGCTTCTCGCAGTGGGTATGCGAGAACCAGCGGCCGGAAGAGCTCCGCGTCTCCGCGGCGACCAATCCCCATAGTCCCGGCGTCTGGCGAATCAACGGCGTGGTCGCCAACATGCCCGAGTTCGCCGAGGCGTTCTCGTGCAAGCCTGGCCAGCCGATGGTGCGGCAGAACGTCTGCAGGATCTGGTAGCGGACCGGCGTCCGCCGAGACGAAGAGAGCGCTCCCGGTGCCCTGGCTGATCGACGCCGCGAACCTGGGCGGAGTTCTGGGCGGAGCCGCGGGGGCGCGCAACTCGCAGGCGATTCTCGCCGCGCTCCTGCCCTGGGCGCGCGAGCGCAAACAGGTCGTGGTGGTCTTCGACGGTCCAGAGAGCCCCGGCATGGCCACCCGCCTGGGCGGGGTCGAGATCGTCTGGAGCGGCAACCGGTCCGCGGACGACGTCATCTCCAAACGGATCGCGGCGCTGGGAAAGACCGCGAAGTCCTGGACGGTCATCACCAACGACCAGTCGCTGACCCGCCGCTGCCGCAACCACGGCGCCAAGGTCGAACCGGCGTCCGTCTTCGCCAGGCGTGCGACCCAGCCCACTCCGGGTCCGAAGTCCAAAGCCGCCCGCAGCGCGCAAGCCGCCGCCGACAAGCCGGCGCCCAACGCGAAGGAGATCGCCCACTGGCGCGCCGTCTTCGGCTCAGCCGGAAAGGCCGGAAAAGAAGAGAAGACCGGTAAGGAAAGGAAGGACCAGTAAAGGAAAGAAAAGAAAGGACCGGTAAAGAAAAAAAAGGACCGGTAAAGGAAAAAAGCTCGGTAAAGGAAAAGAAGGGTTGGGCGAGAAATGACAGTCCGGTCGAGCCAGGAAGCGACGCATCTCGCCGGGCTGTTTCGGGCTGACGTAAGAGAGACGAACCGAGGTGCCGACCGCCATCTCCTTCCCTTTACCGGTCCTTTTCCAGAACCCCCAACCGACGCATGAGAAGACCAGCCGAAGCTGCGTCAGCCACAGCCTTCCCTTTACCGATCCTTTTTTGCAGTCCGCTTGGCCGCCTCGCCGCACCCGCTATCCTCTGGCTGGGCATTCGATCCCGGAGTCGATTCGAGGAGCTCTCGCATGGACGCAACGACCTTTCGCAAGCTGGGGCACGAGATGGTGGAGTGGGTGGCGGCGTACCGGGAGGGGCTCGAGAGCCTGCCGGTCATGAGCTCGGTGCGGCCGGGGGAGATCCGGGCGGCGTTTCCGGCGGAGCCGCCGCGGGAGGGCGGGGCGCTCCCTGGAGCGCTGGCGCGGCTCGACGAGTTGGTGCTGCCGGGGATCACGCACTGGAATCACCCGTCGTTCTTCGCCTACTTCCCGTCGAACACGAGCTATGCCTCGGTGCTCGCCGATCTCGTCGCCGCGGGGCTCGGGGCGCAGGGGATGAGCTGGCAGACCAGCCCGGCCGCGACCGAGATCGAGGAAGTGGTCATGGATTGGCTGCGGCAGATGGTCGGCCTTGCGCCGGAGTGGAAGGGCGTCGTCCACGACACCGCCAGCACCGCGACCCTCTGTGCTCTGCTCTGCGCGCGCGAGCGCGCCTCGGCTTTCAGCCAGAATCGCGGAGGGCTGCAGAGCGCGGAGAAACCGCTCATCGTCTACCTCTCTAGCCAGGCGCACAGCTCGGTGGAGAAGGCGGCGCTCCTCGCCGGCTTCGGCCGCGAGAACCTGCGCTTCATCGACACCGACGAGGTGCATGCCCTGCGCGTCGACCTTCTCGAACAGGCGATCGCCACCGACCTCATCGCCGGCTGTCAGCCGTGCGCCATCGTCGTCTCGATCGGGACGACGGGGACGACGGCGATCGACCCGCTCGACTCGATCGCTGGAGTCGCGGAGATGGCGCAGATTGCGGGGCAGGACGCGATCTGGCTGCACGTCGACGCGGCGCTCGCCGGCACGGCGATGGTGCTGCCCGAATGCCGGCCGCTCTGGTACGGCGTCGAGCGCGCCGACAGCCTGGTGTTCAACCCGCACAAGTGGATGGGGGTGGGTTGCGACCTCTCGGCCTACTACGCCCGCGACCCGGAGCATCTCATCCGCGTCATGAGCACGAACCCGACCTATCTGCGCACTGCCGAAGACGGCGCGGTGACCAACTACCGCGACTGGCAGATCCCGCTCGGCCGGAGGTTCCGCGCTCTGAAGCTCTGGTTCTTCCTGCTCGACATCGGCGTCGCCGGGCTCGAGGCGCGCCTGCGCCGCGACCTCGCCAACGCCCAGTGGCTGAAAGCCCAAGTCGACGCCGCCGCCGATTGGGAGCGCCTCGCCCCGGTACCGCTGCAGACCGTCTGCATCCGCCACGTGCCCAACGAGCTCGCCGGCGACGAGCCGGCCCTGGCCGAGCACAACCTCGCCATCGCCCGCCGCATCAACACCGGCGGCGCCGCCTACCTCACCCCCTCCGACCTCAAAGGCCGCCAGATGATCCGCGTCAGCATCGGCGCCGAAACCACCGAACGCCACCACGTCGAAGCGCTGTGGCAGGGGCTGAAGGCGGCCGCCGAGGGCGTGGACCGGGCTTGATCGCTCTGTGAGATCGTCATTCGAGCCCGAAGCGATCCGGAATCAGGATCGCGTCGGCCCAGACGAAGGGGTGTTCGGCATGCGATGGGGTCGAGCTCTGCGCTTCGCGGCGATTGCGGCCGCTGTTCTCGCCGGTCCTATGGCTGCCGTGGCTGCCAGCGACCCGATCTGGACCGATGCTAGTCGCACGGATGCGCTTTGGGTCTCCGGGGAGGCGCTCAACGCGGTTCTGGACCCGGAGACCCTGCGACCACGCAGCGAAGCTCAACCGCTGATGGATGCCGCCGAGTCCGCCGAGTTGAAGCTTCAGCTGGAGCGATTCCGCGACTATCGACCCGGGGGGTGGGTCTCGCAGGCCGACGCAGACGCTCTCGTTTGCCCAAACACTCCCCACCATGGGATGGGCGCGCCTCTCGACGATGAGCCCAAGAAGACGTTGGCAAAGTTGATTCTGGCGAAGAATGAGGGGTTCGTTGCTGTCGGCGAAGTCGAATCTGTCGAGGCAGGATGGTCGCCAGAGTACGGCATGGTGCTGTCGCTCCTGACTCTGCGAGAGGTGCGCGCGCTCTGGTCGAGCTCCGCTGACGAAAGAGTGTCCGATTCGATTCGGATACTGCAAACAGGCGGTTGGCTTACGCTCGCGGGAATCCGTATCTGCAGGGATCCATTTCCCGAACTCGGGAAATTTCGCATCGGCGATCGCCTTCTTGTCTGGGGCTACGAAGATCCGGTGAATCAGGGCCTGGTGCTGACGCATTTCACTCGGATCGTCCAAGACGAGCGGATAGACACCCTGTGCGCCGTGTGTGTGCGAGAGACCGCCTTGAGTCTGGACCAGCTCGAGAACGAGCTGCAAGGTGGAAGGAAGTGAGCGGCAGGTTTGT
>JAYTAM010000215.1:0-18395 GCA_043737505.1 Thermoanaerobaculia bacterium
GGATCGAGCGTTGGATCCGCCAGAGCCCGGCGCGCGAGCTCGAGGATGGCGGCGGTACCCGCCCGCGCGGCCGCCTGGTCGTCTTGTCGGCGGTGGAAGGAGATCTGGTTGCGCAGCGTGCGGAGCGTCACCGGATGCAGCTCCCCGTAAGCGGCGCGGAAGGTCGCGAGGGCGCGGGCGTAGAGTTCTCTGGCGCGCGCGTAGTCACCGCGCGACGAGAGCAGGATCGCCACCAGCTCCTGCGCGCGCGCGGTCGTCGGATGGTCCGGCCCGAGGCTCGATGTCGCGAGCGCCAGCAGCCCTTCTCCAACAACCTCGGAGGCGGCGAACTCGCTCCGGTCCCAGAGCACGAAGGCGAGGGTGAGACGGGCGTTGAGGGTCGCGGGGTGGCTCGGAGACAGCACCCGGTCGCCGAGCGCGATCGCCTGCTCGGCGGCCGCCTGGGCTTCGGTCCGATGGCGCACCCGGCGCAACGTCTGGGCCCAGGTGTCGAGCGCTCGTACCCGGTCGGGATGGTCGGTACCGAGGCGCGCACCCGTCTCCTCCACCAGCCGCTTCGCCGCCGGCTCCGCCTCGAGGTCCTTGCGCTGCAGGACCAGGTTGGCGACCAGCAGCGAGAGGGTCTCGAGCTGCGCGCGCCCGGCGTCGGCGATCGGAGCGAGCGACGCGAGGCCGGCCTCGGCCTCCCGCAACAGGATCTCCGCTTGGGCGTAGTTTCCGAGGCGCTGCGTCGCAACGCCGCGGTAGGCATGAGCGAGCCACCGACTCTCGCTCGTCGGGGCGCTTGCCGAAAGCTCGAGATCGAGTTTCTCCGCCAGCGCGGCAGCGGCGGCGTTCTCGGCCCGGGCGAGAAGGAGCTTGAGCGCGCGCATGTCTGCCGCACGTGCGGCGTCTTTCGGAAGGCCGAGCGTCTTCGTCAGCTCGCGCTCGCGATCGATCTGCTCACGGGCGAGGTCGAGCTCGCCGAGACGAAGAAACGCCTCCCCCAGAACCCCGCGCACGTGCTGCTCAACCTCCGGCTGGGCGCCGAGGGCGCTGCCTGCCCGGCGAGCGGCGAGCGCCAGGGCCTCCTCTACGAGAGGCTTGCGGCCACGCGCCTCCTCCGGGGTCGCCGCCAGGAGCAAGTCGTCGACGAGGAACCCCTGGATGACGCGCGACCGCTCTTCCGATGCCCGTGCACGATCGCGCTGGGAGAGCGCCAGCAGAAGCCCGCCGGCGAGGCCGGCGAAGGCAAGCAGGGCCGCGGTGAGGGCCAGGCGATGCCGGCCGCCGAACTTGCGCGCGCGATAGAGGCGGGCACCGGCGAGCGCCTCGACCGGGAAGCCGGCGAGCGAACGGCGCACGTCGTCGGCGAGCGCCGCGACCGAGGTGTAGCGCTCCTCCGGTCGCTTGCGCAGCGCCTTGAGGCAGATGGCGTCGAGATCCCGGCCCAGCCCGCGAGCGACGCGCTCGCGAGCGAGGCTGCTGGGCCGCCCCGGCTCGCTATCGACGATCTCCCGCGCCAGCGAGATCGCGCTCGTCGCCTGGGTGCCGAAAGGCGGCGCGCCGGCGACCAGCTCGAAGAGCAGCAGGCCGAGCGCGTGGACGTCGGTGGCCGTCGTCGCCGGCCGGCCCTCGATCTGCTCGGGGGAGGCGTAGCGCGGAGTGAGCAAGTGATCGGCGCTTCGGGTCAGGCCGAGATCGTCCTCTTCGAGGAGCTTCGCGATGCCGAAGTCGAGCAGCTTCACCTCGCCGGCGGCAGTGACCAGGACGTTTCCCGGTTTGAGATCGCGATGCACGACCAGCCGCGCGTGGGCGTAGGAGACGGCATCGGTAATCTTGAGGAAAACGGCGAGCTTGTCGGGCAGCGCGAGGCCGGCCTCGGCGAAGTAGCGATCGAGCGCGATTCCCTCGACGTACTCGAGCGCGAGGTACGGTGTGCCGTCCTCGCCGACACCGCCGTCGACGAGGCGCGCGATGTTCGGGTGCTCGAGCCGGGCGAGGATCTGGCGCTCGCGCTCGAGGCGCAGGCCGAGCTCGTGAGTGCGCACCGTCGCCGGCAGCACTTTGACTGCGACGAGTTGGATGAAGGCGCCATCGGCGCGTTCGGCGAGGAAGACCTCGCCCATGCCTCCCGAGCCGATGGAGCGCAGCAGGCGCCACGGGCCGCAGCGCTGGGACGCCCGCGACCCGGGGCTCTCTTCGTCGAGCGCTCGGCCGAATCGCAGTCTGAGGTCGTCGGCCGCGGCCGGTTCCTCGTCGAGCGCAGTGACGGCGGCGGCGAGGAGCTCCGGATCGTCGGCCGCCGCGCCGCGGACGAAATCGAGCCGCGCTTCCGCGGGCAGGTCGAGCGCCTCGTCGAGGAGGCGCGACAGGCGCGCGAAGCGCTCCCCGACGACGTCGTCGGTCACGTTCTGGGCTCGAAGCGCACCACGTAGGCGGCGAGGATCGCCGGCGCCAGCGCCGGAGGCAGGGTGGCGAAGATCTGCAGCGCGACGCCGCGGTCGTCGATGCCGGTGGCGCCCTCGGCGAAGGTGAGCGCTGCGACGCCGAGCGCGATGCCGGCGCACTCCCAGCCTCGAAGGCGGCGCTCGCTGCCGCTCGCGACTCGGTAGCGGGCCGCGGCGAGCGCGATGGCCATCGCCTGGAGCGGAAGGGTCAACACGAGGGTGTGGTTCCACACCACCGGCGTCGCCATGACGCCGCCGGCGAGAGCGACGGCAAGAAGCTGCGGCGGACGGCGAACGTAGAGGGCCGCGAGGACCGCGACGGCGGCGAGCAAGAGGAGCGTCAGGATCGAAGCGCCGCCGGGAACGTCGGCCAGGGCCAGAAAGCGGTGCAGGGAGACGGTGCGTTCCACCACCCAGGCGTGCGAACCGTGGCGCAGGAAGGCGGCGAACTCGGGATCGGGGAGAAGCGCCAACGAGGCGGCGAGGCAGGCCACGACCACCGCCAACTGGTGGCGCCTCCCTTTCGCCGGCCGGTGAAAAAAGAGCGCCACCAGGACCGCCAAGGCGAGCGGCTTGATGAGCAGGCTCGCGGCGAGCAGCAGGCCGCTGGCGACCGGAGCGCGCTCCCAGGTGAAGAGCGCGACGACGAGGAGGCCCCCAACGGCAAAGGAGAGATTGCCGAACTCGACACCCTGGCGAACTCCGGGAGCGGTCACCGCGAAGAGCATCGCGACGGCGAGGCGCTGCCAGGGTTTTCCGGGGAGCCAGCGGCAGGCGCACCAGAGGACGGTCGCGAGGCCGAGGAGCGCGAGACAGCGCAGGGGAACGAACGGCGAGGGGAGCGGCAGGAAGCGCGGCCATTGGCGCAAGGCGGCTCCCAGGCGCAGCAGGGAAGGGGGATAGACGTAGCTTCCGTCGGCGTAGGGCGAACGCCCGGCGGTCTCCTGCAGGTAGGCCTTCTCCTGGGCGAGCTCGTCGCCGAGCGGCTGCGGGCTGCTGATGGCCGGGTAGAAGCGGACTACCGTGGCGAGCAGAATGGCGGCAACGGCGAGGGCGTGCTGCCACCAGGCGAGTCGCCGCCAGGGGGCGGCGGCCGCGTCGAGGGCGTTCATCCGGGTCGCGTCCAGCACGACGCCGTTCTCCTACGTGCGATGGGGAATCGGCAGCGGGCGGCCGTCCTGGCCGACGTGGACGAAGACCATTTCGGCTTCGGTGACTTTGACCTTCGGCCCGCCGGCATGCCCGCGCTCGGCCTCGACGGTGACATCGACGGTGACCGAGGTGTTGCCCACCCGGATCGTCCGGGTGAAGAAACTCACCAGATCGCCGACGAAGACCGGCGCATGAAAGACGACCTCGCGCATCGAAACGGTCACGATACGGCCCGGGACCGTGCGATGCGCTTCGACGGCGCCGGCCTGGTCGATGTAGGAGAGGATGACGCCGCCGAAGATGGTCCCCAGGGCGTTGGTGTCCTTCGGCATCATGATCACGCGGATGGCCGGCATCGCGCTGAACTCGGCTTCGAGGGGCATCGGCATCTCCGGATTGTGCGCGGGATTCGCCGTGCGATGGGGGTCTTAAGGCCCGCCTCGCGCGGCAAGCGCCATGTTATCGTAGAGGTTCCTTCCGGACCCGAGATGGCCAGCGATCCATCCTCTTCGATGCACCTCCACACCAGCGACGACCTGGCGATCTTTCAGCGCGTGCTCGACCGCCGGCCGGAGGCCCTCGCCGAGCTCTACGATCGGTATGCGCCGCTGCTGCTGGCCGTAGCACGGCGGATTCTCTCGTCTCCCGGCGAGGCCGAAGAGGCGCTGCGCGAGACCTTTCTCCACGTCTGGAATCAGGCGGATCGCTACGACAAGGGGCGCTCGTCGATTTCGACCTGGCTCGTCCTCATTGCGCGCGACAAGGCGCTCGACCGGCGGCGCCACCAGCGGGCCGAGGAGTACGCTGGCGCCGCTGGTGGCCCTGAAGGCACCGGCGGCACCGGCGGCGCCCGAAACGGCTCGACGGCCGAGGTGGGTCTCGAGACGCTGCCGGGTGTGTACGTCGAAGGCGCCAGCGTGAAGGAGCGCCGCTTGCGCGTGCAGAAGGTACTGGCGCAGCTTCCGGCGGAGCACAAGGAGATCCTCGAGCTGGCCTTCTTCGAAGACCTGTCCTTGACCGAGGTTGCCGAGAGAGTGCGCGCACCGCTCGCGACCGTCCGCAGCCGGGCCCTCTCGGCGATGAAGCAGTTGCGGCGGGAGCTCCGCGCCGAGATCCGGGAGCTCATGTGAGCGAGGAGCTCGAGCAGGAGGATCTGTCGGCGCTACGAGTGCTCGAGGAGATCGGCCACGGCGCAGGGCAGGAAGATACCGCGCCGGTCGATCCCCCGCCGGCGGACGAAGCCGCCGAAGTCCTGCGCCGCCTCTATGTCGAAGGCCTCGGTCTCCTGGCCTACGATCTCCTGCCGGCTCAGCCGCTGCCGGGAACGCGCTCGACGTTGCTCTCGCACCTGATCGGAGACGAGACGCAAGAGGTGTCGCCGCTCCTGATCGGCGCGAGCCAAGGAACTTACGCCTCGGCGCCGGCGCCGTCGGGAGGAGTTCTCGTCTCCCCGCCGTCGAGAAGCGAGGCGCCCATCGCGGTCGAGGTGAAGTCTCGCGCCGAGCCCGGCGCGCCTCCGGCCACCTCTTCCGCCGTTCAGGTGGCTCCGGTGGCTCCAGTGGCTCCAGTGGCTCCGCGGGAGGCGCAAGCGCGCCAGGCGACCCGCCGAAGCCGTTGGCCTGCCGTGTTGGCGACGCTCTTTGGTCTCTCCGCAGCGGGCTTGGGAGGCTGGGCGGCGATGCTGCTGTCGGAGATCTCCTATCGCGACTCGCAGCTCCTGGGGCTCACCGAGCGCTTGACCGAGGTCACCCGCCTGACGGGCGAGCTCGAGGCAGCGAAAGGCGAGTTGGTGGCGCTCGACCAGCGCCACGCGTTCGTGACCACCCCCGCGACGACCGTATTCCCCCTGCGCCCCCCCGCCGCAGGAAGTCTGCAGCCCACGGCCCGCGGACACCTTTTCCTCGCGCCTGACCGGCGCCACTGGCAGCTCGAGGTCCGGGGCCTGAAGCCCGAACCCGAGCCTCAGGACTATCAGCTCTGGTTCATCGTCGACGGCTTGCCGCTCTCCGGCGGGGTGTTCGACGCCCGGGCGGGTAAAACGGCGTTCCTCGCCGACAGCACGATGCCGGCTCGCGCGACCTCGATCGTCATCACCCTGGAGCGCAAGGGCGGCACCGCGAGCCCGACGTCGCCGATCCTGCTCTCCGCCGACAGCTCCGTTCAGCTCTAAGCAATTTCCAGTCGGTTCGTGGCCGGCAGCCTGTGAACGGCCTCACTGCGCGACCGGAGCCAGTCGACGGATGCTCCCTGTGCACCCGGTGAGCCCCCGAGACCCCTGAAGCCAGGAGCCCGGCGCCCCGGAGCACAGAGCCATGACACGCCCCTCCCTTCCCGGCTGGACCGCCCTGCTCCTTCTGGTCTCCTTCGCCGTCGCTTCGAGCGCGAGGGCCCAGGACCTCTGGGTCTACGACAATGCGCTCGTGAGCGGTTTTCAAGACTGGAGCTGGGCGACGCGGAACCTCGCGGCGACCGGCGACGCGCACTCCGCGCCGGCCGCCATCAGCTGGGAGCCCGACAACTGGCAGGGGATCTACTTCCACAGCAACGCCGGCTTCGACTGCTCGGACTATCTATCTTTGCGCCTGTGGGTGAAGGGTGTCGGCGGCTCCGGTCAACAGATCGACCTGTCGATTCAACTCGGAGGAGCGTCCCTGGCGACGGTCGCGCTCGCCGCCTACCTGCCGGCCGGAGGGATCTCGTCGAGCCAGTGGCGCGAGGCGGTCCTGCCGTTCGCGGCGCTCGGCCTTTCGAGCTGCAGCTTCAACGAGCTCGTTTTGCAGGCGGCGACCGGCGCCAACCAGCCGGAAGTCCGGGTGGACGACATCCGCTTCGTCTTCGATCCGACGCCGCCTGCCGCGGTGACCGTCGCGGTCGATCCGGCGCTCGACCGGCGGCCCATCTCCGATCTCGTCTACGGGGTGAACTTCGCCTCCCCGGCGCAGCTCGCCGCGATCGGATATCCGCTCAACCGGTGGGGCGGCAACCGCACGACGCGCTACAACTGGCAGCTCGACGTCGACAACAGCGCCGCCGACTGGTTCTTCACCAACTACACCGCCGACGACGAGCCGGAGAATCTGCCCGCGGACTCCGCCGCCGACGAGTTCGTGCGTGCCGCGCGCGCCGCCAACGCGGAGGTCGTCCTGACCCTGCCGACCATCGGCCGGGTCGCCGGCCCCGATCGCGTGCGCCGCTGGGGCTTCTCGCAAGGGCTCTACGGCCCGCAACTCCAGGACGAGTGCGACCTCGGCGCGCCGGAATGGTGCAATCCAGACGCCGGCAACGGGCGCTGTACCCAGGCGGCAAATCCGCTCAACTGCGACGCCGCCGGTCGGATCATCGACAACGATCCCAACGACACGACGGTCGAGATCCAGAGTTCCTTCCTGACCCAGTGGGTGGCGTTCGTGGCCAGCCGCGTCGGTGCCTCCTCCCGGGGCGGGGTGCGCTACTTCGCGCTCGACAACGAGCCGATGCTGTGGAACTCCACCCACAGCGACATCCATCCGCAGCCGCCGACCTATGACGAGGTCTGGAGCCGTGGTCTCGCCGTCGCTCAGGCGGTCAAGGCCTATGACCCACACGCCCAGATCCTCGGCCCGGACACCTGGGGCTGGTGCGATCTGTGGACCTCGGCGGCGGACGCTGAGAGCGGCCCCTCTTGCATCACCGGACCCGATCGCGACGCCCACAACGGAGTGCCGTTCGCCGCCTGGTTTCTGGCGCAGAGCTGCGCCCATCTCGCGGCCACCGGCGTCCGCCCGATCGATTTCCTCGACGTGCACTACTACCCGCAGAGCGGCGAAGCGTTCGGCGGCGAGGCCTACGCGGCGCTCCGCCTGCAATCGACCCGTGAGCTCTGGGACCCGGCCTACACTTCGGCCTCCTGGATCGCCGACGAGGTCGAGCTTCTTCCGCGCCTGCGCGGCTGGATTGATGCCCAATGTCCGGGGACGCGCCTCGCGCTCACGGAGTACTCCTGGGGCGCCGACGACGCGCCTTCGGGAGCGCTCGCCCAGGCGGAGGTCCTGGCGATTCTCGGCCGTGAAGGGGTCGATCTCGCCACCCGATGGGTCGTGCCGGCGTCGGGCTCGAAGACCGAAGAGGCGTTCCGCTTCTTTCTGAACTACGACGGCGCCGGCGCGAACGCGTTCGGCGAGCGCGTCCGCGCGACCTCGAGCGCCGCCGCGGAAGTCGGCGCCTTCGCCATCCGCGGCCATGCGGACGAGCTGTTGCTGCTGCTCTTCAACAAGGGAACCGCGCCGCGCGACGTGCAGATTTCGGTCAACGCCGCTCTGTCCGGGAGCTTCGCTCTCTACCGGTTCACGACGACGACGGCGCTCGGACCGGCCGGCAGCGTTTCGCCCTCTGGAGGAGTTCTCAATCTGACTCTGCCCGGTCGCTCCGCCACCCTCGCGCGCGGAAAACTGGCGACGAATCTCATCTTCCAGGATCGCTTCGAGACTTCGACCTATCTCGGCTGGTCGTCGGTCGCGCCCTGAGCGCGCGCCGCGGCGGAGGTCACTCCTTGGCGCGTTTGCCCGAAGCGTAGAGCTTGTCGAGATTCCTCTTCGACAGCGCCTCGGCGAACTCGTCGACCCACTTCACGAACTTCGAATCCGTCGTCGACAGGTTGGAGCCGGAGACCACCCGGTGGTGGAGCGCCGCCAGCAGCTCGCCGGACTTCGCATCGACGAATTTGAGGTCGAAGGTCGTGTTGCCGGAGCCGGCGCCCATGCCGACCCAGAACTTTGCCGCCGTGCTGCCGCCCGAGCAGTCGACGATGCGCCCGACGACCCGGACGTCGCCTCCCGACGGCACAACGGTGACACTGCCGGCGAGGCCGTTGCGGAACGCCTCGCTCCAGATCTCCGGCATGTTGCCGGTGAGATCGTTCGCCAGGCGCTTGTCCTTGGTGTCCCGTTCGCCCGCCTTCTCGCCCAGGAACTGAGGCGCCTCCCAGTCCGCGAAGTGGACCTTCTTGCCGGCGAGGGTGAAGCCGGGCCGCACCCAGAGGTAGTCGATCTCGTCGACTTCGCGGAACTCGCTTATTTCACCGTCGAACCAGGTCGACTCGAGCTTGCCTTCGTCGAGCGATCGGCCGGAAGCCGGGGCCAGAGGGAGGAGCGCGACGCCGAAGGCGGCGAGGGCGACGAGACAGATCTTCGGCAGAGGCATAGGCGAGCTCCTTTTCAGTGGAAGTGGGCGCAGGAGAGAAAATAGCCGCAGCCCGGGCGCGGGCAGTAGAGTCTGTACCTGAGTCGAAAGTCCCCGCTGTTCACGTCCGGGATTGTAGCCCGGTCTGCCGACCGGCGAGGTCCCTCGGTCGACGTCGGTATACTCCGCATCTCATGTCGCCCAGCGCCCTCGTCCTCGCGGGCGGTTCCGGAACACGTTTCTGGCCGTCGAGCCGCCGTCAGCGCCCCAAGCAGCTCCTGGCGCTGGAGGGGGAGCGCTCGCTTCTCCAGGCGACCGTCGACCGGCTCCAGCCGCTGGTGCCACCCGGGCAGGTCTGGATCTCGACCACCGAGGCCCTGGCCGAGGCGGTCGCGGAGCAACTGCCGGAAGTCCCGCGGAGCCACATCCTGACCGAGCCGGCGGCCCGCAACACCGCTCCGGCGATCGGCTGGTCGCTTCTCGCCATGCCCGAAGCGGTGCGTGACGGCGCCGTGATCGTGCTGCCCTCCGATCATCGGATCGGCGACGCCGAGGCCTTCCGGGCGGCACTCGCGCTCGCCGCCGGGGTGGTCGAACGGGCGCCGCGCATTCTCACCCTGGGGGTCGTTCCGGCCCGGCCGGAGACCGGCTTCGGCTACCTCGAGATGGGCGAGTCGCTGCCGGAGGCTCCGGGCCTCCGGCGCGTGCGCCGATTCACCGAGAAGCCCGACCGCGAAACGGCCGCACGCTTCGTCGCCGGAGGCGAGCACCTGTGGAACGCCGGCATCTTCGTCTTTCGCGGCGCCGTGCTGCTCGCCGGGCTCGAGCGCCACGCGCCCGAGCTCTCCCGCGGGCTCGCCGAGCTCGCGCGCTCGCCTGCGAAGGCCGGCGAGCTCTACCCGCGGCTGCAGTCGATCTCGATCGACTATGCAGTGATGGAGAAGTTCGAGGCGATGGCCGCGCTGCCGCTCGACTGCGGGTGGAGCGACCTGGGCTCCTGGGACGCCCTCGCGGACCTCCTGCCGGCCGACGCCGACGGCAACGCCGCTCGCGGAGAGGCGATCGTCGTCGACGGCAGCGGCAATCTCACCTATGCCGAGCAAGGGACGATCGCCATCCTCGGACTCTCCGACCTCATCGTCGTGCGCTCGGGAGACGCCGTCCTGGTCGCTCGCCGCGACAACGCCCAGGAAGTTCGCCGGATCGTCGACCGGCTGGCGGCCCGCGGCCGCCTAGAGCTTCTCTAGGACACGCAGCGCCCATGCAGAAGAAGATCCCGCGCTCCGGAGCCTTCTCGGAGCGCCTGAATCGCTGGGCGATTCGCCGGGGCTTTCCGGTCCTCGCCTGGATCGCGCCGCGCGCTCCACGCTGGTTTCTCTTCTTCCACGCGCGCTGGGTCATCGCCCTCGTCTTCTTCTTTCACTCCCGACCGAAGCGCGCGATCGAGCGGAATCTCGCCCGGGTCCTGGGTGAGGCTCCCGGCACTGCCCAGCTGCGCGAGGCGACGAAAGCCATGTTGCGGCATCTCGCCTTCTACTGGGTCGACCTCTTCAGGTTTCCGCAGTTGCCGCGGGAACGCCTGCGGGAGCTCATCGTCGGCGGCGACGTGCGCGCTCTCGATCCTTTGCGCGCCAGGGTCGCCGCCGGAGAGCGGGTCCTGCTGATGACCGCCCACCTCGGCAACTGGGAGCTCGGCGCGGTGATGCTCGGGCAGGCCGAAGTGCCGCTCGCCATCATCTACGTGCCCGACGAGTTCGAACAGGCGGAGCAGTTCCGCAGCCTCATGCGCACCCTGTCGAACGTCAGCGAGATACCGCTGCCGAAAGACGACCGGTTCGCCAGCCTCGCCGTCCTGCGAGCCTTCGGCGAGGGCCGGGTCGTCGCGCTCCAGGGCGACCGGGATTTTCGCGACAGCGGCGTCGAGCTCGCCTTCTTCGGCGCCGACGCCAGCTTTCCGACCGGGCCGTTTCACCTCGCGCGGATGACCGGCGCGGTTCTGTTGCCGACGTTCATCGCCTATGCACCGGATCTGCGCTTCGAGGTCGTGCACGGGCCCGCGATCACCGTCGCCCGCACCGCCGATCGCGACGGGGACGTGCGGGCGGCCATGCTGCAGTGGGTCGAGACGCTGGAAACCGCGGTCCGCCGCTGGCCCACCCAGTGGTACACCTTCTACGATTTCTGGCCCGGAAAAGAGGGTCCGGCATGAGCCGTGCGACCCGGGTGGCGACCGCCGACGGACTGCGCCCGCTCTTCGGCGGCGGTTCCGGCGCGTCTGCGAATCCACTCCGGCCGTTTCCATCGAATTCCGGCGCGTCGGATCCCGGCGAGGCCGGCGGCTGGCAGGTCGAGATCGGTTTCGGCAAAGGGCGCTACCTGCTGCGCTGTGCGGCCGAGAATCCGTCGGGCCGTTTTCTCGGCATCGAGATCGCGAGCGAGTACTTCCGCCTGGTTGCGCGCCGCATCGCGCGGCGCCGGCTCACCAATGTCGTCTTGCTCGACGGCGAGGCCCAGTACCTCGCGGCGACCGTGTTGCCGCGGGGCTTCGCGAATTCGGTCCACATCTACTTTCCCGATCCCTGGCCGAAGCTACGGCATCGCCGGCGACGGCTGTTCTCACCCGACTCGGTCGATCTGGTGCTGGGTCTGCTCGCGCCGGGCGGCAAGCTCTTCTTCGCCAGCGACTTTCTGGCCTACGGCGAAGAGGTGCGCACTCTCCTGGCCTCCCATCCCGGGGTCGAGGTCGCCGTTCACGAGGGGCCCTGGGCGGACGGCGCGCGGACCAACTACGAAGCGAAGTACCTCGTCGAAGGCCGACCGATCCTGCGGCTCGACGTGACCCGGGTAGGCGAGGCGACGCCGCACCCTCGCGGCTGGAATGACCTGCTGGTCGCGCCTTCGATGCGTCCGACGCCGTTCGTCTAGCCGAGGGGGTCGGCCCTTCTCGCGGTGGCTCGCTAGGGAGTGTGCAGGCCGAGTTGGCGCCGCGCCCGGCTCACCGACAGGGCGTACGAAGCGCCTGCCCGCTCGAGCAGCAGGAGCGCCGCTCCGACCTCCGCCTTGCCCTCGGTTCGGCGATCCAAGGCGAGGAGGACCTCCCCATGGACCAGTCGAGCCTCGGCGGTCTTGCCGTTTTCGGCACCTACGGCCAGTGTTTGTATCGTCACTGCTTCTCGCGCCAGCGGTTCGGCCTCGACGGCGCGCCCCTGCCCCAGGCGGCCGCGCGCGAGAGCCGTCAGATCCTCGCCGATCCGTGAGTGACCGGGCGGATGTCCGCGACGATCGACCTCGAGGGCCGTGGCGATCTCCGCGGTGGCCTCGTCGAAGCGCTGCAGCTCGAGGAGCGCCAGGCCCGCGAGGTAGCGCGCCAGCGCTGTGTCGACGTGATCGGGGCCGAGGATCCGCGTATCGATATCGATCGCCTCCCGGTGCAGCGCCAGAGCGCCGGAGAAATCCCCCTTCCTGCGCAGTGTGCGGCCCAGCATGCTGAGGGTGGGAACAACCACGAGCTCTTCGCTGATTCGCCGTCGAATGGCGAGGACCTGGACGAGCTCGCGCTCTGCACGCACGAGGTCGCCACTCTCGGCGAGCGCGCCGCCGAAGTTCGACCACGCCGAGAGCGTGTCCGGATGCTCGGCGCCGTGGCGCCCGCGAAAGAGGTCGAGTGCCTCGGCGAAGTAGGGCACCGCCTCCGCGGCCCTGCCTCGCTGATAGAGAGTGAATCCGACCTTGTTGATGGCAGCGATATAGCCCCAACTGGAGGCACCTGAACGTCGTCTCCAGCCAGCAGCGACGACTTCGAGCTCGGACAGGGCTTCGTCGTAACGACCCAGATTCGACAGTGCGGCCGCCCGCTCCGCCCGCGCTCCCAGCGTCGATGGATGATCGGCGCCGTTGGCCTTGGCATGGATCCGCACCGCGTCGCGATAGAGGGTTTCACTTTCCTCGAATTGCCCCTGACTCTGCAGATAGAGCGCGACGTCGTTGAGCGCGCGGGCGATCGCCGGATGTCCGGCGGGCAGGGCGGCTTGCCGGGCCTCCAGGACTTCACGCGCCAGCCCTTCGGCCCGAATGAGATCGCCCTCCCCGGAGCGCTGGAAGAGGATCTCGCCCAGTCCGGCGCGCGTGGCGAGAAACTCCGGCGAGTCGGGGCCGGGGCGGCTGCGGTAGATGTCGCCCGCTCGCTCGAGTGACGCCAGGGCTTCGTCGTATCGCGCGAGCCTGCGGAGCACGTCGCCTCTGCGGTTCAGAACTTCAGCCAGCTCCGGCGAATCCTCTCCGGCTCCCCGCCGGGCGAGGTCCGCCGCGCGATCGAGCGCCACCAGAGCCTCCTCTTCGTGCTCGAGGTGATGAAGCCCTTCGCCTACCAGCGTCAGGGCAGCGATCGATTCCACCGCCGTCTCGCCGAGTGCGCGACTGGCGAGCTCGTGCGACCGCCGAGCCAGGTCGAGGCCGCGATCGAAGTCGCCGAGCTGGTTATAGAGCGTCGCGAGGGTTCCGAGGAGATCTGCGGCGACGGCGGGCTCACCCGCGAGCTCGGGTTCCACGCTGCGCGTTCCCTCTTCGACCACCTGACGCAGGGTGGGCACGTCTCCGCCGTTGACCTCCGGGCTGGCCTGCTCGAACAGCCGAACGAGAAAGTCTCTCACTGCCTCCGCGCGGCGCGCGGCCCTCGCTTCGCGCGCCCCTGCCGCGAGCGCGAAGACGAGCGCGGCGACCAGGGCGGCGACGGTGGCCGTCCCGGCCGCCACGGCGAAGCGATGCCGGCGAACGAACTTTGCCAGCCGGTAGCCGAGCGAATCGGCATGTGCTTCGACGGGCTTGCCGGAGCGGAAGCGTTCGACGTCCGCGGCGAGCGATTCCGCCGAGGGATACCGCCGATCGGGCTCGACCGCGGTGGCGCGGGCGAGGATCTGGCGCAGGTCGCGCGGCAGGCTCCGATCGAGGGTGGGCGATGCGGCAGCTGGAGATGAGGTCGGAGAGGCGCTTCCCCGGCGCTCGGGCCGGCGACCGGTGAGGAGTTCGTGCAGGAGGAGACCGAGTGCGTACAGGTCGGTCGAGGTGGTCACCGGTTCGCCGGCGAGCTGCTCGGGGGCCGCGTACTCGGGCGTCATCGGCCGGTGGACGGTCCGCGTCGCCGCCTCCGGATCGTCGTCGAGGAGCTTGGCGATGCCGAAGTCGAGCAGCTTCACCCGGCCTTCGGCGGTGACCAGAACGTTCGCCGGCTTGAGGTCGCGGTGGACGACGAGGTTGCGATGGGCATACTGCACTGCAGCGCAGACCTGGAGGAAGAGCCCGAGGCGCGCCTCTCGAGAGAGCTCGCGCGCCTCGGCCCACGCCACCAGCGGCTCACCGCCGACGCGCTCCATGGCGAACCACGGCGCCCCCTCCGCGGTCACGCCGCCATCGAAGAGCTGAGCGATTCCTTCGTGGCGTAGCCGCGCGAGGATCTGGCGCTCGGCACGAAAGCGGCGCAGCACCTCGTCCGTGTCCATGCCGCGCTTGACCAGCTTGAGAGCGACCTGCTGCTCGAACTCTCCGTCGACTCTTTCGGCGAGGTAGACCGTTCCCATGCCGCCGCGGCCGAGCTCACCCAGGATCCGGTACGGCCCGACGAGGGTCCCCGGACCCCGCGATCCGCCATCCTCCGCGAGCTCTTTCGCCATCCCTAGAAGCGGCGCCGCGGCATCGACGACCGGTCGCGAGAGCGCGCCGTCGCGCTCGCCGGCGGCGAGCAGGGCCTCGACCTCGGCGAGGAGGGCCGGGTCGTCCGGTGCCCGACGGAGGAGATGGGCACGGCGCGCGTCCGGAGGCAGGTCGAGCGCCTCATCGAGGAGCTCGGAGATCCGCCGCCAGCGCTCCGGCTGCATCAGTGGGTCTCGCCGCTCAGGTCGAGCGCCCGGTAAAGAAAACCCTTGGCCTTGATCCAGTCCCGCCGCACGGTGCGATCGGAGACATCCAAGAGACTGGCGATCTCCTCTTCGGTCATGCCGCCGAAGTAGCGCAGCTCGACCAGGCGGGCGAGTCGCGGCTCGAGCCGCTCGAGATCGGTGAGCGCGTCCTCGAGCGCCAAGATCTCGGCGCTGGCGCGTTCCGCGGCGAGCTCGCCGGCCTCGTCGAGGGGAATGTCGCGGGCCTTGCCGCCGCGCTTCTCGGCCTGGCGCTCGCGGGACCGGTCGACGAGCAGCCGCCGCATCGCCAACGCGGCGACCGAAAGCAGGTGAATTCGGTCGTTGTAGGGAAGGTTCCCCGAGCGCATCAGGCGCACGTAGGCCTCGTTGACCAGCGCGGTGGTCGACAGCGTTTCGCCGACGCGGAAGCGATAGAGCTCACGGTGGGCGATCGACTTGAGCTCGCGATGGACCACCTCGAACAGTCTCGCCCGGGCGTCGTCGTCGCCGCCGCGGGCGGCGGCGAGCAGTTGCGTGACGCTGTCGCTCCCAGGCTCCATGCCGATTCCTCGTTCTCGTCGCAGCGGTCGATCGGGTGGACGGAACTATAGGCGAGCTGGCGGTCGGGAATCATGAGCGGGCCTCCAGAAGGTCTATCGGATCCGGGAAGCGGATGCAGACATCCGGCGGGGCCGATCGGGCGTACTCTACGCAGTGAGGACCATGAGCGCGCCCATTCTCATCGCCGGCGGAACGGGCCTCATCGGCCGCGCGCTCGCCGCGCGCCTGGCGGCTTCGGGCAGGGAGGTCGTGCTGCTCTCGCGATCTGCTGCGGCCAAGCCGGAGGATCCGGCGCTGCCCGACGGCTGCCGGCTCGCGGTCTGGGACGGAAAGACGGCCGAAGGCTGGGGCGAGCTGGCCTCGGGCGCGGCGGCGATCGTCAACCTCGCCGGCGAGTCGATCGCCGGTGGTCGCTGGACGGCGGCGCGCAAGGCGACTATCGCCACGAGCCGCCAGCAGGCGACGGCCGCCGTGGTCGCGGCGATCGCTCAGGCAGCCAAACCGCCGCGCGTCTTGGTGCAGGCCTCGGCGGTCGGCTACTACGGAGATCGGGCCGACGAGCTCCTCCCCGAGAGCGCTCCTGCCGGTGACGGTTTCCTCGCGGAGACCGCGGTGGAGTGGGAGGCGGGAAGCGCTCCAGCCGAGCGCTTCGGAGTGCGCCGCGTCCTGGCGCGCACCGGCGTCGTGCTGGCGCGCGAAGGAGGGGCGTTTCCGAAAATGGCGCTGCCGTTCCGGCTCGGCGCGGGCGCGACTCTCGGCTCGGGGAAGCAGTGGCTGTCCTGGATCCACCTCGTGGACGAGGTCGCGGCGCTCGAGTTCCTTATCGACCATCCGACAGCTCACGGGGCGTTCAATCTCACCGCTCCGGCCCCGGCGACCCAGGCCGAGTTCGCGCGCGAGCTCGCCGCGACGCTCCATCGGCCGCTGCTCGCTCGCGTCCCTGCCTGGGCCTTGCGCGCCGCCATGAGCGAGATGTCGGAGTTGGTGCTCGCCAGCCAGCGAGTCGTACCGCAACGACTTCTCGAGCTCGGATTCCACTTCCACTACCCGCGCCTCGCCGCCGCTCTGGCGGAGCTCTGTCGGCAGGAGGGGAGGTCTCGAGTATGAGCTTCGGCGCCGTTCTGAGCATCGCTGCGCTCGTCGTCGCGATCTACCTGGCCCTCGGCTGGCTGCTGAGCGTTCGCCTGCGCGATGTCAGCATCGTCGACGTGATGTGGGGCCCCGGCTTCGCGCTGGTGGCGGCGGTGGGCGCGGCGCTGGGGGGAGGAGCGCCGGCGCGAACGACGCTCGTCGTTGCGCTCGTCACACTCTGGGGCTCGCGGCTCGCCCTGCACATCTTTCGCCGCAACTACGTGCCGAAGAACAAAGGCGAGGACTATCGCTATCAGGCGATGCGAAAGCGACACGGGCGGCGTTTCGTCTGGCTGTCGGCCTTCACGGTCTTCGGCCTGCAGGGGGCGCTGCTGCTCTTCATCGCCCTGCCGCTCATCGCCGCCACCACCACCAGCGGGGCCGCACCCGGTCTCGGAATTCTCGATCTCGCCGGCAGCGCGCTCTTTGTGCTCGGGTTCCTGTTCGAGGCGATCGGAGACGCACAGCTCGCGCGCTTCAAGGCGGACCCGGCGAACCGGGGCAAAGTCTGCGACGTCGGCCTCTGGCGCTACAGCCGCCATCCCAACTACTTCGGCGATGCGACTCTGTGGTGGGGTTTCTATCTCATCGCTGCGGCCGTCCCGGGCGGCTGGCAGACGATCGCCAGCCCGATCGTGATGACCGTCCTGCTGCTGAAGGTTTCGGGAGTGGCGCTTCTCGAGCGCGGCCTCACCGCAACCAAGCCCGGCTACGCCGACTACGTCGCCCGCACGAGCGCTTTCCTTCCCTGGCCTCCGCGACGAGCGGGCTGAGGGAAGTCAGGTGCCGAAGCGCGCCTGGAGTTCGGCGGCGACGGCACCGCAGATCTCCGGGCGGGTATAGACCCGGTAACGGTCGATGCGCGTCAGGTGGCGGATGAAGTGGCTGGCGCTCTCCATCGACTCCAGCCGGCCGTCGCGGTAGCGCACCCAGACGGGACTTCCGCCCAGCCGATGCGGGTCCTTGGCCGAGCGGGCGACGAGGATCTCTCCCGGACCGTAGTGCGCCTTGAGCGGCGGCAGCAGGGCCTCGAAGGCGTCGCCTTCAGCCTCGGAGAGGTGCTCCCGGGTCTCGAAGGCGAGCGGAAAGTGGCGGCGGTGGACCACCGCCCGGGCGTGTAGATTGTCCGACGCCCGCATCGCCTCGAGGGTCGAGAGGTCGTCCTGACGCAGGAACTGCTCCGGGTCCGCCGGCCACTGGCGGTTCTCGGCGCGCATCCACTCCGAAAGGTGCTGCTCGAGCGCCTTGCCGGTGACGTTGAAGTAGACCTGGGTGAACATGTAGTAGCGCGCGAGGACGAGGGCCTCGATCGCATGCACGCCGCCCTCCTCGACACCGACCCCGAGCGCCCCGGTCTCCGGATCGGCGACCACCGCCAGGGTGTCGAGCAGGCGGTCGAGGTCGTAGACGCCGTAGCGCACGCCGCAGTAGAGGCTGTCGCGCAGCAGGTAGTCCATCTTGTCGACGTCGAGCTCTCCCGAGATCACCTGCGCCAGGAAGCGGCGCTCGGGCGGCACATCTCCGGCCAGAAGCGCTGCGACGTCCGCCGGAGTGACGCCGTCGCCGTGGCGATCGAAAAGGGACTCGATCTCCTCCGAAGCGAGGAGCCGCGCGGTCATCGCCTCGTGGTCGATGCCGCCCTCGAAGAGCTCCTCGGCGGAGTGGCTGAACGGGGCGTGGCCGGCGTCGTGAAAGAGGGCCGCGAGCCGCGCCAGCCGTCGGGCGCGGCGGTGTTCCCCGGGATCGAGCAGATCGGGGCTCTTGCCGAGCAGCGCATCGACCATCCGCCCGGCGAGCGCCATGGCGCCGAGGACGTGCGAGAAGCGACTGTGTTCGGCCCCCGGATAGACCAGAAAGGTAAGGCCGAGCTGATGGATGAAACGCAGGCGCTGCAGCGGGCGGCTGTCGACGAGCGCCGCCTCGAGCGCGTCGGTCTCGATGAAGCCGTGAATCGGGTCGCGGAGGGTCAGCACGATCGGCCTCGTCGATGAGAATAGCCCAGCTGTCCTTCAGGGCGCCGGCAGGAAGATGTCGGGAATCGTCGAGCCCGGTTCGAGCGCCGCCTGCAGCTGAC
>JAYTAM010000216.1:0-3515 GCA_043737505.1 Thermoanaerobaculia bacterium
GCTCCCGATCGAGAACGTGATCCGCCGTCACGCGCTCCCGTTGCAGGATCTGGTCTTCGATCGCTCTGGACGTTTTCATCGCCTCGGTCGGCTGATCGCTGAGCGCCGTTTGATCGGTCCTGGCACGGGCGGTGGCCAGCAGTGCGTCGGCGCGTGCTCGGGCGCGACCGATGACGGCATCTGCCGTTTCATCAGCGCCGGAGAGTTCAGCGTCGAGCGCTCGATCGGCGCTGTCGCGCTCGAGGCGCAGGCTCTCATCGGTCTGCTGGCGCTCGGAAAGTCGAAGCAAAGGATCGGCCATGGCACACCTCACGGATGGCTTCGTTTTGTCGGGGTGACCATGGTTGGCCCCGTCAAGGAGGATTCTGCCCGATGCTTACCCGTCAGAGGGCGGAATGCAAGGCCGGTTGGGGAGCTCGTTGGAGCTCGAGCTCTTCTGCCCGGCGCTCAACCGGGCTGGCCGGAGATGACGCGAAGGAACTGTCGCCACGGGCCGACCGCGTCGGCATACTGATTGGCGAGGACGCGGGCGACCTGGACGATGTGGTCGTGGTCGTGCGCCACCCAGGTGGCGAGGAGCTGCCGCACGGTGACCTCGCCCAGAATCGGGTGCATTCCCCGCCGTTCGAGCGCCGACTCGTCGAGCGCCGACGCGTCGAGCGCCCGCAAGCTCACGGAGCGAAGGCGGGCGAACTCGTCGAGGAGCTCCTCGAGGCTCTTGCCCGCCGAGTCGTGGAACTGCGCGAAGCGGTCGAACCTGTCGAGTGGGACCGCCGTGCCGTGCTCGAGAATCCGGGTGAGCCGCGGTATCCAGTCCCGCTCCTCGCCGTGGATCAGGTGGCCGACGACGTCGAACGGGCTCCAGCTCTCGCCGCCCTCGTGCGCCTGCGACCAGCTTCTGGGCAGGCCGCGCAGCCAGGCGTCGAGCACCGCAGGAGTGCGCTCGAGGAGCACCCGGGCCTCCTGCAGGGAGAACTCTCTTCGGCAGCGATCGGCGGCGGAGTCCATGGCAGAACCTCCAGACGGCGGTCCGGCCCCCAGCGAGCTCATCGCGCCGGCACTTTGCTTGCGAGCTCGGGGAACCAGTTCAGGATGACGTCGATGCGCGTCGGGCGCGAGTCGGGCTCGGCGCGGATGAACAGAAAGCGCTGGCCGTCGGCCGAGACGTCGAACTCGCTGAAGTACTGCGATTCGAACGCCGACACGTCGAGAAGCTTGCGGCGTTCGGCGAATCGCAGCGGTTCCGTCGACGCGATGGCGGCGCTCATCAGATAGTCGCCGGAGCGGTAGAACAGCTCGCGGCCGTCGCGCGACCAGACCGGGCCGATGCCGCCGTCGACCGAGACCATCACCCGCGCTCCCTGCCCCGAAAACGGAATCGCGTAGACGTCGGAGCGTCCGGACTCGTCGGAGGTGTACGCCAGATGGCGTCCGTCGGCGGAGACGCTCGGCGACCAGTCGCGGTAGGGGCTGGCGACCAGCGGCGAGGCCTTGCCATCAGGCGCGAGCTTCCAGATGTCCATTCCGTTCGTCGGATCGTAGTCGTAGAAGATCACCGAGCCGTCGGGAGCCACAGCTGCGGGATGCTGCGTGCGGGGCCGGCGAAGAAGCGGCTCGAGCTCGCCGCCCCCCGACGGCACGGTGTATAGGTCCCAATCGCCCGACTGGTTCGAGCTCACGACGACGCGCTCGTCGCCCGGCAGCCAGCCGCCGCAGAAGGTGCGCTGGATCTCGGCGATCCGCGTCCGGGTGCCGCTCTCGAGGTCGCGCACCCAGAGGCTGTTGAGGCCGTTGTGCACGACGCGGCGGCCGTCGCGCGAGACGCTGGCGAACGAGATCTGGTCGGAATCTCCCGCCAGCTCGGTTACCTGGCCGCTGCGATCGACCCAGATCAGTTGACGGCGGTTCGGGTCGCCGGGGGCGAAGACGACGGTGCCGTTGCTCGACACCCCCAGCCAGGAGCGGTCGGTCCCCGGCTGCCAGTTCACGTTCGACAGCACCTTGGTTTCGAACTGGGCGGCGAGGGGCTGGTCCGGATTCCAGCGAGCAGCGAGCAGGTCCGCGGTCTCGTCCCCGCGCAGCAGGAAACCCCCTTCCACGCGGAGGCTCACTCGATTCCGCTCGGAGGTCACCTGGCGCCACTTCCCCGTCGCTGGCGTGAGGAGCGCGGAGTAGAAGGTTTTCCCCCAGAAGGAGAAGAGCACGTTGCCGTCTGCAAGCGCCTGCGGATAGACGTGGGCATAGCCCTGGTCTTCCTGGTCCGGCTTCGTCAGCTGCTCGGCCGGGCCGCCCGCCGCGGCCACGCTCCAGAGCCCGAGATTCAGACTCGGTGCGTAGATGATCCGCCCGTCGGTCGCCCAGGTGCCGCCGAATCCGCGCTGGGCGGGGGCCAGAGAGACCGGCGCTCCACCTCCCACCGGCGCCCGCCAGAGCTTGCCGTGCGCGAAGAAGGCGACGGAACCTCCGTCGGGCGAGAAGAACGGCCAGCTTGCCTCTCCGCTCGAGTCCACGGGGCGGGCGGAGAAGTCGTTCAGGTTGCGCAGATAGAGCCGGGAGGTCTCCCTCGACCGCCCGGCGGCGTAGGCGATCGTCTGGCCGTCGGGCGAGATTGCCGGCGCCGTCGTCAGGCGTTCCCTTTCCGGCAGGGCGATCGAGAGACGGACCGTCGGCGCCGGCGCGACGGACCTGGTGCGCCATCCGACGTAGGCGGCCGTCGCGCCGATCAGAGCCAGTGCCGCAAGCACGACCGGCAGGGGCAAGGAGCTCCGCCGGGTCGACTGGGCCGCGACCGTCGCGCCGGGCGGCTCGACGGCTCCTGGGCTGGCGAGGATCAGGCGCGCCTCGCCGATGTCGCGCAGGCGGTTCTTCGGGTTGCGCTCGAGACAGCGGCCGAGGAGTCGGCGGATCGCCGCCGGCGTCGTTACCGGCAGCGCTCCCCAGTCGATCTCCTGCCGCAGCACCGCGGCCAGCGTGTCCGAGGCGGTCTCGCCCTCGAACAGTCGCTTGCCGGTCAACATCTCGAACAGGACGACGCCGAACGCCCAGATGTCGGCCCGCTTGTCGACCGCCATTCCCCGCGCCTGCTCGGGCGCCATGTAGGCCGCCGTTCCCAGAATCACTCCGAGCTGCGTCCCGTGCACCGCGGTCAGAGTGGGCGAGTTCATCAACGTCGGCGAGCGCGCAAGATCCACCGCCGAGGGGCTTCCAGTGGCATCCATCGCCTTGGCCAAACCGAAATCCAGGACCTTGGCCTTTCCTTCACTGGAAGCTTTTATGTTCTGAGGTTTGAGATCGCGATGAACGATCCCCTTGTCGTGCGCCTCTTCGAGCGCCAGCGCGATCTGCAGAGCGAAAGAAAGGCTTTCAGTGAAGGAAAGAGGCCCGGATTCGAGGCGATCGGCGAGGGTCGGACCCTCCACGAGCTCCATGACGAGGGCTTTGACGCCGCCGCTCTCCTCGAGTCCAAAGATCGAGGCGATGTTGGGGTGGTGGAGCTGCGCCAGGAGCTGCGCCTC
>JAYTAM010000217.1:0-3490 GCA_043737505.1 Thermoanaerobaculia bacterium
GCGAGCAGATGCCGCCCATCGAGGCGATCGCCGTGAGCGGGCCATCCTGGGCATTCATGACTTTGAGCGCGTCGTCTGCTCGCGCGACAGGGAGCCCGAGCTCTTCGACATGGTGCGCTGCAGCCTCGGGCAGATCGGCATGATCACCCGCGTGCGCACGCGCCTGCGCCGCGCGGCGCCGATGGTGCGCATGTACACCCTGGTCTACGACGAGCTCGGCCGCTTCATGGACGACGCGCTCAAAGTCATGAATGCCCAGGATGGCCCGCTCACGGCGATCGCCTCGATGGGCGGCATCTGCTCGCCGGCTCCGCTCGGCTTCCGCAAGATCGGCGACGGTCTCGAGCTCGGCAAGGGGATGATCGGCTTCGCGCAGTGGCTCTTCCCGATGTTCCTGACCGTCGAGTTCGCTCCCGGCAACGAGCCGGACGACGAGAAGGTGCTGGCCCCGCTTTCGCCCTGGCGCCGCTCCCTGATTCAGGATGTCAGCCAGGTCGAGTTCTGCCGCCGCATGGAACCGATGTTCGAGGCCTGGAAGCTGTCGGGCTACTGGGAGAAGCCGCACCCGTGGATGGAGACGACGCTACCCTGGGAGTCGGCGAAGGAGTACATCGAGACCATCCTCTCGAATCTGCCGCCCGGAGCGCTCGGGGCCGGCGGTCATGTCCTGCTGTGGCCGGCGAAGACCTCGACGTCGGACGTGCCCCTCTTCATGCATCCGGGCGGCGAGCAGGTGCTCGGCTGGGGGATCCTCGGCGCGGTGCCGCAGGAGAAGCTCGACGACATGCTGACCCAGCTCGACCTGGCTTCGGAGCTCTCGATCGCCTACGGTGGCAAGCGCTATCTCTCCGGCTTCATCACTTTCGATTCGCCGGAGCGCTGGGCGGCCCACTACGGCGAGCAGTGGCCGCGCCTTTGCGCCGCCAAGCGTCGCTGGGATCCCAGCGGCATCCTCGCCCCCGGATTCATCCAGTACGAATGACGCCGGCGAATTTCGGCGAGGAGTGAGGCGGAGATGAACCGAATTGCCCTGCTCACCGGCGGCTCGACGCCGGAACGCGATGTCGCTCTGGCAGGGGCGGCCCAGGTCGTCCCGGCGCTGCGCGCGCTCGGACACGAGGTCACCGTCGTCGACACCGTCAGCGGTCCGCTGACGCACGCGGCCGAAGCGGCGTTGCTGTCGCAGGCGGTCCGCCGCGAGCCGCCGACGCCGCAGGAGCTTGCCGCCCTCGCGGCGCAGGAGAATCTGCCGGCGCTGGTCTCGAGCGGCGAAATGCGCGCCGCCGACCTGGTCTTTCTGGTGCTCCACGGTCTGCAGGGCGAAGGCGGCTCGGTGCAGGCGCTGCTCGAGCTCGGACGGCTGCGCTATACCGGCAGCGGCCCGCTCGGCAGCGGCATGGCGATGGACAAGGAGGTCACCAAGCGCCAGCTCCAGGCCGCCGGGATTCCGACTGCCGACTGGGGCATGTGGCCGATGACGCCGGCAGCGGTCGAAGAGCTCGGGCTGCCGCTCATCGTCAAGCCGGCGAACGGCGGCTCGACCGTCGGGCTGACGCTGCTCAAGCAGGCCGGGGAGCTCGCCGCCGCCATCACCCTGGCGCAGGCGAGCGACCGCGACGTGATGCTCGAACGCTTCCTGCCGGGCCGCGAGTTCACCGTCGGCATCCTCGGCCAGGGGGCGCTGGCGGTGGGGGAGATCATCCCGCAGCACGAGATCTTCGACTACGAGTGCAAGTACACCCCGGGCATGACGCGCGAGGTCTTTCCGGCCGACATTCCGGACGCGCTGGCGCGCGAAATGCGCGACCTGGCGCTCGCCACCCATCGGGTGCTGAAGCTGCGCGACTTCTCGCGCGTCGACTTCCGGCTCGACTCGGCCGGCGCCCCCTACGTCCTCGAAGCCAACACCCTCCCCGGCATGACCGCCACCAGCCTCCTGCCGCAAGGCGCCGCCGCCGTCGGCATCCCCTTCCCCGACCTCTGCGCCGAGATCTGCCGCTTGGCGCTGGCGCGCTGAGGGCGGAACGAAAAAAAGGGCGACCGCGAGGCCGCCCTTTTTTGGTACCGCAGACTGCGAGGTCGACTACGGGGTGAAGACCGCCCGCAGGTCGGAGAAGGTCCAACCCGGGGTGTAGGCCTCGGGGCCCTCGGCGCGCTGGTAACCGAACTCGATGAAGAAGCTGTTGGTAGAGAAGTTTGTTCCACGCAGGCTGTACGCTTTGGTAACGACGGTGCCGCCGGCGGCGTGGGTGATGCGATAGTAGACGGTGTCCTCGTTGAGGTCGTACTCGTAGTGCAGATGGTAGTTCCCGCCAGGCTGCGGCGAGCCGCCCTGGTTCGTCTCCTGATGGCCTCCGCCGGTGGCATTGACCTGAAAGACCGTCAGATTGCGCGTGCCACGCAAGTTGATGTAGCCGAACATGTTGTTCCAGCTTTGGCCATTGTTGAGCCACATGACGCAGTGGAAACCGTTCGAGAGATTCCGATCCCAGCCGCCAACATGAAAGTCGAAGTCGACGGTGAGCTTGCGGAAGTTGCGATTGCCGCCGAAAGGCATGTTCACGCGGTAGTTGTGAACGCCGTTGTTGCTCGTCGGATAACGCACAATCTCGCCGCTGCGGGTGAAGACGACGGCGTTGCCCGCCGGCGGATCCGGATCGGGATCGGGATCCGGGGTGGATCCGACGGGCTCGACGAGCGACGAGCCCGAGGGGGTCGCCGAGGCTTCGATGAACTCGACGGCGCCGGTCTGGTCGTTGTAGGTCGAGAGATAGGCCCAGAAGGAGTTGTTGCAGGTCACTTCCGTGCGGGCGCCTTCGACGGCGCTGGTCAGGCCGAGCAGGGCCAGCGCGTCATCGAACTGGACCGAAGTGAGCGGATGCAGATCCACCGGAACGTTCTGCACCACGAGCAGGCCGTCGCGGTGGCGAACCGTTACCGAGCAATGCACAGGGGAATGAGACAGGTTGACGATTCCGAGGTTCGTGGTGATCGTGCTTCCCGCCCGTTCCATCCCCTGCAGCGCAACCTTGCCGTCCCTGGCCGTGTACTCCGTCTGGTCGAGAACCGGGACTTCGGCTTCGCTAACCTTCATGCCCTGGGCGTTCCTCACCGTGAGGGCGCCACTGAACTGAAGCGAGGAGGCGCCGTCGAGCTCGAGCATGCCGCGAAAGCCGCTCGGAACGAGAGTGGTGAAGCGCTTCGACTCGCCAGGAGCGAGATAGTAGGGGCCGGTCTCGTCGCCCGTCGTCCGGGAGGTGCCGTTCGCGGTCGCTGCGATGTAGCGCACAACGAAGCCCTGAATGACGGCGTCCGGGTTGGTGACCCAGAGGTCGGTCGTCCGGGTATAGGCGCCGTCGACTTCGTTGACTGCCGCCGGAAGGTAGACCGGACCGGCGACGGCGGGGGCGGCGGCGAGCGCCAGGATTGCGAGGGAGAGGAGAGTGCGCTTCATCAGGGGGTATCCTCCATTGGAGTTCCGCATTCGAGA
>JAYTAM010000218.1:0-18288 GCA_043737505.1 Thermoanaerobaculia bacterium
CCGGCGCGACCGAAAGGCTCCTGCACCTCCCACGGGCGGTCGGATTCGCCGTCGCTGCCAATGCTGGATTCGCCGCGGCCGACCCGCGGAGCGACTTCCTCGCCCTCGTCAACGACGATCTCGTCGTCGAACCGGGATGGCTGGCGGCGCTCGCCGGCGAGCTCGGCCGGAGGCCGCTCGCCGCGGCCGTGCAGGGGACGAATCTCGAGCTCGAGCGCCCGGCCTTCGTCGAGGGTTGCGGCCTGGGCTGGAACCGCTCCTGGCAGGCGGTGCAGGTCGCAGCCGGCGAACCTGCGCCGGCGACCGGCGCGCCCGCATTCGAGATTTTCGGCGTTTCAGCGACCGCTGCGCTGTTTCGCCGGCAGGCGCTCGCCGCCGTGTCCCTCTCGTCCCTGGGCGACGCGCGCGGCGAGCGCGATGCGGCGGAACACGGCGTCTTCGACGAGCGCCTCGGCAGCTACTACGAGGATGTCGAGCTCGCCGTCCGGCTGCGCGAAGCGAATTGGCAAAGCTGGTGCATTCCCGGCGCCCGCGCCCGTCACGCCGGGCAGGCGACCGCAGGGCGCGCGCCGCTGCGCCGTTGGCGGGCGATCCATCGCAATCGGCTCCTGGTGCTGCGCCGCCTGCTCGGCACCGGCTTCGTCCGCCGCTTGCCGCGACTCGCGACGCGTGACGCCCGCGATCTCGCGCGAGCGCTCCTGCGTCTCGACGGAGCGCGCGCCCTCGGGGTGCTCCTCGGTTGGGGCGCGGCGCTGCCGAAGCTCGGTGCACATGCCCCACCCTCGGCAGCGGCAAGCCGTCGCGCGCTCGCTGCCGCCGAGCGCTTCCGGATAGGCTCGGCGACGTGACGGCACCGGAGCTTTCGACCATCGTCGTCGCCTGGCGCGCGGCCGACGATGTCGCCGAGCTCGTCGCCGCATGGCCCCGCGATCGGCGCTACGAGCTCCTGATCGTCGATCAGGACGGCGATCTCGCATCGCAATGGAACGAGAACCGCCGGGCAGCGTCGACCGACCTCCAGGCGAACATCCGGCTGCTCACTCCGGGGCGGAATCTCGGCTTCGCCGGCGGCTCGAACCTCGGCGCTCGCGCGGCTTCTGCCGATCTGCTGCTCTTCCTCAATCCCGATGCCCGCCCTGGCGAAGGGGCTCTCGAGGCGCTCTGCGCCGGCTTCCGCGAACTGCCGCAGGCTGCGGGTCTGGTCCCCCGTCTGGTCGGCTTCGACGGCATCGCGCAGGCCGGTTGGCAGCTGCGCAGATTGCCTTCGCCGGGCACCCTGCTCGCCCATGCCCTGTTCTGGAATCCGGGTGCCGGTCCCGCGGTCGAGCCGGCTTCGGGGACTCCCATCGAGCAGCCGGCGGCGGCGGCGCTGGCGCTGCGGCGCAGCGTTTTCGACGAGGTGGGCGGTTTCGACGAGAGCTTCTTTCCCGCCTGGTTCGAAGACGTCGATCTCGCGCGTCGCCTCGCCGATCGTGGCCACCAGCTGCTCTACCTGCCGGCGGCGCTTTGCACACACCGTCAGGGGAGCTCGGTAGGTGCCCTGGGCTACGGTGCCTTTCTCACCGCTTACGATCGCAACCTCTGCCACTATCTCGAAAAGCACCACGGGCTCCTTTGGGCGCTCGCTTTTCGTGCCCTCGCCGGCCCCGCGGCGCTCGCCCGGCTCCTGCTCCTGCCGCTGCGCCGACCGGCGCGCGCCGCGACTCGGTCTCAGGCGGCGCTCGCCCTGCTCGCCGTGGCGCGCGGGAGCCTGCGGGGCTGGACGGCTCCGGTAGAGGAGCCATCGGAGCGGTGGGAGTCGTCGGCTTGAGGCCGCTGCCGGTCGCGCTCCTCGTCGTCACCCACGACTCCGCCGACGACCTCGCCGGCGGGCTCGCCGCCGTCGCCGAGCTCCGGCCACCACCCTCCGAGCTCGTCATCGTCGACTGCGCGAGTGCCGACGCGAGTGTCGCCGAGGCGCGCCGCTCGGCTCCGGAGTCGATTCCGACGACGGTCCGGCCGCTCGGAGAGAATCTCGGTTTCGCCGGCGGCATGAACCGGGCCATCGCTCTGTCGACGGCGCCCTACCTGCTGACCCTGAACGCCGACGCCCGTCTCTCGCCCGGTTTTCTCGTCCCGCTCGTCGCCCGTCTCGAGGACCCGGCCTGCGCCCGGGTCGCCGCGGTCACCGGCCGATTGGTGCGTGAGCCGCCCGCGGCGGCGTCCGGGCTCCGAGAGCCGGTGCAGAGCCTGGACGCCTGCGGCATGCGGCTCTCCTGGACCTGGCGGCACTTCGACCGCGGCTCGGGCGAGCCCGATCGCGGCCAGTATGGCGTTGCCGAGCGCGTCTTCGGTGCCACCGGCGCGGCGACCCTGTGGCGCCGGGAGGCACTCGATGATGTCGCGATCGGAGGCGAGATCTTCGACGAGCGCTACCACTCCTTTCGCGAGGATGCCGAGCTCGCCTTCCGGCTGCGCGAGCGCGGCTGGGAGATTCTGTACGAGCCGGCAGCGGTTGCAACGCATCGCCGGCGTGTCCTCCCCGAGCGGCGTGCCGCTCTTCCGGCAGCGGTCAACCTCCACTCGCTCAAGAATCGCTATCTGCTGCGAATCGATCACCAGACAGCGGGCAACTTCCTGTGGACTCTGCCCGCCACTCTGATGCGCGATCTCGCCGCGCTGGCGTGGGTGATTCTGCGCGAACGCAGCTCCCTTCCCGCCTACAGCTGGCTCTGGCAGCGGCGGCGGGAGCTCGCGGCTCACCGCCGCCTCGTGCAGCGCCGGAGAACGGCACCGGCGCGCGCCATCGGACGCTGGTTTCTGCGTGCAGCGGAGCCACTGTGAGGACGCTCCGGGTGGCACTCGTCGGTTCGCGCGGCGTGCCGGGCCGCTACGGCGGCTACGAGACGCTGTTCACCGAGCTCGCGCCGCGTCTGGTGGCGCGAGCTTTCGACGTTACCGTCTACTGTCGCTCGACCTCCGCCGAACCGAGCGCCCGCAAGCGCCGCAGGCCGGCCGCTCTAGCGACTGGCCAGCCTGCGGGTCGCCGGACGAACTACCGGGGCGCACGCCTCGTACACCTGCCGACGATCCGCACCAAGCACCTCGACACGCCAGTGCATACCTTCCTCTCCTGCCTGCATGCGGCGGGCGAACGTTTCGACGCCGCCCTGGTGGTGAACTCCGCCAACGCCCTTTTCCTGCCGCTCCTCTCCGCCGCCGGGACGCCTTCGGTTTTGAACGTCGACGGGATCGAGAAGCGCCGGGCGAAGTGGGGAGCCTTCGGGCGCGCGGTCTTCGCGCTCTCGGAGCGGCTGGCCTGCTTCCTGCCGGACCGCCTGGTCACCGACGCCGAGGTGATCCGGGCGCACTATCTCGCCCGCTATGCAACGCCCTCGGCGATCGTGACCTACGGAGTCGACGCCCGCCCTCTCTGGCAGAGCGGCGCCCTGCGACGCCTGGAGCTCGAGAAGCGCGGCTACTTCCTCTACGTTTCGCGCTTCGAGCGCGAGAACAATCCGCATCGTGTCGTCGAAGCGTACGCGCGCGTCGGCGGAGAGATCCCTCTCGTCATGGTCGGCGGCGCTCCCTACGCCAGTGCCTACATCGCCTCGTGGAGCCAAGGCGCCGATCCGCGCGTCCGCTTTCCCGGCCCGATCTACGGCCGTGGCTACCGTCAGCTACTGTCGCATGCCCAGGTCTATATTCACGCCACCGAGGTCGGTGGCACCCACCCGGCGCTCGTCGAGGCGATGGGGTACGGCAACTGCCTGGTCGTCAACGACACGCCGGAGAACCGGGAAGTCGCCGGGGAGGTGGCGCTCTACTTCCGGGCCGACGATCCGGCGACGCTTGCGGCGCTGCTCGAACGGCTGCGGGTCGATCCACAGGAGGTCACCCGCCGCGGACGCGCCGCCGCCGTCCGCGCCAGTGAACGGTACAACTGGGAGACGATCGCCGACCAGTACGCGGACCTCCTGCATTCGGCCGCTGGACAGAGCGCCCGGAGCGGGCCAGATTCCGAAGCGAAAACGAGGATCGGCTAGACTTCCACTCCGGCCCGACCGATGCTCAAGCAGCAAGCCCGCCTCATCGCCAGCCTCGTTTTTCTGCTCGATCTCGCTCTGATCTCGGCGGCGTTCTTCCTCGCCCATGCGCTGCGCAGCCATCTGCTGCCGGCGCTGGGCAGCCGCTGGATCCCGGGCGCGCTCTATCCCGTCGAACGCTACCTGCCACTCCTGCCGGTCGCTCTGGCGCTCTGGTCGCTCCTGCTCTGGACCTCGGGCCGTTACCGGTCGCACCGCACCGTGCCGGTGCTCGACGAAGCCACGGCGATCGTCCGCATCACGGCGACCGCGTCGATCCTCTTCCTGCTCGTCGTCTGGGCCTTCCGCCTCGACGAGCGACTGCTCGACGACGACCGCCTGAGCCGCATCTGGATCGCGCTCTTCGCCTTCCTGACCGGCATGCTGCTCCTGGCGGAGAAGCTGGCGTTGCGGATCAGCTCGCGCTACGTCCGCGCGCACGGCTTCAATTACCGCACGGTGCTCATCGTCGGCGCCAACGAAGCGGCGCGCTCCATCGCGGCGTCGATTCTCGGGCATCGCTTCTGGGGTTATCGCGTAGCCGGCTTCGTCGCCGACGACGACGAAGAGATACCTGTTGCGCTCGGCGACCTGCGCGTGCTGGGACGGGTGAGCGAGATCGGGCGGATCGTCGAGGCGCAGGTCATCGACGAGGTGCTCTTCGCCATCGACCGGCGCGATTTCGACCGCTTCGAAGACCTCTTTCTGGCGCTGCAGGAGCAGGGGATCATCACCCGCTTCGCGCTCAACTTCTTCCCTCACGCCAAGGCCAGCGTGCAACTCGAAGACCTCGACGGAGTGCCGCTGCTCACCTTTTCGACCGGACCGACGAGCGTCGGCGGGCTCCTCCTGAAGCGCGCCCAGGACATCGTGCTCTCCGGCATCCTGCTCGTGCTCACCCTGCCCGTCCTGGCGGTGCTGGCGCTCCTCATCCGGCTCTCTTCCTCCGGTGCGGTGCTCTTCCGGCAGACGCGTTGCGGCAGGAACGGTCGACTCTTCACGCTCTACAAGTTCCGCACCATGGATGCCGATGCCGAGGGGCGGCGGCGTGAGATCGAGCACCTGAATGAGATGGACGGCCCGGTCTTCAAGGCGAAGAACGATCCCCGTGTCACCCGGTTCGGCCGCTTCCTGCGCAAGTTCAGCCTCGACGAGCTGCCGCAGTTCTGGAACGTCCTGCTCGGCGACATGAGCCTCGTCGGACCGCGCCCGCCGATTCCCGATGAAGTGGCGCAGTACGAGCGTTGGCAGCGCCGGCGCCTGGCGATGAAGCCCGGCCTCACCTGCCTCTGGCAGATCTCGGGGAGGAACGAGCTCGACTTCGAGCAGTGGATGAAGCTCGACCTGGCCTACATCGACAACTGGTCGCCCTGGCTCGACATCAAGATCCTGGTCCGCACGCTCCCGGCAGTGCTCTCGGGCAAGGGAGCCTCGTAGGTTCCTAGAAAGATACGGGAGCCGGAGCCACCCGGTTCCGGCCAGCCGCTTTGGCGCGGTAGAGCGCGAGATCGGTCTCGTGTACGAGTGTCGCAGCGGTGTCCCCCTTGCGTGGGACACGCGAACAGACCCCCAGGCTCACGGTCACGACGCCGGCCACCGGCGAGGCTGGGTGTGGAAGCGCCTGCTGTTCGACCGCGCGGCGCATCGCTTCGGCGAAGGCGAGCGCCTGCTCGCCATCCAGGCCGGGGAGGATGATGGCGAACTCTTCGCCACCGTAGCGGGCCACCAGGTCGCCGGCCCGGTGCGCGACGGTGGCGAGCGTACGCGCCACCCGCTGCAGACACGCATCGCCCGCCTGGTGCCCGCAGGCGTCGTTGTAGGCCTTGAAGTGATCGACATCGGCGATCGCCAGCGCCATCGGCGTGTGCGAGCGCCGCGCGCGCCGCCATTCGAGCTCGAGGGCCTCGTCGAAATGACGCCGATTCGAGACCCCGGTCAAGGCGTCGCGCAAGGCGAGGGCGGCGAGCTCTTCATTGGCGCGCTGCAACTTCTGGTTCACCAGCGCAATTTCGATCCGGCCGGCCACCTGCTCGGCCAGGGTCCGAAAGAGCAGCCGGTTCTCGGAGTCGAAGAACTTGGAGTCGGCGGACTCGACGTTCAGAACGCCGAGGACCCTGCCTTGAAAATGCAGCGGGATGGCGTACTCGCTACAGATGTCCGTGGAGAGCCCGAAGAAGTCGGGATCGGCCGCGACGTCGGTGACCAGCTGCGGCTTGCCGGTGCGAATGGCGCGCCCCACGACGCCGGCGGAGACCGGCCAGCGTTTGCGCGCCGGCAGCTTTCGACCCGGACCCAGAGCGATCGCGCGGTGCTCCCATTCGGTGCCGGCGTCGTTCGCCACCACGATCGCGGCGAGCGCGAGGTCGAACCGGTCGCGCAGGTAGTGCGCCACTCGATTCAGGACGTCCGAGAGCTGTCCGCTCGCAAGGGCGGTGTGAGAGACCTCGCTCACCACCTCGAGGAAGAGGGCCCGGCGGCGGGTCTCGTCGAAGAGCCGCGCCGAGGCGATGGCCCCGGCCACCTGTTCCGCGATGGCGGAGAACAGCGGCAACTGGCCGCGGAAGGCGGCGCGCCGGGGACTTTCGAGGTTGAGCAGCGCGACCACCTCATCGCGATGATGGATCGGAAGGCAGAGCTCGGAAGAAACGCCCGCGAGCGTCTCGACATAGCCGGGAAAGCTGCTCACGTCGTCGAGCAGGACCGCCTTGCCGGTCTCCGCCACGAGACCCACCACGCCGCTGCCCAGATCGCGGCTGTAGCCGACGTGGATCTCGGTCGGCAACGAACTCGTCACCGCCTCGCAGATGAAGCAGTTGCCAGGGCGGTCTACGCGGACGAGCGAAACCTGTTCGATGCCGAGCCGGTACGCAAGCCCATCCGTGATGCGCTGCAGCATCGGTCGCAGGGAGAGGTCCTGCGTCGCAATGCGGGCGAGCTCGTTGAGCAACGCCAGTGGGTCGGCGGCCGCGGCGGTGCCGCCGCCGGTGAGTGCTGGCGGGTCCGGCTCGGGGGAGTCGCCCATTGCCCGAACCGCTAGCGCGCCCGGGCGCGGCGCGGCAACTCGCCAGCGAGGAGCTTTTCGGTGGTGTCGAGGACCGCGAGCATCGGCGCCGCGTCGGCGCGACCGGTGCCGGCGAGGGTGAAGGCGGTGCCATGGTCCACGGAGGTTCGCAGAAACGGCAGCCCCAGGGTCCAATTCGTGGCCAGGCCGAAAGCTGCGCTCTTGACCGCAATGAGCCCCTGGTCGTGGTACATCGCCAGCACCCAGTCGTACTCCTCCCGCGCCAGGCGCGCGAACAGCGAGTCGGCGCTCTCCGGACCGTGGACGTCGATCCCGCGCCTCCGCGCCTCGGCGACCGTCGGCGCCAGGATCTCCGACTCCTCGGCGCCCAGGAGGCCTCCCTCGCCGGCATGCGGGTTGATCCCAGCGAGCGCGATCCGTCCGCCGGCGTGACGGTCGAGGCAGGCGAGCGCTTCGAGAACGCTCTCGCGGCCGATCTGATCGAGGGCCTGACGCAGCGGCAGGTGAACGGTGAGCAAGGCGACCTGCATCTGCGGCGCCAGGAAAGCCATCAGGTAGTCGCGACCGTAGCGCTCGAGGCCACAGGCCGCGGCGAGGTAATCGGTGTGACCGACGAAGCCGGGCAGGGCGTGTCGGGCGATCGAATCCTTGGCCACAGGGGCGGTGACGATGGCATCGACGACGCCGTTCCGGGCGAGCGCGATGCCGGCGTCGAGGGCCGCCAAGGCCCCGCGCGCATCGGCGGCCGAAGAGTGGCCGAGCTCGACGGTGCGTCGTTCGCCGACCGGATCGAGGAGAGCGATGCGTCCCTCGAGACGCTCGAGGAGCGCCCGGTCGGGGGACTCGACCGGCACCAGTCGATCCCAGGGAAAGGCGGGCACGAGCGCCGCGACCGCGTCGAGTGCGGCGCGTTCGGCAATCAGGACGATGGGCGCTGCCGGCGGATCAACGCTGCGAGGGGCGGGAAGGGCGGCCAGAGTCTTGAGCAGGACTTCCGGACCGATCCCCGCCGGATCGCCCTGGGTGAGGGCGAGGATCGAGCGTGCCACTACTCGTCGCTCTCGGGTCCGTTCTCCGGCCCGTTCTCCAGCCCGTTTTCCGGCCCGTTTTCCGGCGGCGCGGCCTCCTCGGGGATCGGCCCGCGCTTTCCAGGCGGCGCCGCAGAGTCCTTGACTTCGGTGGTCCTGCGCCGGGTACGGCGCAATTCCTCTTCCTTGAAGAGATACCGGATGTTGTGCTTGGGAATGAGCAGATTCGGCCCGGCCGTGCGATTGAGCTTGATGGCACCCTTGTCGTACCACTCGATCCAGCCGCGCAACTCCTCGTCGTTGGTCAGCACCACGACCATCGGCGTGCGCGCCGACATCTGCTTCAGATAGTAGAACTCCTCGGCATTGGTCTGCTCCGGAGGGGAGAGCTTGCGGCGGGTCACGGCGCGCGGCTCGCTGCCGCGTTTGTCCGAAATGTCGGGGCGAATCAGTTTACGCTGGCTCATTCGGCTACCGTCAAGGCAGGAGCGTCCTTCGGGCGCCTGGCGCCCTTGTATTGATCGTCCTCGTAGGCGAGGCAGCAGAGCAGCCGCCCGCACTGACCGGAGATCTTCGACGGATTGAGCGAGAGATTCTGGCGCTTGGCCATCTGAATGGAAATCGGCCGGAAATCCTTGAGCCAGGTCGAGCAGCAGAGAGTCTGGCCGCAGACGCCGACGCCACCGAGCAGCGCCGCCTCGTCGCGCGATCCGACCTGAACCATCTGGATGCGGGCGGCAAAGCGCTGCGAGAGGTCGCGCACGAGCTGTCGAAAGTCGATCCGGTGCTCGGCGGTGAAGTGCAGTGTCGCCTTCTTGCCCGAGAGCGAGAAGTCGACCTTCGAGATCTTCATTTCGAGCTTGAGCGTCCGCACGCGCTCGAGGCAGAAGAGCTTCGCCGTTCGCTCGCGTTCCAGCTTGGTCTCGAACGCCTGCTTGTCCTCGCTCGTCGCCGGTCGCAGAATGGTCTTGGCCGAAGCCTTCTGGCAGGGTTTGAAGACCGGCATCGGCGACTGCTCGACGCGGCCGTAGCAGAGCTCGCCGTCGATCTCGACGATGACTCCGGCGCCTCTTCCGAGCAGCTCGCCGGCGGTTCCGCAGAGGGTGAGGTTCGTCTCCTCGGCGAAGCGAACGCCGACAAAGGCGGTTTCGACCGCCGTCGACATTCCCTTATAGGAGCAACCGCCGCAACCGGACATGGCTAGCTCACGAGGTGTGCACGATCAATACCAGCGAAGCGCGCCAGAAGCGGCGAGGGCAACCGATCCAACGCCCAACGAGGCGTCCGGCGAGCATGCGAACACGAAACTCCGGCCATGATGGCACCGCCCTCTGGCACTGTCAACGCGAAGCGCCGCGCACTGAATCGTTCTACGATCTGGCAGGCAGCGGCAGGCGGAAGAAGCCGCTCTCTCCGGGGAGCGTCCCTTGCTCGAGCGCGCGCCGGCCGATGTCCTTGCGCAGGATTCTCCCCGGCCACTGAATCTCGTAGGCGGCGGCGTAAGCGCTCTTGAGCGCGTCGGCGAGCGTCGCCCCGGTCGCCGAGACCGAGAGAACGCGCCCTCCGGCGGTGACCAGAACACCGTCGACGAGCGCCGTTCCAGAGTGAAAGATCTCGACGTTGGGGAGCGCCCCGGCGCGCTCGATGCCGCTGATCGGCTCTCCCCGAATCGGCTTCTCGGGATAGCCGGAGCTCGCCAGGACGATGACGGCGGCGGCCTCCTTGCGGAAGTGCAGCCGGCTGACGCCGAAGCCTCCCGAGGCCCCTGCGGCCAGAATCGGCAACAGATCGTCCTCCAGGCGGAGGAAGAGCGCCTGGGCCTCCGGATCGCCGAAGCGGGCGTTGAACTCGAGCACTTTGGGGCCGGAGTCGGTCAGCATCAAGCCGGCGTAGAGCACGCCGACGAAAGGCCGACCCTCGGAAGCGATGCCGCGGATCGTGCGCAGCATCACCTCTTCGAGGACCTTGGCCGCGACGTCGGACGACAGGAGACCGGAGGGGCTGAAGGCGCCCATGCCGCCGGTGTTTGGCCCGCGATCGCCGTCGAGAAGCCGCTTGTGATCCCGCGCGGTGGCGAACGGCAGGACCCGTTCGCCGTCCGAGAGGGCGATGAAAGACACCTCTTCACCGGCGAGAAACTCTTCGACCACGACCCGGTCGGCGGCCGAGGCGAAGCGCCGTTCGTCGAACAGGCTGACCAGCGCAGCCTCGAGCTCGGCGGCGTCGACGGCGACGAGAACACCCTTCCCCGCGGCGAGACCGTCGGCTTTGAGGACCACCGGAAAGCCGAAGCGCGCCGCCGCGGCGGCGGCCTGGGCGCGATCGTGAACCACCTCGAACTCCGCGGTGGGAATGCCGTGCCGGCGCAGAAACTCCTTGGCGAAAACCTTCGAGCCCTCGAGCTCGGCGGCGAGGCGCCTGGGGCCGAAAATCTTCAGCCCGCGGGCCTGAAACTCGTCGACGATGCCGAGCGTGAGAGGCAGCTCGGGCCCGACGATGGTGAGATCGATACCGGCCTCCTGGGCGAAGTCGGCGAGCGAGTGCACCTCCTCGGCGGCGATCGGCACGCAATCGGCGACCGCGGCGATTCCGGGATTGCCCGGCGCGCAATAGAGCTCGGTGAGCTCCCGGCTCTGCCGCAGCTTCCAACACAAAGCGTGCTCACGGCCACCGCCGCCGACCACGAGTACTTTCACTGGGAGCTCCTTTCGAGGGCAGCCGCTGCGGTGACGGTCATGACATCGACCACGTCCTCCATCGAGCAGCCGCGCGACAGATCGTGCACTGGAAGGGCGAGCCCCTGCAAGAGCGGCCCGAGGGCGCGGGCGCCAGCGAGGCGCTCGGTGAGCTTGTAGGCGATGTTGCCCGCATCGAGGTCGGGGAAGACGAGCACGTTGGCCTGTCCAGCCAGGCCCGAGTGACCGCCACTCGACTTGCGGAACGCCACCTCCGGCACCAACGCGGCATCGGCCTGGAGCTCGCCATCGAAGTCGAAGTCCACGTTGCGGCGAGCGAGGATCGCCGCCGCCGCTGCCACCCTATCGACTCGCGGATGGCGCGCGCTGCCGTGGGTCGAAAACGACAGCAGCGCCACGCGTGGTTTCTCGCCGAGCAGCAAGCGGCAGCTGCCGGCGGCGGCGACGGCGATGTCGGCGAGCTCTTCGGCGGAAGGATCCGGCACCACGGCGCAGTCGGAGTAGACGAGCGAGCGGCCGTCGGGCAGCGTCATGAGAAAGCAGGAGGAGACCCGCCCGACGCCGGATTTCGGACCGACGGCGGCGAGCGCAGCGCGCAGAGTCGCGGCCGTCGTCGCTTCGGCGCCCATCACCGCGCCGTCCGCGGCGCCGCTGGCGACGAGGGCGCAGGCGACATGCAGGCGATCGGCCAGCCGGAAAGCCACCTCGGCCTCGGGCAAGCCGCGCGCGATCAGGCGGCGCGTGAGATGTTCGCGGGCGGCCGCCAGCTCCGCCGGTGGCGTACTTTCGAGCCAGACCGGCTGGCAGAGCCCGCGTCGCGCGGTCTCGGCTGCTGCCTCCTGGATGCGCGGGTCCGCTGCCTCTGGAAGAACGATGCGGACCCCCCTCCCACGAACCGCGTCACGCAGGCGGGCGAGCGGATCGCTCAACGGGTCGGACCGCTCACGACGGAGAGCCCGGCGTCTCGCTGCCTGGCGCGAGCCGGAGGATGGCCGCCTCGACCTCGTCGACGACATAGTCCGGAGTCGAAGCCCCGGCGGTGATGCCGACCGCCTGGACGCCTTCAAACCATGCCGGCTCGATGTCTTCTGCCCCCTGGATGAGGTGCGACGGTTTCGACCGGGCGCAGATCTCCCAGAGATGCCGGGTGTTGGCGCTGCGTTTTCCGCCGATGACCAGAATCAGGCCGATCTCCGGGTCCCGCCCGAGCTCGTGCGCCGCCTCCTGGTTCTCTTTGGTGGCGTAGCAGATGGTATCGGCGCGCGTCGCTGGAACCTGGCTCTCGATGTAGCGCGCGAGGTCTTCGAAGTCGTCGGCGTTCAGGGTCGTCTGGTAGAAGATCTTGACCTGCGCGTAGGGTGTCCAATCGACCGCGCGCGCCTCTTCGACCGACATCAGGATGTGAAAGCGCCGCGGATCGAGGTCGCGCGTGTAGCCGGCCACCTCGCGATGGTTCGGGTCGCCGATGAAAACCAGATGGGCGCCATCGGCGAGCGCGACACTCGCTTCGTCGTGAATGTCGTAGACGAACGGACAGGTGGTGTCGAGGATCTTCAGCCCACGTGCCTGGGCCCGCGCATGAAACGAAGGCGGCACGCCGTGAGCCGAGAAAATGATCGCACCCGCCTCGGCCTCTTCGAAGTGCTGCACCGTCCCGACGCCGAGCTGCGCCATCTCGTCGACGACGCGTTCGTTGTGGACCACCTGGCCGAGAATCGAGCCGCGGTTGCCCTCGCGGGCGAACTTCTTGACCTTCTTGTCGGCAATTCTCACGCCGGCACAGAAGCCGTACTTCGCGGCCCGTCGGATCTTCATCGGCTGGTGCAGCTTAGCAAAGGCCGGCTGGTCGCTCTGGTCGCGCTGATCGCTCTGGTCACTCTGATCGCGCTGATCGCCCCGATCGCCGCCGCGCGCCGCCCGGTCGCCAACACGACACGGATCCCGGCGGACCGGAAGTCAGCCACCCAAGAGGCGCTGGAGGGCGCCGCGCCAACCCTGGAAGCGCACTTTGCCTTCCAGCCGGAACAGCGTCCAGCAGGGGTCGCCGTCGAGCGTGTCCGGACCGTGTACCGAACCGGGCTCATAGCACTGGTAGTCGCCGGCGACGAACTCGCCGCGCTCGTCGGTAAAGCCACCGGCGAGAACGGTCGCATGCTCGAATCCGAAGTGCTGGTGGCGCGGAAAGCGTCGGCCGCCGGGCATCTCACCCAGGCAGAGGCGTGACTTCGTCACCGGGTCCTGGAACAACACCGTCACCCGGCCACCGTTGAGGAAAAACGGCCACCAGCGAGGCTTCGCGAGGCCGGCGAGCTCCTGGCGGAGTGCGGCCGACAACGGCAGGTCCGGGGCGAACGGATCGGCCGGCGGCGCCTCGCCAAGCTGGTGTTCCAGACTTGCCCAGAGTGCACTCGAAGGCGCTTCGGCCGGCAACTGCTCGAGCCACCAGCCACCCGGATTGGCGAGCTCCCCGACCCGCTGGCGGCACTCCTCGCAGGCCTCGAGGTGAGCCTCCAGCACCACCCGATGCGGACGGTCCAACTGGGAAGCGGCGAAATCCATCAGGATCTCGTCATGGGGATGTGTGCGGTCTCGATGCATAGCCGATCTTCCTAGTGGCTCGACGAGCCGCTCTCCGTGAGCACGTCCCGCATGAGCGCGAGGCCGGCCCGGATTCTCGATTTCAGCGTGCCGACAGGCAGCTTCAGCCGCTCGGCAGTCTCTTCGTAGGTCAAGCCGCCGAAGTAGGCGAGTTCGAGCGCCTGCCTCTGTTCGACTTTCAAGTCGCTCATGGCTTTGCGCAGGCTGATCGACACCACGCGATTTTCGGCCTCCGGGCGCTCGAAAAGGGCCGCCAGGGAGGCCTCCGTGCTCTGGTCCGACCCGGTCGGAAGCTTCCGCCAGAGGTCGACGACTTTGTTGCGAGTCATGGTGTAGAGCCAGCCGGCGACGTCGCCGCGCTCCGGCCGGTAGGTCGCCGCCTTCCGCCAGACAGCCAGGAACACCTCTTGAACCACGTCCTCGCAGGCATCGCGACTGCGCCCCAAAGAACGCACATAGGAGAGTACTTGCGGCGCGTGCCGATCGTAGAACTGCCGAAACGCGTCGCGATCGGCAATCGCCACGCGCTGCAGCAGGTCGAGGTCGGAAGGGTCGGAATTCATCCTTGGCGGACGCCGCTCGTCCCGGAAACCCATCGAGGCTGCCGGCGGAAGCGGGACTGCTGTCGGCGTCAGGCGCATCTTCTCACGATCTCCCGTTCTCCCCTCTGCCTGGACCTACGTCGGCGGGGGAGAAGCGGATGAGTGCTGACCGGAGCCTGCCCGCTCGCCAGAGAACTCGTCAGGCGGGACCGACGCCCGCTTGGAAGCGCCGGCCGACCTCCCGCCAATCGACGATCGAGAGAAAGGCCTGAACGTAGTCAGCGCGGCGATTCTGGTACTTGAGGTAGTAGGCGTGCTCCCAGACGTCGATGCCGAGGAGGGGGGTCTGGGCGGTGGAGAGCGGCGAGTCTTGGTTGGGAAGCGTCGTCACGGCCAGCTTGCGGCCGGAGTCGAGCGCGAGCCAGACCCAACCGCTGCCGAAGAGTCCCCCGGCCGCCTTCGTCAGCTGCTCGCGCAGGCCGTCGAAGGAACCGAACTGCGCCTGCACCGCGGCGGCGAACCGGCCCTCCGGCGCCGATCGCGCCGATGCCGCGGCGGCAGAGGGCCTAAGCGCGGTCCACAGGAGAGAGTGGTTCGAGTGTCCACCGCCATGGTTGCGCACCGCGGTCCGCACAGCCTCCGGAATTGCCGCGAGATCGCGCAGCAGCTCCTCGACACTCTTGCCGCCGAGGCCCGGCAAAGCGGCGACGGCCTCGTTGAGCTTGGTGACGTAGGTAGCGTGGTGTTTGTCGTGGTGCAGCCGCATCGTCTCGGCATCGATCGCCGGCTCGAGGGCGTCGTAGGCGTAGGCCAGTGGGGGCAGAACAAACGCTCCCGCGGGTGGCGAGCCGGCGACCCCGGTCATCCCGGCGACCCCAGGGGGGGCTCCGGCCTCGGCCGATTCGCCTGCGGCAAGACGTGGCGCCAGCGCAAAAGCGCCCAGAGCCAGCGTCGAACCCCGCAGGACCTCTCTTCGATTCCACATAAGCATCTCCCTTGGGCGGCGTTCCCCCGCCGCTACGGTTGCTGCACGAGCTCGAGGCGCAACTTGGCCGGCGGCCGGGCGACCAGCATCTCGATCGGCGTCGCCGCTTCGTCCTGGGCAAACCAGAGATCGAGCTCTCCCTTCCAGACGCGGCGCTCCGGACGCACCAGCGGGCGGATGGAGTAGTGCCGGGTGGCCACCTTGGTGCCGCCGAGCTTACGCGTCGCGACACCCAGCGGCACCACTTCGACCGGATAGAGCCGCCCGTCGGACCAGATCTCCAGCTCCATGCGACGCGCGGGGAGAGTGCGCCGCAGCAAGTGAATCGCCGAGGCGACGTCGACCGCCCCGGCCTCGATAGTCGGGCTCGACTTGTTCTTCGTCTTGCCTCGCCAGAGCTGGCTCGAACGCGCCGCCACCGTGCTTCCGCTGGCGGGATCGATCTCGGCCTCATAGCGGAAGAAGCTCTCGTCCTTGTCTTCCCTGGACGTGATGAGCAGCGAGCTCTGCACATTTCCGCCGGCGAGAGTGGTCTCCACCAGACTTGCATCGCCGCGAGAGGGAAAGAACATCCCGGCGACGGCGCCGAAGAATCCCTCGACGCGCCAGGTGTAGGTGAGCTTCTCTTCCGCCTTCACCGCCGCCGGGAGAAGGAGCAACGCGCCCAGACAGAACGCCAACGGCCCGGCTCGCCAGTTTCCTCGCAGTTCCTTCGCGCAGCTCATCCTTGGCATCATACGGTCTTCGCCCTGCGAGAACCGCGCCATGTCCGCGGTCTCTCCTCGCGCTTTCCCGCCGACCTGCCGAGGCTCCAACTGCCTGGGATCTATCCCTGACCCACTGGAGGGACGCGAGTCGGCGCCACGACGCCGCCGGTCAGTCGGAGCGCAGCCGCCGCCACGGCCTGCCCTGCAGAACCGCTCGCGCCCTCGACGAAGTCGACCAGCCGCTTGCGTTCGCTCGACGTCAGCTCTCCGGGCACGAGCGCAATCCAAGCCATCTCGTGGGTGCGCCCCGTCTGGAGCTCCTGGGCGAGCTCGAACCCGCCGCTGCGCCGGTCTACCAGGTCGACGACGACCGCTCCGAACTCACCCCCGGCGGCCTGCGCCTGTGCCCGGTTCTGGGACGCCGGGCGCTGCAGCGAGAAACCGGCGTCGGCGAGCTCTGAATCGAGCTCGGGTGGAGCGTTGCGGGCCCCGGCGGCGAGCCAGACGGGACGCCGTCCCGAGATGACGCTGCGCACGGAGGCAGGCGAGCGCCTCGCCTCCGACATCAGAAGGGCGGCGACGAGCTCGCTCCCCGAGACCGGCGCGTGCAGCATGCCTTCGAATCCCGCCGCTACGCCGCGCTCGCTGCCAGTGGCGAAGGCGAAGAGCACCAGCGGGGTCCTCGCCCGTGAAAGGTCGGGCTCGAGCGCGAGGAGCGTCGACCAGGCCTCGAGTCGGGCGGGGAAGATGTCGACCGCGACCACCGCCGGGCGCAGCTCGCGCACCATTCGGCGACCCTCCTCGCTGTCGGGCGCGCGGACGGCGAGGAAGCCCTGACGTTCGAGATCTCCGGCCACGGCCGTGAATCGACCCCGGTCCGGTTCGAGCACCACCACCCGGGGTCGATCGCCGGCGCCGATCTCCCGCACGGGTGCCGGCTCCAGAGCGCCCTGGGCGCGTGCAGTGGCGTCCATCGGCAGCAGAATCCGGAAGGCGGCTCCCTCGCCGACGATCGATTCGACCTCGAGGACACCCCCCAGGAGGGCGATGAACTGGCGCGCGATCGACAGTCCCAGCCCCGTTCCAGGGACCGTTTCACCGCGCGGGGCGAGCTGCCGGAACGGCTCGAAGATGCGCTCGTGATCGGAAAACTCGATCCCCGGCCCCTGGTCCGCCACCACGATCTCGTAAGCGTCGCTTCCGAGGCTCGACTGCGCGGTTGCCACAAAGCGGGTGCGGACCTCGACCTCGCCCCCCCTGCCGGAGAACTTGATCGCATTCGACACCAGGTTGAGGATCGCCTGCCGGAGTTTCGCGACGTCGACGACGATTGCCGGCACCTGGCTGCCGTGGCTCGCCTTGAGATGCACGCCGCGGGTCGAGCCGTAGCCCTCCATGAGCGAAAGCGCACTTTCGACGATCGACTCGAGGCTCGCAGGCTCGAGCTGGAGATCCATCCGGCCGGCCTCGATCTTCGCCTGATCGAGCAGGTTGTTGATCAGCCGCAGCAGCTGATTGCCGCTCTCGCGAATGTTCTCGAGATAGCGCGCGTAGCGCGGTTCGAGGGCGCTCGAGAGGCCGTCGGCCAGCAGTGCGGCGAAGCCCAGAACCGAAGTGAGCGGCGTGCGAAGCTCATGGCTCATCTTGGCGAGGAACTCGCTGCGATGCCGGTCAGCGAGCCGGATCCGCTCGTTGGCGCGGTCGAGGGCGTGCGCATGCTCTTCGAGAGCGCGCGCATAGCGGGCGAGGTCGTCCGTGCGGTCGGTGACATCCCGCTCGAGGATTCGGTTGTGCGCCTCGAAGCGGCGGGTGCGGAGAGTCGCCGCCGCGAAGACGGCTCCGAGCAGCCCAAGGGCGAGGAGGATGCGGATGAAGCGCCGCTGGTACCAAGCCGGAGCGACCTCGAGCTCGAGCTCGACGGGCGCGCTGAAGGCACCGTTGCCGAGCGCCGCCCGGGCGCGCAGCCGGTACATTCCAGGATCGAGATTGGTGTAGTCGCGAAACGCCTCGGTCTGCGGTTCGGACCACGCCTTTTCGAATCCTGCGAGCTGGAACTGGTATCTCACCTGCCCCTCGCCGCGCAGAGTCAGAGCGCGCACGTCGATGCGCAGATTCGAGTCGTCGTGCGGCAGAACGATCGGCGCCGCTCCGAGCGGCAGGGCCCCGGCTTGACCGCGGCCGGAGAACGGGGCCCACAGCTCGATCCCTCCGCGGGTCGCCAGGCGTTCGAACAGAACCGGCGGCGGCGCGCTGTCGCGGTGCGAGCCGACATCGTTCGGAAAGGCGGTCACCCCCCCCTTGAAGCCGAACCAGAATCGCCCAGTCTCGTCTTCGGCGAACGCGCTGCTGTGCGAGACCTCGCTCGCAATCGCTCCTGAGGCACGGTCGAATCGTCCGACGACGGCCCCGAGGCCGGCGCGAGCAGCCGGATCAAAAACCAGCACGCCATGGTTCGTGCCCAGGAGGAGCCTGCCCCGGCGATCATCGGAGATCGTCAGCACCAGATAGTCCGCGAGTCCGCTCGACTCGCCGTAGGAGCGGAACCGCGGCGGCTCGATTCCCGCTGTGGAAACCAGCCGCGCCAGGCGGGCGTAGCCACCGGCCCAAAGGGAACCGTCGGCGGTCCGGCCGAGGGAACGCACGCTG
>JAYTAM010000219.1:0-7900 GCA_043737505.1 Thermoanaerobaculia bacterium
CACGAACGGCAGCCCGACGAGCAGGAACTCGATGAAGCTGACCGACTTTCCCATGCGCTCGAGGAAGCCCGCGAACTGCCCGTTGGGAGCGGTGCCGATCTTGGTGCCGATGCCGCCGACGTTCGACCCATAGGCGATCGCCAGCATGATCGCCATGCCGTAGTGGCGCAGGCGCGAGCCGTTCAGCGCCTCGAGCTGGACGATCAACGCGACACCGATCGGCATCATCATCGTGGCGGTGGCGGTATTGGTGATCCAGAGGGAGATGAATGCGGTCGCCGCGAGGACTCCGGCCAGCAGGCGCCGCGGATCGGTGCCGATCTTCTGCATGATGCCGAGCGCCAGACGGCGGTGGAGATTCCACTGCTGCATGGCGGCGGCGATCGCCATGCCGCCGGCGAAGAGGAAGATGTAGGGATCGAAGTAGGGCGAGACCGAAGCGCGGAGACCGGCCGCGAAGCCGCCGTCGAACACGCCGAGCAGCGGATAGAGGACGATCGGCAGGCAGGCCGTCCAGTAGATCGGAATCGCCTCGGTCAACCACCAGATCGCCATCAGCGAGGCGACCGCGGCCGCCATCGCCGGTCGCGAGCCCATCTCCGCCTGGTGGTGGAGGGGAGAGTCCAGCAGCCCGAGAAGTGCGGCGACAGCAAGGCCGATGGCGATGGGAACTGGCTTGAATCGAACGGAAGGGCCGACCTCTTCAGTCACAGAGCGCAAAAGCTTACCGTGCTCGAGGCTTGAAAGGCGCTCGAGAACGGGAGCCCTCCAGGCCCGCGCGCCGACGCGCCATCGACAGCCCCTTTACTGGAAGCTTCTTGCTTTACAAGAAATGCAGCGTCTCATCGACCCGCGGTGCCTTGCGGCGCGCGGCCGCGGCGCGCTTGGCGCGGAAGTAGTCGCTGAAGTCGTCCGGGTGCCCGCCGGGTCCGCCCGAGTCGCCGGGTCCGCCGTAGCCGTCGGCCTCGCCTTCCGGCCCGCCGCCGCCCATCTCGGCCTCGAGCTCGTCCATGTCGGCCCCTTCCTTCAACCGGGCGAGCATCTCTTCCATCTTCGGCCCGGCCTCGAGGCCGGTGGCCTCCTGGAAACGGGTGAGGAACTGCGCCAGCTGCTTCGGATCCTGCTGCGCGCTGTCGTCCATCCCCTCCATCTCCGCGGCGAGCGAGTCCATGACCCCGGACATCCGCTCCTCGTCGAGCCCGGCGAGCGGATCGTTCTCATCGAAGTCCGCGCCGTCCCCGCCCGCTCCTCCAGGGCAGCCCGCCTTCGCCCCCTTGAGCGCCGCGAAGCGCGAAGGCTTGCGCTCGAGCTCCGGCCGCCCGCACTGCGGGCAGGCAGGTTTCAGGGAGGTGTCGATCCGGGAGGAGAAGAAACTGAAGACGGTATGGCAGTCGGGGCAGTAGTGCTCGTAGATCGGCATACGACGCTTTTCTAGCACAGCCGGGGCGCCGGGTCTTGCGACGGGTGCCAGCGGATGGCTCAGGACGCCGGCGGGCGTCGGCGGACCTTGGCCGACCCTCGGCGGCGAGCTGCGTTAGCATCCGCCGTGTCCTTGCGTCACTTTCCGGGAGAACCCCCATGTCACGACTGCCGGCGCTCGCGCTCTGTGGAATCCTGACCGCCATGCTGCCCGGGACGGCTTCCGGCGCCGACGAAGGGGCGCGGTTTCATGCCCTGCTCGAGCGCGAGTGGGCGGCGCGGCTGGTCGAGAGTCCGCTGATGGCGACTTACGTCGGCGTGCACACCAGCGACGACAAGCTGGGCGGGGCGACGGAGGCGGACTTCGCCCGCCGCGAGCGCGACACGCGCGCCTTCCAGGCCGAGCTCGCAGCGATCTCGCGCGCGGCGCTCGATCCCACCGATCAGGTGAGCTACGACCTCCTCGGCACCGAGCTCGCGGATCGGCTGGGCGCGCGGAGGTTCGGCGAAGAGCAGCTGATGCTGAACGCCGACTCGGGCTTCCACACTGAGCTCGCGCAGCTGCCGGACCAGGTGCCGCTCCAGACCGTGCAGGGATACGAGAACTATCTCGCCCGCCTGGCGGAGTTTCCGCGCGTCTTCGACGAGAGCATCGCTCTTCTGCGCCGGGGTCTGGCGCGCGGCATGACGCCGCCGCGCGTGGCGATCGCCGGTGTCGACGCCACGGCGGCGGCGCATGCGGTGGCGACGGCCGAAGAGAGCGTGCTCTACAAACCGTTCAGCGATTTTCCGACGACCTTCTCCGCCGCCGATCGTGCGCGGCTGCAGGCGGCGGGCAGGAGCGCGGTGGAAGAGTCGGTTCTGCCGTCGTACCGCCGCTTCCGCGACTTCCTGCGCGACGAGTATCTGCCGCAGAGCCGCGCGACGCTGGCCGCGGCGGATCTCCCGGACGGCCGTGAGTATTACCGCTATCTCATTCGCCACTTCACCACCCTCGACATGACGCCGGAGGCGATCCACGAGCTCGGGCTCGCCGAGGTGGCGCGCATCCGTGGCGAGATGGAAGGGGTGAAGGCGAAGACCGGATTCGAGGGCGACTTTCCCGCCTTTCTCCAGTTCCTGCGCAGCGATCCGCGCTTCTACGCCCAGAGCGCCGAGGAGCTCCTCAAGGAGGCGTCGTTCATCGCCAAGACGATGGACGGCCGGCTCCCGGCGCTCTTCCACCGGCTGCCGCGCCAGCCGTACGGCGTCGCGCCGGTACCGGCGGCGATGGCGCCGAAGTACACCAGCGGGCGCTACGTTTCGGCGCCGGTGGGCGGCACGCAGCCCGGCTGGTACTGGGTCAACACCTACGCCCTCGACAAGCGGCCGCTCTACAACCTCGAAGCGCTGACGTTCCATGAGGCGGTCCCCGGGCACCATCTTCAGATGGCCCTGGCGCAGGAGCTCGAAGGGCTGCCGCAGTTCCGCCGATTCCTCTACGTCGATGCCTTCGGCGAGGGGTGGGGTCTTTACAGCGAATGGCTAGGGCTGGAAGCCGGCTTCTACACCGATCCGTATCGCGATTTCGGGCGGCTGGGCTACGAGGCCTGGCGCGCCTCGCGGCTGGTCGTCGACACCGGCATTCACGCCCTCGGCTGGAGCCGCGAGCGGGCGATCGAATACCTCGCCGCGAATACCACGCTGCCGCTGCACGAAGTGACCACCGAGATCGACCGCTACATCTCGTGGCCGGGGCAGGCGCTGTGCTACTACCTCGGCTTCCGCAAGATCCGCGAGCTGCGAGGGCGTGCGGAGCAGGCCCTCGGAGCGGCGTTCGACGTCCGCGACTTTCATGACGCGGTGCTCCAGAACGGCGCCCTCTCGCTGCCGGCACTCGAGCGCCAGATCGACGATTTCATCGCCACTCAGAAGAGCCGGAAGCGTCCCTGAGCTCCCTGCCGCTCGCGGTCCACTACGAGCTCGCGCTCGCCGCCGGTGAATCGGCGGAGGGGAAGGCCTCGGCGATCGCCCGCGAGCAGACGGTCGAGATTCCCGAAGGCGTCGCGCCGAAGGAGGTCGAGCGGCGCACGATCGGCGTGGTCGTCGCCGTCGAGGCGATCGGAGCCAGGGGCGCGCGCCGGGCGCGCTTAGCGACCGCCACGATCGAGTATCCGTGGCGGGCGTTGGTCTCCGACCTGCCGCAGCTGCTGAATCTCCTCTACGGCAACATCTCGCTGCAGCGCGGCATCCGGATCCGGGCGATCGACTGGCCAACCGAGCTCGTCGACCGGTTCCCGGGACCGGCCTTCGGAGTCGCCGGCCTGCGCGAGATTCTCGGCGTCGAAGGACGGCCGCTCCTCGCCTCGGCGCTGAAGCCGGTGGGGCTCGGCGTGCGCGAGCTCGCGCGGCTGGCGAGCGACTGCGCTCTTGGCGGTCTGGACCTCATCAAGGACGATCACTCGCTCGCCGATCAGGAGAGCGCCCCGTTCCGCGAGCGTGTGCTCGCGGTGGCCGAGCATGTGGCGCGGGCCAACCGGCGGACCGGCCGGAGCTGTCTCTACGTTCCGAACCTCACAGGGCCGGTCGACAGCCTCGGCGAGCGGGTGAGCGACCTGCGCGAAGCCGGGGTGAAGGCGGCGATGGTCGCGCCGATGCTCGTCGGGCTCGACAGCGTGCGGGCGCTCGCTGCGTCGGCGGGCATCGTCCTCGTCGGCCATCCGGCTCTGGCCGGCAGTCTCGTCGCTCCCCGGCAGGGGTTCGCCCCGGCGGTCCTCTTCGGCGATCTCTTCCGGCTCGCCGGCTGCGACGTCGTGATCTATCCCAACGCCGGCGGCCGGTTCCCGTTCACCCTGGACGATTGCCGGGCGATCCAGCGTCGCCTGCTGGCGCCGCTCGGCGCGGCCCGGCCGGCGTTCGCCATGGTTGCCGGAGGCATCGATGCGACGCAGCTGCGGCGGTGGTTGCCGGCCTACGCGACCGATACCATCTTCCTCGTCGGCGGGAGCCTGTTGGGCCAGCCAGATCTGCGTAAGGCAGCGGCGGAGCTCGCGGCATTGGCCGCAGAGCGGGTCGCCGAGCCTGGCGCCATCACCTCAGGGAGAGAGAAGAGATGAGTCGACGTTCGAAGGTCCTCGCGGCGCGCGACTTCCGCTGGCCGGTGGCGCTCAAGCCCTACAAGGATGGCGGCGAGCTCTATCGCGACGTCACCCGTCAGACGCTCCTCGGCGAGGGCGCCGGCGAAGAGGCGCTCGCCTTCCTGACGCGCTACTTCGAGGTCGCCGCCGGGGGCTACTCGACCCTTGAGCAGCACCAGCATCCCCACGCCGTGGTCGTCCTGCGGGGCCGTGGAACCGTCCGGCTGGGCGATCGTCACTTCGCCATCGGGCCGTCCGACTGCGTCTATGTCGCGCCCGGCGAAGCGCATCAGTTTCGCGCCGACCAGGGGGAGACGCTGGGCTTCCTCTGCATCGTCGATCGCCAGCGCGACCGGCCGGTGGCACTCTGAGCACGCGCTTCGCCCGCTTTGGCAGCTACTGGGAATCGGTCGGGCGCGCTCCGCGCGGCAAGGGCGAGCTGCTGCTCTCCACCCCGATCGTCGGCGAGGTGCCGGCGCGGCCGATTCTGGTCTACCTGCCTCCCGGCTACGGCACCCCGCAGGGCTCGCACGCGGCCCACGATCCGTTGCCGGTCGTCTACCTTCAGGACGGGCAGAATCTGTTCGATCCCGCGACCTCCTTCGCCGGCTCGTGGCACGCCGAGCGCGCCGTCGACCGCCTCGCCCGCCTCGGCCGGCCGGTCGTCGCCGTCGGCATTCCCAACGCCGGCCTGGGCCGCATTCACGAGTACTCTCCGTTCCGCGACCGCCGCTACGGCGGCGGCGGGGGAGAGGCCTACCTCACCTGGCTGACCGAGAGGGTCCAGCCGCTGGTGGAACGGAGCTTTCGCGTGCGGCGCGGTCCGGAGTCGACCGGCATCGCCGGCGCGTCGATGGGCGGGCTCATCAGTCTCCACGCCTGGGCGCGTGCGCCGCACCGGTTCGGAGTCGTCGGCGCGATGAGCCCGTCGCTCTTCTTCGGCGACGAGGCGCTCTCCCGCCAGTTCGAGCGACATCCGCTCCCGGCAGGGCGGGTCTATCTGGATATCGGAACGCTGGAGGGGCGGCGCAACCGCCGCCGCAAGACCGCGCCGAAGTCGCCGTCGGGAGCGATGAAGCGTCTGCGGCGACTCCGCCGGGCGTTCGAGGGGCATGGCTTCCGGCGAGGGGTCGACCTCGAGTGGATCGAGGAGCCCGGCGGGCGTCACGACGAAGCGGCCTGGTCGCATCGCCTGCCGGGAATGCTGGAGTTTCTCTTTTCGCCGCAGGACTGAGCGCGGCGGGATCGTCGTCCTGCCTCAGCGGGTGAGCAAGCGCTCGAGTTCTGCCGTCGCCCGCGGATCGTCCGACTGCCCGAGCCAGAAGATCGCCTGTCGCTTGACCTCGCGATCGTCGCTCTCGCGCAACAGCGCGAGGAGCTGCGGTGTCGCGTCCTCGAGCTGCGAAAGGGCGAAGACCCCCTGCTGGCGGACGTCCTGGGCCGGATCGCGCGCGATCGCTTCACGGATCCAGCGTGCGGCGCGCCCGTCGCCGGTCTGGGCCAGCCAGAAGAGCGACTGTGCCCGCAGCTCCTCGGTGGCGCCTTCGCGCCCGAGATGGACGAGCGCCAGTGGCGCCGCGGGGTCGGCATGGAAGGCGAGCCCGGCGAGGGCGCGCTCGGCGACCTCGTCGACCTCGGCATGCTCATCGCCCTCGTCGTGCGCCTTCGCTCCATCGCGCTGCGCGGCCAGCCGGGCGGCGAACTCGACGCTCGCGGCCGGCTGGACGCCGTCGAGCCAAAGCACCCGCTGCTCGCCTGCACGGACCGGACAGCCTTCGGAGGCGAACCGGAGCTGGTGCACGCGGCCTTCGCGCACCGCGGCGTAAACCTCAATCGTCGTGTAGGCGATCGCCGGCAGGCCGTCGCGGGTCCCCCAGCTCGCCTCGTCTTCATCGAGCGACATTCCCCAGCTGCGCTCGCCGTGGCCGAAGCCGCAGATCGCGCCCTCCGCCCGCGACGGCACCGTCCAGGCGAGCCAGACCGTCTCTTTCGCCTTGCCCAGTTTGGCGATCTCGACCGCCGGGTCGCTCGCCTGGCGGTGCTCGACCCGGCCGCCGACGAGCTTCGCTGCGGCCGGCTGGGGGAGAAGCGCGCTGCCGGCGACGGCTGCCATCGCCGGGATGGCTGCGACCGCTGCGACCGCTGCCAGCGCTCTTGCGAAGCCGACGAACCGCCGCGCGTTCACGGCTTCTCCGTCAGCATGCGCTCGATCTCGTCCATCGCCTCGTCGTCGTCCATCATCGACAGGTGCTGCACGATCTTCTTCTTGAGCACAGGATCGCTCTCCTGGCGCAGCAGGCCGATCATCGCCTTGCCGTTGCCGGCGATCATCAGGCCTTCGATGATTTTGCCGCGGAGGTCGCGATCCGGCGTCGCCTTGTAGAGCTCGACCAGCTCGCTATCGCCACCGGCGGCGCCGAGGAGCTCGATCGCTTTGCCGCGCAGCTCCTTGTCCGACTCGCCGCGCGCGGCGGCGAGGAGCTGCGCCTTGTCGCCGGCGATCATCATCCCCTCGAGGATCTTGGCCTTGACCTCCCGCGAGCTGTCGCTCTTGTAGAGCTCGGCCAGGGAGCCGGTCGATCCGAGCGCGCCCAGGAGCTCGATCGCCTTGGCGCGCAGGCGCGGATCGCTCTCGGAGCGCGCCGCGTCGAGGATCGGCTTCTCTTCGCCGGCGATCAGGAACGCCTCGAGGATGGCGGCGCGGGTCTCCTTCGACGCCGTCGTGCGGTAGATGTCGGAGAGCGCGCGGATATCCTCCGGATCGCCAGCGATGCCCAGCGAGCGCACCGCCTCGATCTGCAGCTCCGCCGGCTTTCCGGCCCGGGCGGTCTCCACCAGGAGCGTCCGCGCTCGCGGCTCGTCGCTCTGCGAGAGGACGAAGAGCGCGCGCTGCTTGACCTGCAGCGAACGATTGCCAGCGAGGATCTTCTCGAGGATCGGCAAGGCCCTTGCCGAGTCCATCTGCATCAGGCCGTCGAGGGCGTAGAGCTGGAGCTCGTCGTCCGGCGACAGGTCGCGCGAGTTCGAGCCGGCGCCGGCCCCGGCCCCGCCCCCGGCGATAACCGGACCGCTGCCGCTCGCGACGCCTCCCCCTGCCAGAACTCCGCCGCTCGCCCCGCGGCCGCGCCCAGCGGTGCCGGAGATCGCCACCTCGAGGGCCTCCGCGTCGTCGATCCAGACGCTCTTCGGGTAGTTGAGGCGGAGGCTCTTCAAGGTCTGAAGGGCTTCGCTGTTGCGGCCCAGCTTTTCTTCGGCGTAAGCCTTCCAATAAGTCGCCGCGTCGGCGTCGGAGTTCTTCGCTGCGGCGACCGCGGCGAAACGCTGCGCCGCCTCCTCCCAGCGCGCCTGGTCGAGGGCGCTCTGGG
>JAYTAM010000220.1:0-7866 GCA_043737505.1 Thermoanaerobaculia bacterium
GGCGGCCTCGAGCGCAAGCAGTGGCTGCTCGCGCACGAGCAACGCCATGCCGTCGGCGCCCAGCAGCGCCTGCCGGGTCTCTGGCCAAACTAGTACGGAGCTTCAGATCAGCGGCAAGAAAAGAAGGGTCTCAAGGCCGAGTGAACTCCCAGCCGCTCAGTTCCTGGACGTCGAAGCCGCCCGAGAAGACCCATTGATTCTCGAGCCGGGCCAGGCCGATCGAGGAAACGTCATTCGCAATGTCGACCTGCCCCCCCAACAGGATGCGCCCGGACTGGAGGGCCAGGCGCAGCGCCAGATCGTTCTCGGGGGGCGCGACATCGAATTCGACGAGCCTCCTGCCGTTCCCCGGCGGATAGAACGTGCTGTCGAAGGCTCCGTCGAGCGCGAGCCGCGCGACCGCCATCCCATTGGCGATGATCTGAGTCTTCGCCGTTCCGGCGACCAGAATCCCGTCCTCTCCCTCGATGGCCAGGTCCGACAGAGAGCTGTAGTTCCGGCTGTTGAAAGAGAACCAGTGCTTGCCGTCCCCTGAGAAGCTGGGATCCAAGGTCAGATTTGCCTGGGCGTCCCACCACAGTACGGCCATCGCCGCCCAGGTGAAGGCCTGGATCCCATTGCCCGAGGCCGTGCCGACGACGACAATCCGACCGTCGGAGGTGGCGGCGATCGCGGCCGCTACATCGTCGTCGCTGAGCCCTAGATTGAAAGAGACCGCAGTCTCCGCCAGAAAGGTTCCGTCCGGGCCATAGTCCTGGACGAGGAAGTCGTCGTCTCCCGCCTGAAGACTCACTGCCGCCATCACGACGTGTCCGTTCTCAGCCACCGCGACGTCCACACCCCTGGTGTCCTCGGGCCCCTCGGCGATGCCCGCAGTTCCAAAAGTCGAGTCGAAGCTCCCATCCGGTTCGAGGCGGATGACGCGTCCGAGCCGATGCAGCTGAGAGTCTTCGTCGAAATAGAACTTCCCGCCGGCAATCAGGATCCTGCCGTCTTCCAAGGCGGCGAGTCGGCTTGCGTTCGCTCCCCAATCAGTGGCCCCAGGAAGATATCTGATGCCACCCTCCGCGAATCCTGGATCCAGCGCGCAATCCGGAAAGTCATAAGCGAGGACGACGTTCCATCCGGTCCCGCCGTTGTTGTAGAGCTTCTTGGCCAGCACGATGAGCCGACCTGAGGAATCGAAGGCCATGTCCAGGACGAAGGTATCGATATCAGACCCGGTCTCCTCGACAATGACTTGGCAGGGCGGCCCCCATGTCGAGTCCGTGGCCGTTCGCCAGTATGCGAACTCCTCGGCGGCGTGAACGTGATATCCGACCGCCATCTCTCCAGTCGCCTTCGTGGCCAATCCGCCGAAAACGATGTCGAACGGCGCGCCGGCGAATCCGGGGAGCGCGACCTTGCCGTCGCCCCAGAAACCAGGGTCGAGATCTCCGTCCGCGGCGTGGGCCGCGGGCCCCAGTGGAAGCAAGGTCAGCACGGCGGCGGCGAAGGTGAGACGAATCGTCGGTGATCGCATGGAAGCCCCCCAACTCCCTTAGCCGTCATTTCTCGGGCGCCGGGGACATCGACAAATCGCCCAGCGCCCGCCTGGACTCTGAGCAGGCCGCACCTCCCGCCGGCTCATCCGGAACCGGCCACCGGGCGTAGGAGTCGAAGCAGGGTGCGTCGCGCCCCGCGAACCCTACCCCCGGGAGAACGAGAGCAGTCATGAGCAGCGAGCTGATCTTCCTCCTCCATCCGGATGAGGCCACCAGGGACCGACTCAGCACCGTCCTGCACGAAGCCGAATACAAGGTCCTCACTGCGGCCGACGAGGAGGGCGCGCTGCGTCACCTGGCGCAGATGCGCTTCGTGCTGCCGGACGCCCTCGTTCTGCCCCTGGTCGAGAGAGGGCCGCTGCTGGAGAAGCTGCGGCAGAACCCGCTGACCGCCGATCTGCCGGTGATCGTGCTCTCGGACCAACCGGCGGAGGATCGCCGACTGGCCCTGCGACAGGGAATCTCCGACCTGCTGCCGGCACCGTTCGATCGCGAGGAGCTCCTGCTCACCCTGCGGCTCGCTCTGCAGCGCTCGACCGAGCGCCGCCGCGACAGCCGATCCCTGCGCGGCTCGCTGGCCCTTCTGCCGGTCGTCGATCTGCTGCAGACGCTCGAGGCCGGGCGGCGCAGCGGCGTGGTCGAAGTGCGCAGCGAGGGTCGTCAGGCCACTCTCTGGCTCCGACACGGAGCTCCGGTCGACGCCCAGCTCGACGACGGTCGCAGGGGTGACGAGGCGGTGTACGCCCTGCTCCGCTTCGATGAAGGCACTTTCGACGTCGTCTTCGGGGAGGTCACGGTACCCCAGCGAATCTCGACCTCGATGACCGGCCTTCTGCTCGAGGGGCTGGCTCGGATCGACGAAGGCAGGCGCGAAGTCGAGATCCCGCACGCCGCTCTTCCGGATCCTCCGCCCCGCCCGGCGCCCGATATCCTCGCTGCCCATCGGGCATTGACGTTGCTCAACGTCGCCAGCGCCTACGCTGCCGACCTCGTGCAGCTCGACCTCCTGGTGCCGGCTTTCGAGGAGGCTCGGCGCGCCTTGCTCCGCGATCTGCCGGAGCTCGCCGGCTTCGAGCTCGGCCCCGGCGGTCAGATCTACCTCTCGACAAAGCAAGTGGCTCCCCCCCCCGACCGCCTGGCGCTCGCTGCAGCCAGCTGGGTGCGCCGACTCTTCCAGCGCCTGGAACGGGCACTTCCGGGACGGTTCGGCAAGGATCGCCTGCGCGCGCTGACGGAGGCCGTGCGCGCCGACATGCAGAGCCTCGGGTTCGACCAAGCATTGGAACTGGAGCGCTTGCCGCTCGAGGAGGCTCGATGAAGGATCTATCAGGGATGTCCGTTGCGGATCTCGACGCTTTGCCCTTCGGTTTCATCGGGCTGGCTCCCGACGGCACGATTCGCAAGTACAACCGTTACGAGGCGGATCTCGCGCGGACCGATCCACAGGCGGTACTGGGCAGGAACTTCTTTCGCGATGTGGCCCCCTGCACTCAGGTGAAAGAGTTCGAGGGACGATTCCACGATTTTGCCGCCGGCAGCGGCGAACCGACGCTTTCGTTCGACTTCGTCTTCACTTTTCGCCACGGCATGCAGAAGGTTCGCATCGGCTTCGTGCGGTCGCCGATGGCCGGCGAGATCATCGTCACGATCAATCGCGTGCGAGATCTGACGCTGCCGCTGTCCGCCCGGATCGAGCACGACACGACGCGGCGGCTGCTGCTCGACTCCGCCGGCCATCCCGTAGTCGCCCTCGGGGACGATTTCTGGTTCGCCTTGAACCACACGCTGACCGGCCCCGGAGGCCAGCGCTCCGACGAGGTGCTCCACCGCGTGGGCGTCGAGTGGGGCCTCAGGCATGCGCTGCGCGTCGAAGCGCTGGCGCAGCGCGAGCAGCGCCTGACGTTGCGCGAGGTCGAGCTGCAGGTGGCTCTCGAGTACTTGAGTGGATCCCTGGGGGTTCTGGGCTTGGGAACCTTTCAGGTCGACCTGCAGTTCCGCCGGCGCGGTCTGCTGGCGACGACGCATGCCGACAGCCCGACGGCGCGGTCGTCGGGAGATGAGGGGCGCCTCTCCTGCGGCCTGATGGCCGGCCTGCATGCAGGCCTGCTCTCGCACCTCTCCGGCCGTCGGCTCGCCGGTCGCGAAGTGAGCTGCGGACGAGGTCCAAACGAGCCCTGTCGGTTCGTGGTGGCCACCGAATCCCGGCTCGAGCGCCTCTTCTCGCCGGTCGAGGCGTCGTCGGACAGCGACCTCCTGGTGGCGCTCGGCCTGCGCCCGACCGCCGAGGCGCTAGGGTGAGTGACGAGCCGTCTGCTCCCAGCTCCATCGAACCCCCGGCAGCGACTCCGCGCGCTTCCGCTCCGCTGCCGGCCGGCGCTGCGGCAGACATACTGGACGGAGTGGCGTGGGAGTACGACGCGGAAGCCGATCTCCTCTCCCCGCTGGTCACGACCGAGCGCTATTTTCGCGACTTTCCGTGGCACGATCGAGATGGGGAATGACCGCCTGCGGGCGTTGCGAAGTCGTGCCGGAGATTCCCGACGGAGGCCGGCTCTCCCTCGCAGCGCCACTCGGTCACACGCAGGCGCGCCTGAAGGCCTTCCTGCGTGCCCGCGGCCTTGCCGTCGACGACTCGGTCGCCGGCGTGATGACGGTGGACCTTCCGAGTGGACTGTTGCGCACTCTGGCAGTCGAGCTGGTCGGCGGATTCAGCCGCCCCGAGCTCGACGACACGCGATGCCTCCTGCTCCGGCCCGGAACCCCGTCGGCTCCCTCCGACCTCGCCCGAACCCAATCCCTCGCTGGCCTGGTGGCCCGCAGCCAAGGCGGCTGGTTGATCGAGATGATGCAGCAGGGTCGGCTGACCACATTCTTTCAACCCATCGTTCTGACTGCAGACCCGGCCGAGGTTCACGGGCACGAGTGCCTTCTGCGGGGGCGCGAGCGCGACGGCTCAATCGTCTCGGCGGGTGAGATGCTGCGCGTCGCGCGCGACGCCGACATGCTGTTCACCCTCGACCGGGCGGCGCGCCTCGAGGCGATACGCAACGTCGTCGCCCAGCGGCCGAAAGGCCTGACTTTCATCAACTTCGCTCCCACCGCAATCTACGACCCCGCGTTCTGTCTCCGCACCACGGTGAGCGCCGTCGAAGAGAGCGGCCTGCCGCCCGAACAGTTTGTCTTCGAGGTGAATGAAGCCGACCGCATCTCGGATGTCGACCACCTGGCAGGCATCGTCCGGTTCTACCGCCAGCGCGGATTCCGCATTGCTCTCGACGATCTCGGAGCGGGCTACGGATCGCTCGACCTGCTCGCACGGCTCCAGCCGGACTACGTCAAGATCGATCTCGGTCTGGTGCGCGGCGTCGACCGGGATCCCTTCCGGGCCCGAGTTCTCGACCGTCTGCTCGAATTGGCTCGCGACCTCCGGCTGTTGACCCTCGTCGAGGGCATCGAAACCGAAGCCGAATGGACCTGGGCGAAGGAGCATGGCGCCGACTTCTCACAGGGTTTTCTCTTCGCTCGCCCCGCGGCCCTGCCACCGCCGGTACACGTTCCGCGCGCCCCCGTCCCTTGAACTAGGCTCGATGGAGGAGGCGCTGCCCGGCGGGGCCCTACTGATTCTCCAACCTGGCCAGACCCACGGAGTGGTCATTGGCCGCGACGTCGACCTTCCCGCCGAGCACGACGCGCCCTTGCTGCAGGGCCAGGTACATCGCCAGGTCGTGATACGGCGAGCCCTTGTCGAAATCGACCAGCTTTCTCCCCTTGCCCGGAGCATAGAAAGTCTTGTCGAACGTGCCACCGAACGTGAGCCGCGCGACCGCCATGGCAAAGTCGCCGGAGCCGGCTCTCGCAGCGCCGGCGACGACGATCCGGTTGGTCCCTTGCACGATGACGTCGTAGAGACGATTCTCATCGGTACCACCGAAGGCGAACGCCAGCTTGCCGTCGGTCGAGAATCCCGGGTGCAAGGCGAGCACCCCCTGCGCATCCCACGCGAGAATGGCGATCGCGGCGGAGCTCGAGCCGACGGGGCCCGCTCCGGCAGCCGTACCTACGACGACGACCTTGCCATCCGGCGTTGCGGTGATCGCCCGAGCGGTGTCAATATTGGTTCCTCCTAGGTCGAAAGCCACCGCGGTCTCGGACAGGAAGTTCCCGTCCCCGTCGAATTCGTGCAGCCGAAAGTCGTCGTCGCCGAATCCCATATTCCTTACCGCCATCACGATGTGACCGTTGGTCGCTGCCGCGAGGTCGATTCCGTTCCATGGCTCGGCGCCGTACGCCACACCATCGCCAGAGAACGTCAAGTCGAGATCCCCATCCGCTTCGACGCGAATGACTCGGCTGTAAGTGTGAAACACATCCTGCGCGTCGTACACGCCCTCTCCGCCGGCAATGAGAATCTTGCCGTTGCTCATGGTGGTGATCCGAGCCGCGTAGGAGGTCAGGGACGAAAACTCGAACGGGAGGTAGAAAATTCCGTCGGTGCCGAACTCCCGGTCCAGACGGCAGTACGGATACTCGTAGGCGAAAAGCGCCGTAGCGGACGCTCCATCAAGAAGAAATGTATCAATCAGAGCCAACACGAGGAGACGGCCAGAGGCGTCGAACACGACATCGAGGACATGCGTTTTCACCGCTGGGGAAACCGGACCGGCGGCGACGCGGCAAGTCGAACCCCAGGTCGAGTCGCCGACACTCCGCCAATAGGCGTGCCCCTCGCCGGGTAGGGTGTAGCCGACGACCATCTGCCCGGTCGTCCTCGTTGCCAATCCGCCGATACCAGTGTCGCTGGTGGCGCCCAGAGTCACTCTCCCATGGCTCCAGAAGGTGGGATCGAGGTCGCCGTCGGCGGCATGGGCGGGAGGTCCGAACGACAAAAGAGCCAGAGCGGCGGCGAAGGTGAGTCGGCCAGTCGAAAGTCGCATAGAAGTCTCCTTGCCCTTCTGTCCGTCATCTCCCGCGCGCAGGGGACAGCGGCTTACGGTGTGGCCCGTGGAACTGCAGGTTCTTTCACAGCGGGGGCGTCACTGCTCTGGGAAGCCGAGCGCATCTGACCACTGCGAGACTCCCGCGCTCTCGAAGCCGTCGGCCAGGATCAGGCTGGCCTTCAGGCGGGCGAGGCCGGGGCGGTAGTCGAAGTCCGTGTTGATGAGGACCTCGCCGGCGAGGACCATCCGTCCCGCCTGCAGGGTCATGGCCTGGCCGTAGTCGTCGATGTACGAGGTCGGACCGATGTCGAACGCCACGGTCGTCCAGCCATTCCCCGAAAAGGTGCTGTCCAGCGACCCGCTGGCGGTATACCGCACGGCGAGCAGATCGGCATTTCCCCCGCCCGGTTCGCGGTAGCCGCCCGCAAGCACCCTGCCCAGACCGTCGACGGCGATCTCAGTCAGCCGCACTCGCGCTCCTCCGAGCGCGTGATGGGCCTTGCCATCGAGCGAGAAAGTGGTGTCGAGGCCGCCGTTCGGCGACAGGCGTGCGATGGCGAGCTCGGTGCCGGTGGCCGACTGAGCCGAACCGCAGAGGAGGAGTTCGCCGCTGTTCGGATCGCGTGCCAGGCCGAAGAGCATGTCGTGGCGGGCCGTCGTACCCCCGAGATCAAAGGCGATGCGCGCCAGACCATCACCGTCGAAGGTCGAATCGAGCGCCCCCGCCAGAGTGAAACGGGCGGCGATCCAGTCGCCGTTCGTGCTATTCGTGCCGTAATTCGTCGCGCCGGCGACGATCACCCGATGGCTGGCGTCGAAGACGACCCCCGTAACCGAATCGTCGATCTGCGCCGCGGAGGGATCGAGGGAGAGCCAGCCGTCTCCCGAGAAGCTGGTGAGCAGGCCCCCCGAGTAGCTCAAGAGGGCAACGACGAGGTCGGTGTCCGTGCCGTTGTTCTGGTAGCCGCCGAGGGCGATCCAACCGATCGGATCGACCGCGATGGCGTGCACCGCTTCGAGGCCGCCGGGAATGTCGAGCGTCCAATAGCCATCGGCGTCGAACGAGGTATCGAGAGTACAGTCCGGGAAGGAGAAGCGCGCCACAGCCAGCCGATCCGTACCGTAGCGCGCCGAGCCGGCGACGATCAGGCGACCGTATTGATCGAAGGCAGCCGCATACGCCTGCCCTTGGCTGGCCCCGCCAGGCGGGAAGAAGTAGCACGTGCTCCCCGTTCCGGCGGACGAGTCGGCCAGCGCACGCCAGAACCACTCGGAGCCGCCCGTTTCCGGATCGCGCGTGCCGACCACGACGACGCGATCGTCGGGTGCCACGAGGACCGCGCCCACCTCGTAGTCGCCAGTTCCACCGAGGTAGACCGTGCCGT
>JAYTAM010000221.1:0-3427 GCA_043737505.1 Thermoanaerobaculia bacterium
CAACCTGTTCACCATCGCGGCGACGCTGCTCGTCGTCTCGACCGCCGCGGCGCTGCTCGACGAAGTCTTCGGACACCGGCCGCCGGAGTCCCGGCTCGACCGCGCCGTCGGGCTCCTCGCCATGGGGAGCTACGGCGAACGCGGCGGGCAGAGCTCCGGCCCCGGCTACGGCTTTCTCGACCGCCACATGCGCAATCTCCCCGAGGTCGCGGAGCAGACCTTCTTCACCGTGCCGAACCGTGCCGCCGCCTACGTCGACGGCGAGAAGGTCAACCTGTTCCTCAAGCGCACCGACGGCGCTTTCTGGCGCGTCTTCGACCTGCATTTCGTCGAGGGGACTCCGTTCACCGACGACGACGACCGTGACCGCAACTTCGTCGCAGTGGTGAGCGCGGCGATGCGCGACAAGCTCCTCGGCGGCGGCACGGCGGTCGGCCGCTGGCTCGAGGTCGACGGCCAGCGCTTCCGGGTCGTCGGCGTCGTCGAGAACGTCCCGATCGTCAAGCTCCTGCCGGCGGCCGACGTCTGGGTGCCGATCTCGACCGCGCGCTCGGAGCTCTACAAGTCGGAGTACGTCGGCGGCTTCATGGGAGTTTTCGTCGCCGCTTCCGCCGACGCGCTGCCGGGGATCCGTGCCGAGATTGAGCGTCGCATTCTGACGACGACCTCGCCGAGGCGAGAGTTCCCGGTGCTCGCCGGCGGCGCCGACACCAAGTTTGAGGCCGTGTCGCGGATGCTTTTCGCCTCGCGCCTCGACCAGGCGCACCCGGGAAACCTGCACGCCCTGCTCGTCGGCCTGGGGGTTCTCTTCATGCTGCTGCCGGCGGTGAATCTGACGAACCTGAACGTCTCGCGCGCCGCGGAACGCGCGGCGGAGATCGGCGTGCGCCGCGCCTTCGGCGCTCCCCGGCGCGCCCTCATAGGGCAGTTCCTGCTCGAGAATCTGGTGATGTCGCTGCTCGGCGGCGCTTTGGGCTTCCTGCTTTCGGGGGTCACCCTCGCCGCCATCAACGCCAGCGGCTTCGTGCCTCACCTCGACCTCGGGCTCAACCTGCGGGTGGCCGGCTGGTCTCTGGCCGGAGCCGTCCTCTTCAGTCTGATCTCGGGGCTATGGCCGGCCTATCGCATGTCGCGGCTCGCCCCCATTACCGCCCTTGCCGGAGGCCCGCGATGATCCGCCACCTGCTCCGCCTGGCCTGGAACCGGAAACGCTCCACGGTCCTCCTCCTGCTCGAGCTCTTCGTCACCTTTCTCGTCGTCGCGCTGGTCACCACGACCGCGCTCTACCAGTCGACCAACTGGCATCGGCCTCTGGGCTTCGATTCCGCCGGCGTGCTGGTCGCCCGGATCGACTACCAGCGTTCGAGCGACGACTTCTTCGAGCCGTCCGAGGCCGCGGGCTTCGGCCGGCTGCTGCAGGAGGTGCGAACGCTGCCCGAGGTCGACTCCGCGGCCGGCTGCCACGTCGTGCCGTTCGACCTGGCCTCCATGGAGAGCGAGTTCGAGGTCGACGGCGAGCGCATCGCCTCGCCGCTCAACGAAGTCACCGACGATTTCGATCGCGTGCTGAACCTGCAGATCGTCGCCGGGCGCTGGTTCTCGCCGGCGGACGACGGCGCTGCCTCCGTCGTGCTCGATCGCGACCTCGCCGAACGGAGTTTCGGTTCCGTCCGGGCGGCGATCGGCCAGAGTCTCGACGAATCGGACGGCGCCACGCCGACGGCCGACGATCGCCGGCGTGTCGTCGGAGTGGTCTCCGACTACCGCGCGGGCGGCGAGCTCTCCGGCCCGGGAAACTTCTTCTTCGAGCGCATGCGGGTGGGCGATCCCGGACACCGTCCCCCGGGGCATATTCTGCTGCGCCTGCGCCCCGGCGCCGGCGCAGCCTTCGGGGAGGCGCTCGCGCGCCGCCTGCAAGCCATCGCTCCAGGCTGGTCGTTCGACGTGCGGCCACTTGCCGACTACCGGCGCACCAACCTCCGGCTGCGCGCCGCGCCGCTCGTCGCGGGCGGGATTGTGGGAAGCTTTCTCCTCGCAATGGTTGCCTTGGGTCTGATCGGTGTGGTCTGGCAGAACGTCGCCGAGAGGACGCGTGAGATCGGTCTCCGCCGCGCGGTCGGTGCCACCGGTCCGGCGATCCATCGCCAGTTCGTGCTCGAAATGCTGCTCCTCGCCGGGGCGGCGGTCGTCGCGGGTACTCTGGTTGCGATCCAGCTGCCCCTCCTCGACCTGGTCGGCCCCGTGCCTTCGTCCGTCGTCGCCGGTGGCCTCGGAGCTGCGGGTTTCGTTCTGCTGCTGCTCTCCGGGCTCGCCGCGTGGCTGCCGAGCCGCCTGGCGAGCCGGGTTACACCCTCTGCGGCGCTGCGTTACGAGTAGCCGGCGATGATTCTCGTCGCCGACGACGACGCGGCGGTCCGCGCCTCCCTGCGGCTGCTGCTCCGCCAGCGAGGCTACGGCGTCCTCGAGGCCGAGACGCCGGCCGCCGCCCTCGCCGCAGCCGCGCGCTCCGATGTCGAGCTCATCCTGCAGGACATGAACTTCTCGCGCTCGACCGGCGGCGAGGAGGGCCTCGAGCTCCTGCGCCGTCTCCGCGCAGCCCGTCCCGAGCTCCCGGTCGTGCTCCTTACCGCCTGGGGCTCCATTCCGCTCGCCGTCGCCGGCATGCGCGCCGGGGCCGCAGATTTCCTCACCAAGCCGTGGGAGAACGATCTCCTCGCTTCAACCGTGGCCACGGCGCTCGGCCTCGCCCGCGCTCGGCAGGAAGTGGCGCGCGACGCCATCGGCCGCCGAGAAGCCCTTGCCGAGCGCGGCGACTTCTCCGCGATTCTCGGCGAGGACCCGAAACTGGTGGCGCTCCTCGAGCTCGCGGCGCGTGTGGCTCCATCCGATGCGTCGGTGCTCATCACCGGCGAGAGCGGCACCGGCAAGGAGCTGCTGGCGGCGGCGATACACGCCAACAGTGGCCGGCGCGGCCGACCGTTCGTCCAGGTCAATGTCGGCGGGCTGCCGACCCAACTCTTCGAGAGTGAGCTCTTCGGCCACGTCCGCGGCGCCTTCACCGACGCCCGCAGCGACCGCAAGGGCCGCTTCGAGCTGGCGCACGGCGGTACCATCTTTCTCGACGAGATCGGCGACCTCGAGCCCGCGGCGCAGGTCAAGCTCCTGCGCGTCCTGCAGGATCGCAGCTTCGAGCCGCTCGGTTCGAGCACGACCCGGCGGGTCGACGTGCGCGTCGTCTCGGCCACCAACCGCGACCTGGGCGAGCTCATCGCCGCCGGCAGCTTCCGCGAGGATCTCTTCTTTCGCCTCAACCTCATCACGCTGCACCTGCCGCCGCTGCGCGAGCGCCGGGGCGACATCGAGCTCCTGGCAGGCGCCTTCCTTGCGAGCGCCGCCGAGACTCACGGCCGCCCCGGGCTCGCCCTCA
>JAYTAM010000222.1:0-7813 GCA_043737505.1 Thermoanaerobaculia bacterium
CGGCATGAGCGCGGACGCGTACCACATGTCGGCGCCGCATCCGGAAGGTCGCGGCGCCGCGCAGGTGATGAGGAGCGCGCTCGCGGATGCCGGACTCGAGCCCGAGTCGGTCGACTACATCAACGCCCATGGCACCTCCACGGGCCTCGGCGACTCCGCCGAAGTGCAGGCGATCCACCGGGTCTTCGGTGAGCACGCCCGGAAGCTCGCAGTGTCGTCGACCAAGTCGTCCACCGGACATCTGCTCGGCGCCGCCGGTGGCCTCGAATGCGGACTTCTGGCCCTGGCGATTCGCGACCAGATTCTGCCGGCGACCCTCAACCTCGATCATCCGGGGGAGGGGTGCGACCTCGACTTCGTGCCCCACAAGGCGCGGCCGGCGAAGCTCGACATCGGCCTGACCAACTCCTTCGGTTTCGGTGGTACCAACGGCGCGCTGCTCATGCGGCGCCCGGACTGACCGGCGCCTGCCGCCGGGCCGCTCTTTTTTCTCCACAGGTTCCCTCCCCTCGCTCCGGGCCTGCCTACGGCGCTGTCGCCGGCTGGACTGTCCGGATTCGGCCGCCGTCGCGGTGGATCCAGGCGGAGGTTCTTGCATGTCCGTCGTCGCCCTGCACGGCCCCGCACTGTGGAGTCCTGCCGCCGCCCATCCCTCCTCGCGGAGCTATCATCCGGCGCCAGTGGCCTCCAGAGAGAAGTCGTCCGGCGAGATCACGCAGCTGCTCGCCGCGGTGCGCGAAGGTGACCGGGGCGCCCTCGACACGGTCTTCGATCGCCTCTATGGCGAGCTGAAACGGCTCGCCAGGGCGCAGTTGCGCTTCGGGCGGACGGCGATGTCGCTCGACACCTCGGCGCTGGTTCACGAGGCCTATCTCAAGCTGGTGAAGAGCGAACGGCTGTCGCTGGCGGATCGCGGGCACTTCTTCGCGCTCGCCGCCAAGGCGATGCGCCAGATCCTGATCGGCAACGCCGAGCACCTGCGGCGCCTGAAGCGCGGTGGCGGCGTCGAGGCGCTGCCGCTCGACGACCAGGTCGCAGCTCCGGCGGTCTGGCAGGCCGAGCAGCTCCTCGCTGTGAATGTAGCCCTGGCCGAGCTCGAGCAACTCTCGCCGCGGCTCGCCCGCATCGTCGAGCTGCGGTTCTTCGTCGGACTGAACGAGAGCGAGATCGGCGAGCTGCTGGCCCAATCCGAGCGCACCGTGCGCCGCGACTGGCGCAAGGCCCGCGCTTTTCTCCAGATCGAGCTCGAGCGCCAGGGGTTCGGCGGGTGAGCGTCGCGATTCGAAGCCGGTGGGTCGAGGTCGAGTCGGCGTTCGAGTCGCTGGTCGACCTCGACCCCGAGTGTCGCCTTCACCGCCTGACCGAGATCGCCGTCGTCGACGTCGAGCTGGCCAACGCGGTCGCGGAGCTCCTGGCGGCCGACGGCATCGAACGCAGCGCCCTCGACCTCGATGCGGCGCTCCTCGTCGCGGCGGTCGGCGGCGGCCAGGTGCCCTCCGCCGCCGGCGATTCCGAGGCCAGCGACGACGCCGGCTCAGGGGAAGAGTCCGGACGGCCGGGCGCTCCGGCCCTGCCGCGCAAAATCGGTTCCTGCCGGATCCTGCGCAAGGTGGGGCAGGGGAGCGCCGGCGAAGTCTTCGAGGCCGAACGCGACGGCCAGCGGGTGGCGGTCAAGCGCCTCCTCTCCGGGCATGGCGGAAGCGAGATCGAACGGCGCTTCGAGCGCGAGCAGGAGATCCTGGCGAACCTCGATCATCCGGCGATCGCCCGCCTGCTCGGCGCCGGGACGGACTCCCAGGGGCGCGCCTACCTCGTGCTCGAGTGGATCGAGGGCAGGGACATCGTTACTTTCGTCCGCGAGAACAGGCTCCCCGAGTTCGAGCGCCTGCGGCTCTTCCTCCGCCTCTGCGAGGCGGTCGAAGGCGCCCATCGCCTGCGCGTGCTGCACCGGGATCTCAAGCCCTCGAATGTGCTGGTCGACGAGGCGGGCTGGCCGAAGCTGCTCGACTTCGGAATCGCCAAGCTCCTGGACGATGCCGGCGACGGACGGGAGACGGCGAGCGGTGTCTGGCTCTTCACCCTCGACTACGCGGCGCCGGAGCAGATCCTCGGCCGCAGCCCCGGACCGGCAGCCGACCAGTTCAGCCTGGCGGTCATCCTCTTCGAAATGCTGGCCGGAGAGAGGCCGTTGCACCGTGGCGGCAAGCCGATCTCGCGGGTGCTGCGGGAGGTGGATCGCGAACGCCCGCCCCGCTTGCCCTGGGGGGATCGCGATCTGCGCGCGATCGTGTCCCGGGCCCTTGCCCCGGATCCGGCGGAGCGGCACGCGAGCGTCGGTGACTTCGCCGCCGCGCTGGCGCTGTGGCTCGCCGAACGCGCCCCGGCGGACGCCTGAGCCGCTAAAGCGAGCTCAGGTAGTTGGCGAAGGTTTCGTTGAAGAGTGCCCCGGGCCGGCGTTCGCGCAGGCGTTTCAGAGCCGCTTCGCCCGACCAGCCGAGCTCGACCAGAATCAGCCCGGCGACGAGCGCCGAGCGGTTGAAACCGGCACCGCAGTGCGAGAGGACCGGCTGCCCCGACCGCACCAGCCGGGCTCCGAGTGCCGCGATGCAGTGCAGCCGGTCGAGATCGGGCAGCCCCTCGTCGAAGATCGGAAAGTAGAGGTAGAGCGTGTGGTTGGGGAGGACCGGCACGCCATGGTCGATGCCGCCTTCGAGGTCGATCACCACCCTCACGCCCTCGGAGTCGAGATGGCTCCAGTCCTGAATCGCCGGCGAAATGAACAGCCGGCGGTCGTCGTCGACCGGAAACAGGTTGAAGTCGAGCGCTGTCTTGAGGTTCATTTCGTTGTCTCGGCTCCGAACCGGTTTTTCGGGCGTTACATCTTGCCGTAGTTCGGGCCGCCGCCTCCCTCGGGCGGCACCCAATCGATGATCTGGTACGGGTCCATGATGTCGCAGGTCTTGCAGTGCACGCAGTTCGAGGCGTTGATCTGCAGCCGCTTTCCCGCAGCGACCGTCGAATCGGCGACGATCTCGTAGACCCCCGCCGGACAGAAACGCGTGCACGGGTTGGCGAACTCGCGGACGCAGCGATCGACGCAGATCGAAGTGTCGGCGACCAGAAGGTGAACCGGCTGATCCTCCTCGTGCGCCGCGCCGGAGTTGTAGACGTCGGCCAGGCGGTCGAAGGTCAGCTTGCCGTCGAAGGCGATCGGCGCCTCCGGGCGGTAGTCGGAGCGCTCGCTATCGAGACGCCGCAGGTGCTCGTGTCCAGGCTCGGCCGCCAGACGGTCGAAGAGTCCGAAACCGAGCCCGCCCGTCACCGTGCCGAGCGCCGCGTTGACCATGCCGTCGAATCCGCCGCGCTCGAACGCCTGATGGAAATTGCGGCTCTTCCACAGCTCCCGCTTCGCCCAGCTGGCTTCGAAGTGCGCCGGATAAGCCTCACCCGACGAGGAGATGGAGCGACCGGCGACGGCTGCGGCGAAGATCGACTCGGCAGCCAGCATGCCCGATTTCACCGCCAGATGAATGCCTTTGAGGCGCTGGCCATCGACGAAGCCGCCGGTGTCGCCGATCAGGCAGAAGCCGTCGCCGCCCAGCTTGGGCATCGCCCAGTAGCCGCTCTCCGGAATCGCTTTGGCGCCGTAATACGACATGGTGCCGCCGGCGAGGAGCTTGGCGATCGCCGGGTGGGTCTTCATGCGCTGGAACTCGAGATGCGGGTCGTCGAGCGGATTCTCGTAGTCGAGCCCGTAGACCAGTCCGACGATCAGGAGGTTGTCCTGCATGCCGTAGAGGAAGCCGCCGCCGAAGTGGTCGGGCCACATCGGCCAGCCCATGGTGTGCCAGATTTCTCCTGGTTCGAAGCGCCCCTGCGGCAGCTCCCAGACCTCCTTGATACCGAGCGCATAGACCTGCGGATTCTTGCCCTCACAGAGGCCGTAGCGCGACTCGAGCTGCTTCGCCAGAGTGCCTCGCGGGCCTTCGCCGAGCACGGTCATCTGGCTGCGGATGTCGACCCCGGGCTCGAAGTTCGCCTTGCGCCTGCCGTCCTTGCCGATCCCCTTGTCGCCGGTGCGGACGCCGGCGACCCTCTTCCCGGGCCCGGCGGGCGAGTCGTCGTAGAGCAAGGCACGCCCCGGGAACTCGCAGAAAATGTCGACCCCCATCCCCTCGACCTCTTTCGCCATCCACTTGACGAGTTTTCCGAGCGAAGTGACGTAGTTGCCATGATTCTTGAGCGGTGGCGGTTCGGGCAGCGAGATCGCCTTCTCCTCGGTCAGCCACCAGACGTGCTCGCGACCGACTTCGGCCTCGAACGGTATCGAACCGAACTTCTCCGGAAAGAGCTCGCGCAGGCTCCGCGGATCGACGATCGCGCCCGAGATGGCGTGAGCGCCGACCTCGCTGCCCTTTTCCAGCACGGCGATCGAGAGCTCGATCCGCGATCCCGAGGCGGCGCGGGCGTTGTAATCGGCCAGAAGCTTCGCCAGGTGATAGGCGCCAGCGAGGCTCGCCGGACCGGCGCCGACGAAGAGGACATCGATATCGAGCGTTTCGCGTTCGGCGGAGGTCATGAGAGGTCAAATTTAGCATGTGACCCCGCATGCCGCGCCTATCGCGGCGCCCCGTGGATCGCTAAACTCCCGCCTACAATGCCGCTGGATCCCGCAGGAGTCGGCCGCGAAGCGGAGCTGGCGGAGCGTCAGCTGGCGAGTCTGCGCGGGCTGCTGAGACGCGATTTCCTGACCGGCGCCGATTGGGGGAGGGCGCTCTCCGAGACGGCGCAGATGGCGCGGGAAGCTCTAGGGGCGCACACTGCGCTGGTCGCGCTGCACAATCCGGAGGCGGCTGCCTGGACGGCGCGCACGCACGACGGCGACGTGGTCGCCGGCGAGGCCATCCGGCTGGTGGCCTCGCTCTCCGTGCTCGAACAGGTGCGGACGAGCGGCGAGGCGGCGCTCTCTCTCGAGGAGGTTCCGCATCTCCTGCGTTCCAAGAGCGCCTCCGCGCACGACCTGCGCAGCGTGCTCGCGGTACCGATCTGGTTCTGGGGCGGCGAGCGTGCGCCGGGAGCCGGGCGCGGCGAGCGAAGATTCGGCGGCTGCCTCTACGCCGACCGCCGGGGAGGCGAACGGCCGTTCGAGGAGGCCGATGTCGAGCTGGTGCGCGACCTCGCGGCCGTCGCCGAGCGCAATCTCTCCCTCTTGCGGCAGCTCGGCCGCGTGGAGCGCCAGCTCTCGCAGGCGCGCGGCGAGGTCGAACTGGCGCGCGGTGCGGCGGCGGAGGAGTACCGGCTCGCGCACTACGAGTCGCGCGATCCCGCCTTCACCGCCGAGGTTCTCGAGCCGCTGCGCCGGGCCGCGAAGGCCGGAAAGGTCGGAGTGCTGTTGCTCGGCGCGACCGGCACCGGCAAGACCCACCTCGCGCGCGCCTTCCACTATGAGTCGACGCGTGGCAGCGGTCCGTTTGTGGTGCTCGACTGCGGGCAGGTGACTTCGGCCGAAGGTCTCGGCGCTGAGCTTTTCGGATTCGCCCGAAAGTCCGGTTTCTCGGCGCCCGCCGAAGGACGGCTCGGCAAAGCCGACCTCGCGGACGGCGGCACCCTTTTCCTCGACGAGATCGGCGCCATGCCGCTCGAGCTGCAGCAGCGCCTTCTGCGGCTCATCCAGGTGGGCCGATTCTCTCCGCTCGGCTCTTCCGAGGAGCGTGAGGTCGATGTGCAGGTCGTCGCCGCCGCGAATCAGGACATGGACGAGCTCATCCGACAGGGGCGCTTCCGCGAGGATCTCTACTGGCGGCTGGCCGAGATCACCGTTCGGGTGCCGGGCCTCGACCGGCGCCGGGCGGACATTCGCGGCTTCGCCGAGCTCTTCCTGCGGGCCGCCCGCGATCGATTCCGGCGACCTGAAATCGCTGAGTTCGCCGAAGAGTCCATCGCCGCGCTGATCGATCACCAGTGGTCGGTCGCCGGAAACCTCCGGGGACTCGAGCACGCGGTGAACCGATCGGTGCTGCTCGCCCCGAGCGGAGCCTCCCGCCTGCTGCGATCGATGCTGATGTTCGAAACGCTTCGAGATCAGGCGCCCGGGAGTGCGGAGGCGGAGTCGGCCGGCGCTCTCGCGGCTTCCGGCCTGGAGTCGTTGTTGCGACAGAAGATCGCCGAGCACCACGCGGTTGTGGCGCGGATCGCCGAAGATCGGGAAGTCCTCCAGGCATTCGCGGTTCAGGGCGCGGCAGTGCCGGCATCGACGCTCCGGCTGCGGCTTCGCCAGTTGGGTCTCGACGAGACGCTGGAGAAGGTGCGGCAGGAGGATCGGGTCGACGTCACCGCGGTGCGCCGCGCGCTGCTGCGTCACGGCTCGGCCGAGGAGGCGGCGCGGACGCTCGGTATCTCGCGCGACAGCCTGCAGTGGGTCCTCCGGCGCGCCGGCCTGACGGTGCGAAAGGTGCTCGCCGAGGGGAGAATTTGACTCGAGCCCGGCTCGGCGTGTGCCTCGGTCTCGCCTGGACATTGAGCGCGGCCGTCGGCGCATGGGCGCTCAATCCCCACCGTCTCCTGTCGCAGTATCGGACGCAGGTCTGGGGCACGGCGGAGGGACTGCCCTCCATGTCGGTGGCGACGATCGCGCAGACCCCCGACGGCTACCTCTGGGTCGGCACCACCGAAGGGTTGGCGCGCTTCGACGGCAATCGTTTCGTGGTCTTCGATCGCTCGAACACGCCCGCTTTTCACCTCAACGAGATCCGCGCGCTGTGTGTCGACAGGAGCGGAGTTCTCTGGGTCGGTTTTGCGGGTTCGGGCGTGGCGAGGTTCGACGGCCAGAGCTTCGTCGAGGTAGAGAGTCCCGAATTCAGCGTTTTCTGGATCGGCGAGAACGATCGTGGGCTCTGGTTCGCCGGTGAGCATGGCCTCTGGCTCCGACAGGAGGGCGTCATTCGACGCGTGCCGCTCCCGGTCGGTGATCCTGGGGTCTCGACCGCGACATTCGACCGCTCCGGAGCACTCTGGCTGCGAATGAACGACGGTCGCCTCCTTTCGCAGCTTCCGGGTGGGGAGTTCGTTGTCGTTCCCAATCCCAGCGGACCGGGAGTCGGAGAGACCTCGAAGATCTGGGTCGACCCTGAGGGACAGGTGGCGGCGTTTACAGGCCAGCAGGCCTGGGTATGGCGAGCCGGAACCTGGGAGCGCAGACCACTCGAGCTGCCGACCGGCGTCGCGGCAGGGGGATACGTCCTGGTCGACGCCGAAGGTTCGATCTGGACCGGGCTCTATCCGACCGGCGGCACGGCGAGACTCTATGGCGGCAAAGTGGAGCGCTTCGCGGCGCAGCATCCGTTGTCGGTCGGCAAGTTCGGGCCGCAGCTCGTGGATCGCGAGGGCAACCTTTGGCTTGGAAGCTGGACCCATGGGCTCATGCGCCTCTCCGACGGGCCCCTGGCGTCGTGGTCGACGGCGGAAGGACTGTCGAGCGATGCCGCGCGGACACTCTTCGAGGGCGACGATGGAACCATCTGGGTCGGCACGACGGACGGCTTGAACCGGATCTCGGGGAGAGAGGTGCGCTGGTATCGGCGCCCTCAACCGCCCGGCGCCCAGCGGGCGCACAACTGGGTGTATGCCCTGTCTCGAGGCGAAGGAGGCGGGCTCTGGGTCGGAACCCAAATGGGGCTCGCGCACTGGGCCGACGGCAAGTTGCAGGATCGCAGGGACCTGGGAAACTCAGCGGGCTTCGGTGTCTTCTCCCTCCTCCGCGCCAGGAATGGCGCTCTCTGGCTCGGCGCGGGGCTCGACCTTGCGGGCGGACCGG
>JAYTAM010000223.1:0-7811 GCA_043737505.1 Thermoanaerobaculia bacterium
GCGGCGTCGATCTCCTCCCCGGTGCCGATCCCCACAGTCGAGCTGCGCGCGGCGGACGGCCGGCTCGACCTGTCGACCTGGCGGCCCCAGCGCGACGGACTCATTCGTTTGGACGGCGAGTGGCGTCACTTTCCGCTGCAGCTGCTGATGCCGGCGGACCCGGAGCTCCAAGATCCGGCGCCGGCGTTGGCGATTCTTCCGCACACCTTCGACGCTTCCGATCGGGCTCCCGGCGTGGCTACCGGGCACGGCTACGCCACCTACTCCCTGAGTGTGCTGTTGCCCCCCGACTCGCCGCCGCTCGCGCTGCGAATCTCGATCCTCTTCACCGCCTTCAACCTCTGGGCGGACGGAGAGCTCGTGGCGCACGCCGGAACGCTGGCGAAGTCTGCTGCCCTGGAGGTGCCCGAATTCCGCCCGCAGATCGTCTCTCTGCCGCCGGCTACGGCCGGAGAGCTCGAGCTCGTCCTTCAGATCTCCAATTTTCACTACGTGCACGGCGGACCGCGGGAGCCGATCTCGATCGGAACGCCCGTTGCGGCGCACGCCGCTCGAGAGTCGCGCCTCGCCCTGGCGCTCTTTCTCGCCGGCGCCTTCGGCATCATCGGGCTCTACCACGTGATCCGCTGGAGCGCTCGGCGGCAGGATCCCTCTTTCCTCTACTTCGCCTTCGTCTGCTTCGGCATGGCGCTGCGCGGCCTCGCCGTGGAGGAGATCTTTCTCCTCGACCTCTGGCGCGGAACCTCGTGGGCGACCGTGATCCGGGTGGAGTACGGCTCTCTGCTGATCATCGTCGCCGCTTCCGCCCTCTTCCTGGCGGAGCTCTTTCCGCGCGACCAGCCTCCCCTGCTGATTCGGAGCTACACCGGCGCGTCGCTCGTGGGCCTCGCGGCCGTCGTCCTTCTGCCGCCGCAGATCTTCACCCGCGGGCTGGCGGCGCTGCAGTTCCTCTGCGTGAGCGCCGCGGTCGTTGCCGCGATCCTCGTGGGGCGCTCCCTTCGCCGCGGGCGGGAAGGGGCCGCGCTTTTCCTCTTCGGCGAGCTCGCCATTGCGTTGACCGGTATCCACGACGTGCTGGTCTCGATCTACCGCTCGCTACCGACCGGCACCTGGCTCGTCGACTCGATCTACCTCCAGCCTTTCGGACTCTTCGTTTTCGTCCTGTCGCAGGCGGTGCTGCTCGCGCGGCGCTCGTCGCGCGCATTCGTCGACCTCGAGACCCGCTCGCTCGAATTGCAGGAGGCCCACCGGGCGCTCGACCGCCATGCGCAGGAGCTCGAGCAGCGGGTGACCGAGCGCACGTCGGAGCTCGAGACCGCGAACCGGCAGCTCGCGCGCCTGGCGGCGATCGACGGGCTCACCGGCCTCGGCAACCGGCTCCACTACGACGAAGAGCTGCGCCGCGTCTGGCTCGATCACCTCCGAAGGAAGGCGCCGCTCGCGCTGGTGCTCGCCGACGTCGATGAGTTCAAGAAGTACAACGACCGCTACGGCCACCTCGCCGGCGACGAAGCGCTGCGCCGAGTGGCCGGCGCAATGGCCGCCTCGGCCCTGCGCCCCGGCGACGTCGTCGCCCGCTACGGCGGCGAAGAAATGGTGGCCCTGCTGCCCAACACCGACCTCGATGGCGCCCGCCACATCGCCGAACGGATCCGCGCCGGGGTCGCCGCCGAAGGAATCCCCCACGAAGCCTCGACCACAGGAAGTCACGTGACCGTGAGCATCGGCGTCGCCGCGACGGTCCCCGACGTCGCGAGCCAGCGCGAAGCCCTCGTCGAACAGGCGGACCGCGCGCTCTACCGCGCGAAGGCTCACGGCCGCGACCGGGTGGAGGTCGCTGCCTCCACTCAGACGGGTTGAGTGGTGGGACTCTCCCCTACTTGCGGTCTGGGTGCGGGATCGCGACGACCTGCAGGTCGCCGATCCCTTCGAAGTCGCGCGGGTTGACGGTGTAGATCGGCGGCCGGCACCCGACCCCGGATGGCTCCAGCTCACCGCCCCGGTTCCTGAGCTCACGGACGTTCACCCTCGACATGCCGCGATGGTAATACAGCGAGAGACGGATGCTGCGCGCTCCTGGGCACGGTCATATCTCCTCCAGCAGCCACTGGGCGGCGGGTGCCCAGGTCAGGCCGTCCGGCATGGCCCGGGTCGGCGGCACCGCGTCGAGCGTCAAGAGGAGCGCGCGGGAGCCGGGTAGCGTTGGAGCTGCTGACTGCAGTGCGCGAAGCTCGCGCTCCCAGGTTTCGTCGCCTTCGCTCTCGAGGCAGACCTGCACCAAAAGCGGCGACTCACCGGCGCGATGCGCGAGAAAGTCCACCTCGAAGCCTTCGGAGGTGCGCACGTAGGCAACCTCGAAGCCGCGCCGCTCGAGCTCGAGCAGTATCGCGGTCTCCAGGGCGCGGCCTTGCTGTGTCCGGCCGCTGCGCTCGAACAATCCGATGAGCCCCGGGTCCACAGGATACGCCTTGCGAGGGTTCACCATGCGCTGGCGCTCCGAGGCGCTATGCATCGCCACCGTGCGCACGAGAAACGCATCCTCCAGGTGGGCCAGATAGTCGTGCAAGGTGTCCTTGCCCACAGACACCCCTTGCGAGCGCAACGTGTCGTAGTGCTTCTTCACCGAGAACGACCCTCCCGGATTGGCCAGGAGCTGACGCTCGATCCAGCGCAGCGCCAGGGGGTTGCTCACTCCGTGGCGCTCGATGACGTCACGCAGCACCACCACATCCACGTAGCCGCTGAGGAGCGCCGCCCGGTCGCGCGGCGTGGAGCCCTGCGCCTCGGGAAAGCCTCCCTCGGCGAGATAGCGCCGAAGGTGCCGATCCAGCGCGGAGCGGTCGGCCGGGGGGAGACTCACGAAGGGCCCGTCCGGCTCGACCCCAGCATGGCGCAGGACCTCGCGGAAACTGAACGGATGCACGAGCACTTCCATGGCGCGGCCGCGAAGACTGGTGGCCACTTCGCGCGAGAGGAGCCTGGCCGAGGAGCCGGAGACGAACAGCTCCACGCCGCCCTTGTCCATCCACCGACGGACGAGCCCCTCCCAACCCGGCACGGTCTGCACCTCGTCGAGGTAGAAGGTCATCCCGCCCGACTCGAGGAGCCCGGGGAACTGGCGCGCGTGCTCGTCGAGCAGCCAGCCGAGGTCGGCCACGGTCAAACCTGCCAGGCGCTCGTCCTCGAGCGAAACGAGGAGCTGCGCCTCGCGGGGGCGCCCAGCGGCGAGGCGGTCGGCTCGGCACTGGGCGAGAAAGGAGGTCTTCCCACCCCGACGCACGCCGATCACCGCTAAGGCCTTGCCCGGTATCCCTGGCAGGTGCACGTCTCGCCGCGTCACAGCCGGCAAGTCTGCGGCGAGCGACTCGGCGAGCTTCAGGCGCAGCAGGTCGTGGGATATTGTCATTTTCCGAAGGACAATATACGCCTACTAGGTCCTTATCTCAAGGACGATATTCAGGGCAAGGGGAGATCCAGAGCATCCGCCAGGCTGCGCAAGCAGCGCTTCCAATCACGCTGCCGGCGCTCGCCCAGCCCAAGCACTAGCGGGCGGTAGCGCCTTGACCGCGAATCTCGTCGTACATCGCGTCGGGAGCGAGATCAGCGCCGTTCGGCTAGCAGACGGCGCCGAACTCGTCGAGCCCGACCTCGGCGAAGCGCTCCGGGTCATGGAGCGGTTCGAACATCGGCCCCCAGAGCTCCTGGCTGTAGTCGAGCACCCCACGGGTCCCGTCGGCGAACTCGACGTCGAGCCGGTAGCCCGGAAGTGCCTTCACCGAGACGATTCGCCACATCTCAGTCCTCCTCGTCGAGGGGCGCGATGGGAAGCGCCGCTTCGTGCCGTTCCGCCCGGAACCAGTTCTCCCGTAGCTCCGGCCGGTGCAGCATCACCCACTCCAGAACCATTGTGAAGACTCGGCGAGGAAGAGCCCCAGCAACCAGATCCAGCGTCTCGATCGAGATCGCCGCGGCGTGCTCGCCGTATTAGGCGTGGAAGTGCGCCGGTGAGTGGTCGTTCCGATAGATCCGGATCGAGATTCCGAAGAACTGAATGATGGTGGGCATCGCTCCCCTCGGAAGAGCCGGCGGCTTCGAGCGAAGCCAACCTTCCGTAGGAGGGACGTAATTTTTGCGCCAGAACTGGCGAGAGAGCGTGAAACCGATCGAGGATGGAAAAAATGGAGCGGGAGACGGGATTCGAACCCGCGACCAACAGCTTGGAAGGCTGTGACTCTACCCCTGAGTTACTCCCGCTTTTCAAGGACTTGCGAAGGCTGTCGGTTTCCGGGGCAACTCGGGGTAACCCAAACCCGACTTTCCAACTTCCGGGCTGCCGATCCGACCGGCGAATATTAACATGCAGCCCGCTGCGGCACCCGGTAGCCCATGCGCACCGTGGCACCCTCCGGCGCTATCCTCCGTCCTCGAGATATGCCTGACACTTCCCTTCTGGCGACCGGAGCGGTGACCTTTGCGGCGGGCGCGGTTTTCGGGTGGGTGGCAGTTCGCACCCAGCGGCAGCATCGGCGGTGGTGCTCGGAAAGGACGCGGACGGAGGGCGTGGTTTCGAGGTTCGCCGAGCGATACCGGCCTGGCCTCAGCGAGGGGGCCGACGGAACTTCGAACGATCCCGGGGCGGTAAGCGTCGCCGTCGTGCGTTTTCGAGCCGCCAACGGCATCGAATACGAGATCGATTCGCCAGAGGGGCCGATGGAGCTCGGAGCCGTCGTGTCGGTCGCGTACGATCCCGCGCTGCCCTCAGACGGTCGCGCCGTCGACCGCACTCCCAAGATCGCTTTCGCGGTCCTGCTCCTGGCGTTGGGCGCGATTCTCATCGCGGTCGCGCTCACGCGGTCCGGCTGACCGTCTGACCCTTCGCACTTCGCTTTCACGGGAAGTGCTCGGCAGAGCATTAAAACGATCGGGTGCGGCAGGCAAGCAGGAGAGAAGCGGGCCGTTGGGGAACGGACCGGCGATGGGTGAGGATAATGGTGGAGGCGGGAGGATTTGAACCTCCGTAGGGCTTAGCCCGGCAGATTTACAGTCTGCTGCCATTGACCGCTCGGCCACACCTCCATGATTTTTCAAAGACTTACGGGACTGCGGGTGCTGATTGTCCGGTGCTTGTTCCTGCGCTGCGACTGGAGCCGGCACTCGGAATTGAACCGAGGACCTACCGCTTACAAGGCGGTTGCTCTACCTCTGAGCTATGCCGGCAAGGTTTTGCGACCCTCCCGGCGGATCCTCCGAACCGATCCACTTTTCTGGCCGGACCGCTCGTGAAGTCTAGTGGTTTCGGAGCCCATCTGACAAGCCGCGGGGCTCCGCAGAACGCTATTCAACGCCCCTTCTTGCCCGTCGTCCGTTGCCGCACGGCCTCGTAGAGCACCGCCGCGGCGGCGGTCGCGAGGTTGAGCGACGAGACGTGACCTTGCATCGGCAGGCCGATCAGCCGGTCGCAGCGCTCCTGCGTCAGGTGGCGCAGACCCTCTTCCTCGCCGCCGACGCAGAGCACGACCGGGCCGGTGAGATCGACGCTCCACGGCAGCTCCCCTCCCGCCGCCAGGCCGTAGATCCAGTAGCCCTCCTTCTTCAGCTGCTCGAGGCGCTGGGCGGAGCTGCCGATGCGCTCGACGGTGAGCCACTCCGAGGCGCCGGCCGAAGTCTTCACCGCCGTCGCCGAGAGCGGCGCCGAGCCGCGATCCCGCACCAGCACGCGGCCGACGCCGGCGCCTTCGCAGACCCTGAGCAGCGCGCCGAGGTTGCGCGGATCCTGGACGTCCTCGGCCAGCACGACGAAGCCCTGGTCGCCACGGGCTTCGGCTCCAGGCGCTCCCGACGCCGCGCTTGCCGCCGGCGCGGCGTGCGCCAGCTCGGCGGCGAAGCCGTTGTGCACCGCGCCGCCGAGCCAGATCGGATCCGACGGGGCGGTGCCGTCGCAGCGCACGCCGGCTGCCGTGCAGAGCTTCTCGATCTCGCGCCGCCGGCCGCCCTGGCGCGCGGCGAGGATCCAGACGCGGCGCACCTCCCCCGCGCGGTGCAGCAGCGCTTCGTGCACCGGGTGAAAGCCGAAGATGCGCGTCGTGCTGCTCATCGTCGCCATCAGGAATCCGCCTCGAGCAGCACCACCGCGAAGGCGGCCATCCCTTCGCCGCGCCCGATCGCGCCCAGCCCCTCGTTCGTCGTCGCCTTGAGCCCCACGGCGCTCTCCTCCGTGCCCAGGATGCGGGCGATTCGTTCGATGATCCGATCGCGATACGGCGCCAGCTTCGGCGCCTCGGCGACCAGCGTGAGGTCGCAGTTGACCACCTCGTAGCCCTCTTCCCTCACCAGGCCGACGATCCGACCCAGCAGATCGGCACTCGAAGCTCCGCGCCAGCGTTCGTCGGAGGGAGGAAAATGCCGCCCGAGGTCGCCGAGGCTCGCCGCGCCGAGCAGAGCGTCGCCCAGGGCATGCAGCAGGACGTCGGCGTCACTGTGCCCGTCGAGGCCGAGCTCGAACGGAATCTCCTCACCACCCAGAAAGAGCTTGCGCCCGGCGACCAGCCGGTGAATGTCGTAGCCCTGTCCGATACGCAGCTTCACTGCCCGGCCTCGCGCTCTGCGAGGAGCATCCGCACCAGGGGCAGATCGACAGCCGTCGTAAGCTTCGGGTTGGGTCGCGTGGCCTCCACGGCCAGAACCCGCGCGCCGGGCAGCCGCTCCACCAGCGAGGCCTCGTCGGTGCCGACGAAGCCGACCGCCATCGCCGCCTCGATCGCCTGCTCGAGGAGGCTCCGGCGAAACACCTGCGGCGTCTCGGCGCGAAAGATCCGGCGGCGATCCACAGTTCCCACGATCACCCCTTGTTCGAGAAGTTTGAGTGTGTCCGAAACGCCCCGTCCGAGGACGGCGCCGTCCGCGGAGAGCGCCGCCTGGCAGACGGCGTCGAGATCTTCGGCGGCGAGCGCCGGCCGCGCTCCGTCGTGCACCAGCACCAGGTCGCCGCCGAGCGCGGGTGAGGCGGCGAGCGCCGCCGTCACCGACTCCTGCCGGCTGTCGCCCCCCGGCACGGTGCGCACGCGAGCATCCGCCAGCCAGTCGGGCGGTGCCGCCGCGACGTCGGGCGGCAGCGCGACGGTGACCGAGTCGACGCCGGCAGCCAGCAGGCGCTCGACCGTCCAGGAGAGGAGCGGCCGGCCGGCGATCGATTCGAACTGCTTGGAGAGGGTGCCGCCGAAGCGCAGGCCGCGTCCCGCGGCAGGGACGACGGCATGCACCGGAGTGGGAGGTACGAGACGGGCGTGAAGCGGAGAGCCGGACCGGTCCATATCGAGCCCCGGACCGCCCGCCTCAGACCGTCATGATGTCTTTTTCCTTGTGGTCCAGGACCTTCGCGACCTCGTCGATCTCGCGGTCGTGGAGCTTCTGGATCTCCTCGAGGGCGCGGCGCTCGTCGTCCTGCCCGAGCTCGTGGTCCTTCTCGAGCTTCTTCAGCTTGTCGTTGGCCTCGCGCCGCGCCAGGCGGATCTGGGTGCGTGCGTGCTCGGCCATCTCGTGCGCCTTCTTGACCAGCTCCTTGCGGCGGTCCTCGGTCGGCTGCGGAATCGGGATCCGCACCGCCTTGCCGTCGCTCATCGGATTCAGACCCAGATCCGACTTCTGCAGCGCGCGCTCGATCGCCGGGATCTGCTTCGCATCCCACGGCTGCGCCATCAGCATCGTCGCGTCGACGACGGTGAGCGTCGCCACCTGCTTGAGCGGCGTCGGCGTGCCGAAGTAGTCGACGGTGATGTTGTCCAGGAGGCCCAGCGTGGCACGTCCGGTCCGCA
>JAYTAM010000224.1:0-3422 GCA_043737505.1 Thermoanaerobaculia bacterium
CGCTCGCCGACGATCATGAACTCGCCGACGCTCACCGCGGTCCACGGGACGCAACTCGGGGTCATCCTTGGCACCGCGGCCTACATGGCTCCCGAACAGGCGCGCGGCAGTTCGGTCGACAAGCGGGCGGATATCTGGGCGTTCGGCGTGGTGCTGTGGGAGATGCTCACCGGGCGTTCGCTCTTCGCCGGCCCGACAGTCTCCGACACGCTCGCCGGCGTTCTCAAGACCGAGATCGACTGGAAGGCGCTGCCCGCGGATACGCCGGTGGCGATTCTCCGATTGCTTCGCCGCTGTCTCGAGCGCAATCCGAAGAATCGTCTGCACGACATCGCCGACGCGCGGCTCGTACTCGACGATGTCGTCGCTGGGCGCGGCGAGGCGGGAGATACCGCGACGGCAGCGACGGCAACGGCTGCCAGCGGCGTCGCGCCACGCCGCGCCGGTGCCGCGCTCGCCATCGCGGCGGCGATGGCGCTCGTCGTCGGTCTCGGCGCCGGCTGGCTCCTGCGCCGGCCCCAGCCGCCGCCGCTCGGCGCCGGCGCGCGCTGGGCGCTGGCGATCCCCGAGGGATTCGTGCTGGCGACCGACAACGTTCCGCAGATCGCGCTCTCGAACGACGGCCGCCTCCAGGTCGCGGTGGTCGTCGATCTGAACGGGGAGACGCGTCTCTTGCTGCGCACGATCGACGAGGCCGAGCCTCGCCTGATGCCGGACAGCGAGGGGGCGCTGGCGCCGTTCTTCTCGCCGGACGGCGCCTGGATCGGCTTCTTTCGCGAGCGGGCGCTGTTCAAGATTCCGACCGTCGGCGGGGCGGCGGTGCGAATCGCGGTGATCTCGGGCCAGGCGAACCAGATCCGCGGCGCCTCCTGGAGTCGCGACGGCTTCATCTACTTCGCTCCGAACGTCACCGAGCCGATCTCGCGGATCCCGGCGGGCGGCGGCGCGGCGGCGGAAGTCACCAAGCTCGACGTCGCGCGCGACGAGCGCACGCACCGTTGGCCGCAGGCGCTGCCGGACGGCAAGGCGGTGCTCTACACCAGCGACACCTCGACCTCGACCGAGTTCTACGACGACGCGCGGATCGAAGCGGTAGTGGTGGCGACCGGCGAGAGGCGCGTGCTGGTCGAGGGCTCGAGCCAGGCCCGCTGCTGCTCCGGCGGCCGGCTGGTCTTCGCGCGCGGCGGCGCGCTCTTCGCCGTGCCGTTCGACGTCGAGACGCTGGCGGTTACGGGGCCCTCCGAGCCGGTCGTCCAGAAAGTGGCGACCGACGTCTCCTCGGGCGCCGTGCAGTTCGCTCTATCGCTTTCGGGCGCCGCGCTCTGGGTGCCCGGCGGCCTCCTGGCGCAGTACGAGCTGCACTGGCTCGCGCGCGACGGCAGCTCCTCGCCGGTGTCGCTCCCGCCGGCGCAGTACAACGAATCCGTTCTCTCGCCCGACGGGCGGCGCGTGGCACTGGTCGGCGGTCCGGGCGGCGCCTCCGAGCTCTGGGTGGCGGACCTCGAGCGTGGCGTGGTCTCGAAGCTGACCCGCGAGGAGTCGGTGAGCAACCCGGTCTGGACGCCCGACGGCAGCCGGATCGCCTACCGGATCCGCGCCTCGGGCGCGCAGAATCGGCGCGGGCGGATCGTCTGGCGGACGGCGGACGGCAGCCGCGACGCGGAGACGCTGTACGAGTCCGATCGGCAGGCGGTGCCGAGCGGATTCACTCCCGACGGCAGTCGGCTGCTGTTCAGCGAGCCGAAGCAGGCCTCAGAACCTCAAGATGTCCTCCTCCTGCCGCTCACGGGGGCGCGCACGCCCGAGCTCCTCCTCGCGGGAGAGGCCGGCGAGCGCGAAGGCGTGATCTCGCCCGACGGCCGGTGGATCGCCTACAGCTCGAACGAAGGCGGCGGGTTCAACGTCTATGTGCGGCCGTTCCCGTCGGGCGAGGGCCGGTGGCAGATCTCGCCCGGGGTGGGCACCGAGCCGCGGTGGAGTCCGGACATGCAGGAGCTCTACTACCGCCGCGCCTCCGACATCCTGCGCGTGCCGATCGAGACTCGCGGGGCCTTCCGGGCCGGGCGGCCCGAGACCGCCGCCGACCGCGTCTCGGTGGGCGGCGGAATCCACTCCTACTCGATCGCCGCCGACGGCCGGATCCTCACGCCGCGCTCGCCGAACCCGCTCGACGGCGCGCGCATCGTTTACCTCGATCTCGACTTCGCGCGTCGTCTGGAGCAGCGACGCTAGGAGAACGTTTCATTTCCCCAACGCGAAGCGCAGCGCCTGCTCGAGCTCGCGGTCGCGCTCCTCGGCGGGCGGGAACTCGTGGGCCAGGCCGGGGTAAATGCGCACCCGGACCTCGGCGCCCGATTTCTCGAGCTGTTTTGCGGCTTGCCGGTTGTTGACGGCCGCTTCGTCGCGCTCGCCGTTCAGAAAGGCGAAGCGCGGGAAGGGCGCGACGACTCGCGGCGGCAGCGGCGCCAGGCGCTCTTCGAACCAGCCGGCGACCGCGACCACGCCGGCGAATCTCTCCGGGAAACGGGCGGCCATCGTCAGCGCCACCCCGGCCCCCTGCGAGAAACCGGTGAGTACGACCGGCCCGATCGGCCGCTCGGCTGCCGTGCGGGCGATGGCCTGATGCACGAGGTACTCCGCCTGCTCGACGACCCCCCAGCCGAAGCCGCGCCCTACCACCTCTTGTCCGCGCGGCACGACGAGGATCGCTCCGAGCCGGGACGCGGCGAGACGGTAAGCCTCGGCGATCGGCTCGGGCGTGCCGCCGTAGCCGTGCAGCGCGACAATCAGTGGGGGCAGTGGGGGCAGCGGCGGCAGCTGCGGGGCGGCAGAATCCTTCTTCGGCAACCTGGGCAGGATCGTCAGGAGAGGCGCGGCCTCGAGCCGCGGTTTCACGCGCTCGAGCTCGGCGGCGTTGTTGGCGCGCACGCGCTCGAGGGCGGCGGTGAATCCGGCCTGGGTGCGAAGGCTGTCCAGATCCTCGTCGCGCAACAGGGTAGAGGTGAAGGCGAAGCCGAGCTCGGCGCTGCGGGTGAGGGCTGCGACCCCCTCTTCCATGGCCCCCGATCGCGACAGCATGCAGGCCAGGTTGTAGGCGTCGCGCGCCGAATCGGGGCGAGCGCCGGCGAGCGCCTTCGCCGCCTTCACCGCGCGGGGCCAATCCTTCTTCCCCGCTGCGTCCGCGAGCTCACGCCCCAGCGCTTCGGGGCTCGGCCCCTCCCGGATCGAAGAGGCGGTCGCAGACGAGAGCGCCGCGGGGCCTGCCAGCAGCGAAACGGCAAGCAGTATCCGCCCGAGTCTGCGAGCGAAAGACAGCGGGGTGGGAATCGGATACGTCATCGTGCGGGAAGTCTATGCGCTCGGAATCGGCGCTAGACTTCGCCCTCTTGATCGAGAACGTGCAGCACCCCATCGGGCCCGGA
>JAYTAM010000225.1:0-7770 GCA_043737505.1 Thermoanaerobaculia bacterium
GAGATCCTCTTGTACCCAGAAGAAAAAAGCTCCGGTAAATGAAGACTCCGGTTCTGCTTGCCGTGGACGGACCCGCAGAGCGTTTCGCGTCTTTGCTCCTGGCAGCGAAGACGGCAGGAGTGCGCGTCGGCTGGCTGGCCATGAACGCCCCGGTCGACCCTCCGCCGCCCCTCCAGGCACCCCCTTTACTGGAAGCTTTTCGCGCCGTGGCGGTCGGAGACGGCCGGTCGATCGCGATGAAGCCGATGAAGGGAAAGCCCGTTCTGCGCGATCTCCTGCGTGAGCACTTCCTCGGTGCGGATGTGGTTCTGGTTGCCGGCCTGGAACTTTTCCCGCGGCTTTCGGCGCGAGAAGAGGGCCTCTGGAAACTGGAGGAAAGCGCCACGGCGAGCCGTGTCTACACCAGCGAAGAGCTCCTCGTCCGCCTGCGTAAACCGGCATTGCGCTGGAAGAAGAGCTGAGTCGCTCAACAATGCCCGAGCAGATCAAGTACTTCGTACCCGGGCCGGTCTACGTCCTCGAGGAGGTGCGCGCGGCGATGCTCGCGCCGGTCGTCGGCCACCGCTCGCCGGAGTTCATGCCGGTCTACAAACGGATCACCGAGGCGTTGATGCCGGTGTTCCGCACCCGGCGCGACGTCTATCTCGCGACCTCGAGCGCGACTTTCCTCATGGAGGCGGCGCTCACCTCGCTGGTCGCCCGCGACGTGCTGCATCTGACCAACGGGGCCTTCTCCGAGCGCTGGCGGGAGATCGGCCAGTCGCTCGGCCGCGAGACCGACCAGATCGCCGCCCCCTGGGGCGACATCGTCGATCCGGATCTCGTCCGCAAGGCGCTGCGCCGGAAGCGCTACGAGGCGGTGACGGTGGCGCACAACGAAACCTCGACCGGCGTCGTCAATCCGCTCGCCGAGATCGCCCAGGTCGTGCGCGAGGAGTCCGAGGCGCTGCTCCTCGTGGACGCCGTTTCGTCGCTCGCCGGAATTCCGCTCGAAACCGACGCCTGGGAGCTCGACTTCGTCTTCGCCGGCGTGCAGAAGGGGCTCGCGGCGCCTCCCGGGCTCACGGTCTTCACGTTCTCGGAGCGCGCCGAGGCGCGGGCGGCGACGATTCCGCATCGCGGTTACTACGGCGACCTCCTGCGCTATCGCGACAAGCATCGTCAGGGCGGCCCGATCACCACCGCGGCGGTGTCGATCGCCTGGGCGCTCGACCTCGCACTGGATCGGATCGGCCGCGAGGGGATCGAAGCGCGCTGGGCCCGCCACGCCGCGATGCAGCGCCAGACCTCCACCTGGGCGGAGACCCAGCGTTTCGAGTTCGCCTCGGCGGCGAACGGCCGTTCGCCCACCGTGAGCTGCCTCCGGCCCCCCTCCGGAATCGACGCCCGCGCCCTGGTGGGCGCGCTCAAGGCGAGGGGTTTTACCCTCGGTGGCGGCTACGGCCGGTTCAAAGAGTCGACGTTTCGCATCGGGCATATGGGAGAAGTTCAATCCACCGACCTGGCGGCGCTTCTGGCCGCGATTGCAGAGGAGATCGCTTCATGACTCGAATACTGATTGCCGATCCATTGGAAGAGTCGGGCCTGGCCATCCTGCGAGCCACCGGGGCCGACGTGAAGGTGGTTGCCGCCGACGAACGCGCTCGCCTGCCGGAGCTCGTGGCGGAGGTCGACGCCCTGGTCGTGCGCAGCGCCACCAAGGTCACGCGGGCGCTGCTCGAAGCCGCCCACAAACTGCGTGTGGTGGGTCGCGCCGGCGTCGGTGTCGACAACGTCGACGTGGACGCAGCCACCGAGCGCGGCGTGCTGGTGGTCAACGCGCCGAACGCCAATCTGGTCTCTGCCACCGAGCACACCTTCGCCTTGCTCCTCGGGCTCGCACGGAGCCTGCCGGCCGCCGACGCGTCGATGAAGCGCGGCGAGTGGGACCGCAAGACCTTCGTCGGAGTCGAGCTCGACGGCAAGACCCTGGGCATCGTCGGCCTCGGCCGCATCGGCCAGCGCGTCGCTTCGCGCGCCCGCGCCTTCGACATGCGCGTCGTCGCCTTCGATCCGTTCCTCGAAGCGGAACAGGCGAAGCGAATCGGAGTCGAGCTCCTGGCGCTCGACGATCTGCTCGCCCAGAGCGACGTCGTCACCCTGCACACGCCGTTCAGCAAGGCGACGAAGAACCTCATCGACGCCCGGAGGCTGGGGCTGCTCAAGCCCACGGCGCTGTTCATCAACTGCGGGCGGGGCGGGCTGGTCGACGAAGACGCCCTGCTCGCGGCGCTCGACGCCGGAAAGCTCGCCGGCGCCGGGCTCGATGTCTACGAGGACGAACCGACCCACCGCCACGCTCTGACCGCGCATGCGAAGGTGGTGGCGACGCCGCACATCGGGGCGCAGACGCGGGAGGCGCAGGAGCGCATCGCCATCGAGACCGCCCACATGGTGCTCGCGGCGCTCGACGGCGAAGTGCCGGCGGCGGCGGTGAATCCATCGGTCAGAAGGCCGGAGGCCTGAGGGACCCGGGGGCGCTGGCTCGGCCGGCTCAGTTGCCCGCGCTGGCCGCGCTGGCTGCGCTGGCTGCGATAACCAACGCCGAGTAGCCCTGGCGCGAGAGCTTCTTCGCCAGGGCCGCCGCCTCGTCGGGATCGTCGAAGACGCCGAGCTGTACCCGGTGCCAGACCTCGTCGGAGCGCAGGGCGACATCGGGATAGGCGGGGTGCAGGCGCGCGACGAGCGCATCGGCGAGCGCCTCCTCCTGGAAGGCCCCCACCTGCACGACGTAACGCCGATCGCCGCCTCCGAGTACCAGCGTCCGCAGCTCCACCCGCGCCGTCCCCGGCCCGACCATCCCGATCGCCTTTGCCGCGGTCAGCGAGAGATCGACGATCCGGTTGTTCTTGAACGGACCGCGGTCGTTGATACGCACCTGGGTGATCTTGCCGTTGTCGAGGTTGCGCACCTCGAGAACGGTCCCGAACGGCAGGGTGCGGTGCGCGGCGGTCATGGCGTGCATGTCGTAGCGCTCGCCCGAGGCGGTCATCCGGCCGTCGAAACCCGGTCCATACCAGGAGGCGACGCCGCTTTCCCGCCCGGAGATCCCGGAGTGCGATGAGCGGTGCGCCGAGCTGGCGCAGCCGGCGAGGACGAGGAGACCCACCAGGATCGGGGCGGAGGCGATGGGACGGACGGGCATCATCGCTTCTTGGTACCTGCGCTCTAGATTCTGGGCGCTTCGACCTCGGCGGCTTCGAGGCCGGCCAGAGCCGGCTTCACGATCCCGTCGAGGAAATCGTCGACCTGCTCGGCCGATCTGCCGGTGAACGCCTGAGGATCGACCCATCGGGAGATCTCTGCGGCCGACAGCCGGAAGTCCGCGTCGGCGGCAATTGTACCAAGGAGCGGATTTTCCCGCCCGAGGGCGACCGCCTCCTGGGCGGCGAAGGAGTGCGTCCGGATGCGCTCGTGGAGCTCCTGCCGGTCGCCGCCGCGCAGAACGGCCTCCATGAGCAGCGTTTCGGTCGCCATGAACGGCAGCTCCCGGGCGACGCGCGCCGCGACCATTCCGCCGTGCACCCGGATCCCCGCTGCGATGTGACCGGCCAGGCCGAGGATGGCGTCGGCGGTGAGGAAAGCGTCCGGCAGAACGAGACGGCGGTTCGCCGAATCGTCGAGGCTGCGCTCGAGCCACTGCGTCGCGGCGTTGACCGGACCGTTGAGGGCGTCGGTCATGATCCGGCGTGCCAGGCCGCACATGCGCTCGGCGCGCACCGGGTTGCGCTTGTAGGCCATCGCCGAGGAGCCGACCTGATGCTCGTCGAACGGCTCGGCGAGCTCGCCCACCCCCTGCAGGAGACGCAGGTCGGTGCCCATCTTGTGGCAACTCTCGGCGACCCCGGAGAGCGTCGCGAGGATCTGACTGTCGAGCTTGCGGGTGTAGGTCTGGCCCGAAACTGCGAGGCTGCCGGCGAAGCCCAGCCCGGCGGCCACCCGGGAGTCGAGCTCGCGGACCTTCGCATGATCGCCGGCGAAGAGGGTCAGAAAGGAGGCCTGGGTGCCGGTCGTCCCCTTGACGCCGCGGCAACGCAGGGTCGCCAGGCGATGGTCGATCTCGGCGAGGTCGAGGACGAGGTCGTGCGCCCAGAGGCAGGCGCGCTTGCCGACGGTCGTCAGCTGAGCCGGCTGGAAGTGGGTGTAGGCGAGGCAGGGGAGGTCGCGATGCGCGCGGGCGAAGCCCGCGAGGCCCGACACCGCCGTCGCGATCCGGCGGCGCAGGAGCTCGAGCGCCTCGCGCATCAGTAGCTGGTCGGTGTTGTCGGTGATGAAAGCGCTGGTGGCGCCGAGGTGGAGAATGCCTCCCGCACCCTTCTCGAACGCGTCGGCCTGTTCGGCGAAGTGGCGCAGATGGGCGACGACGTCGTGCCGGGTCTGCCGTTCGAGCTCGGCCACCCGGGCGAGATCGAGCCCGGGTGCCGCGGCCTCGAGGGCAGCGATCTGCTCGCGGCGGATCGGCAGCCCGAGCTCCGCCTCGCTCCGGGCGAGCAGAATCCAGATCCGGCGCCAGGTGGCGAATCGATGGGAGCTCGAGAAGATCGCCGCCATTTCGCGCGATGCATAGCGCTCGTAGAGCGGGTTCTGGGGCTGCTCGAATGGGGCGTCGGTCGGAGAATCGTCGCTGGGGCTCATCCCGGCGAGGATAACAAAGCGATCGGCTGGCACCCGAAGGCACCTGACGGCACCTGAAGCGGACGCAGCGGCCGGGGTGACCCGCACCACCGGGTCACGCCCCGGAGAAGGAGCGCTGGGCTAAGATCGATCCGCGAGGTGATTCCGACGGTGCTCCGGTTGCGCTGGGAAATTCAGGGCAGGGACGAGATTCTGCCGCTCACGGCAGGCGAGTTCCGCATCGGACGCGGCACCGAGAACGAAGTCGTGCTGGCGGACTTCTCGGTTTCGCGGCGCCATGCCGCCATCCGCAGCGAGAGCGGCACCTGGTTCGTCCAGGACCTCATGTCAACCAACGGCATCCAGGTCAACGGAGTGTCCAGCAAGCGGGCGGTGCTGAAGGCGGGAGACCGGATCAAGGTCGGCATCTTCGAGCTCGCGGTCGAAGAGGTCCGCGAGCCCGCGAGCTCGGGGCTGGGCGCCAAGCTCACGACTGCCGGACTGCCGCCGCAGCATTCACCTCAGGCGCCGGCCGGGACGGCGACCATCGTGCGCTCGCTGGCGGACTTCAGTGCCGCCTGGGGGCTCGACGGCAAGAGCTCTGGCGAGGCGCGCACCAGCAAGCGCAAGGATCTGGACGAGGCCTACTCGAGCAAGATCTTCGGCTTCATGACCCGCCTCGCGCGCCTGCTCATCCGCTCGGATTCCGTCGACGAGGTGCTGTCGCGGGTGATGGATATCGCCTTCGAGGCCCTGCCGGTCGATCGCGGTTTCATCCTGCTCCTCGACGAAGCGACCGGGAAGACCGTCTGCGAGCTGGCGCGTACCAAGGAGCGCCTCGAGTACCGGCCGCAGAGCGAGGTGCCGGTCTCGCAGACGATGGTCGAGCAGGTAATGAGCGACCGCGTCGCTCTGCTGACCTACGATGCCCTCTCCGACCAGCGGCTCGCGGGAGGCGATTCGATCCGGATTCACCAGATCCGCGCTGCGATGTGCACGCCGCTGTGGTCGGGGGAGAAGATCATCGGCGTCTTTCAGGTCGACACGCCGTTTCACGCCGGGACCTTCAACGAGAAGGACCTCGACCTGCTGACCGCGCTGGCGAACTACGCCGCGGTGGCGGTCGAGCGGTTGCGATACGCCAAGACCGTCGAGTTCGAACGCCTGGTCCGCAGCCGGCTCGAGCGCTACCACTCGCCGGCGGTGATCGAGAGCATCGTGCAGTTCACTCCCAGCGCGGCCGAACCGACGGTCGGCAAGATGAAGCTCGCCGAGGCGACGGTCATGTTCGCCGACCTCGCCGGTTTCACCCCGGTCTCTGAGAACGCCAGCCCGCAGGAAGTAGCAGAGATGCTCGAGTCCTACTTCACGCATGCGGTAGAGGCGATCTTCTCCGCCGGCGGAACTCTCGACAAATTCATCGGCGACTGCGTGATGGCTTTTTTCGGCGCGCCGGTGCCCCAGGACGATCACGCCCGGCGCGCGGTCCAGGCGGCGATCCAGATCCAGGCGGCGCAGGAAGCGCTGAACCGCGAGCGCGCGGCCCGCGGCCTGCCGACCTTGCAGGTGCGAATCGCGATCCAGAGTGGACCGGTGATGGTCGGCGACGTCGGCAGCCGGAAGCGCGTCGACTACACGGTGCTCGGCAATACGGTGAACGTCGCCGCCCGCCTCGAGTCGGGGGTCGCCGAGCCGGGCGAGATCACCGTCGGCGGGGAGACCCATCGCCTGCTCGCGGGCGCCTATCCGACCGAGCCCCTCGGCGAGTTCCAGCTCAAGGGACTGCAGCAGCGGGTGCACGCCTTCCGCGTTCTGCGGGGCTGACCTGAGCCAGCCTTCGTCGCTCCTCTTCGCCACCGGCAATCCGTCGAAGCTCCTCGAGGCGCGGCGCCTCACCCGCAGTTCCGGGTTCGCGCTCGACTCCCTGGAGCTCGATCTGCCGGAGATCCAGTCGCTCGATATGGAAACCGTTCTGCGCGCCAAGGCGACGCACGCCTGGGAAGCGGCCCGCCGGCCCGTCGTCGTCGAAGAGACCGGTCTCGAGCTCGCGGCGCTGCACGGCTTTCCTGGGCCGCTGGTGAAATGGATGCTCGAAGCGGTCGGTGCCGAGGGCATCGCCCGCACGGCCATCGCACTCGGCGACGCCGCCGCTCGCGCGGTCTGTCTCCTGCTGTGGACCGACGGCGAGCGCTCGGTCCTGGCGCGGGGCGCCACCGAAGGCGCGCTCGTCCTGCCGGCGCGCGGCCAGCGGGGCTTCGGCTGGGACCCCGTCTTCTGTCCGCAAGGCGAGACCCGCACCTACGGCGAGCTCGCCGACGACGACAAGGACCGCCTCGGGCACCGCGGTCGCGCCTGGCGCGAGCTTCTGGCGCAGCTTCAGGGCACCACTTCCGACCAGTAGCCGGCGTTGCCGGTCTCGAAACCGTCGCTGAAGAGCGAGCCGGAGAGGACGTAGACTGCCCCTGCCGCCGAGTACAACTCGCCGCCCCCGCCCGTGGCGTCCTCGCCCGGGGTGCCGACGGCGAGATCGGCGTGGCCATCCCCGTTGAAGTCCCCCGTGGTCAGCGAATAGGCGTAGGTGTCGCCGATGCCGAGCGTGCCCACGTGGCCGCCGAAGCGCTGGGCGACGAAGCGAGGAGGGCTCGCGGGCGAGGGAAAAGTCGCCGCCCAGCCCGGCACCACGGTTACCGCTCCGGCATCGACGCGGGTGGCGAAGGTGATCGGGTCGACCACGTCCTCATACGGCGCCCCTACCGCGATCTCCGCCAGGCCGTCGCCATCGAAGTCGCCGACCGCCAGCGCCCAGCCGAAGAAGTCCTCGGTCTCGGAGTTCTCGCCGATGGCGAAGTCGTCCTGGGTGAAGGTGACCGAGCCCGAGCTCGCAATGACGTTGGGGAAGTTGCCGCGGACGACCGTCACCGCACCGGCCGCCTGGACGTTCGCCATGCCGACGACGACGTCCTCGTACGGCGCGCCGACGACGATCTCGTCGCGGCCGTCGCCGTTGACATCGTCGCTCGCCAGAGCGAAGCCGAAGCCGTCCCCGGTTTCGATCGACTGTCCGGTCGCCGTGTTGCCCTGGTTGAACGACTGGTCGGTGTTGTAGGGGAGGCCGCC
>JAYTAM010000226.1:0-7766 GCA_043737505.1 Thermoanaerobaculia bacterium
CGGCGCCGCGCTGGCGGTGGGCGACTTCGATGGCGATGGGTTCGACGATCTTGCGATCGCCTCTCCAGGGGAGACGATTTCGACTGAGACGACCGATTGCGGCATCGACGGCATCTGCCAGAACGGCGGCGTGGTGCACGTCCTGTTCGGCAGCGGGTCGGGGCTCACGACGACGGGTGCCCAGCTGCTCTCCAAGGAGGACGTCGGCGGCGTGGCGTACGAGGACAACGCCCACTTCGGCGCCGTCGTCTCCGCCGTCGACCAGAACCACGACGGTCAGCCGGAGCTCGTGATCGGCATGCCGGGGGAGGGGAACTCGCAGATCGGCTATCTCCTCACCTTCGACTGGAACGGGTTCCGGTTTGTCGACCCGACGCAGATCGGATTCACCGGCAGCCCCGGCGACGATCACTACCCTTCCGCCGCCACCGCCGGCATCCTCGGGCTGGGCGTCACTGGCCGCAACGCTGGCGGCTGCGCCGATTGCGACTTCGGCGGGACCGACGCGGGCGCGGTCGAGATCTCGAACACGGCGGTGCTCGTGCAGACCGACTTCGGAAGCGCCGGCGCCGCCGCCGGCGATCACTTCGGCGCCAGCCTGGCGGTGGGCGACTTCGATGGCGACAGCGAGCTCGACCTCGCGATCGGGGCGCCGAACAAGAACCACGGCAGCGGCAACCCGTCCGACTCCGGCCGCACCTACGTCGCCTACGGCCCGATCGAAGACGGCGTGCAGAGCGAATTCGACATCCTCGGCGAGGACGACGTTCCGGGGCAGACTCCGGCCGAAGACGAGCTGTTCGGCAGCGCGCTCGCTGCCGGCGATTTCGACGGCGACGGACGCGACGACCTGGTTGTGGGTGCGCCCGGAGAGTTCTCGGGCGGCGACGGCGCCGTGCTGTCGTTTTACGGCGGAGCCTCGGCGATCGCCGGTTCGACGCGGTTCAACGAAGGGAGCGTCGGAGGCACCGCCGGCGACGGCCAGGCGTTCGGCTCGGTGCTTGCCGCCGGCGACTTCGACGGCGACGGCATCGACGAAGTCGTGATCGGCGTTCCGGAGGCTCCGGTCGCGGGAGAAAACGCGGCCGGCATCGTCTACGTCACTCGCGCCTTCGACCCCGCCTTCCTGTTCGTCGACGGCTTCGAGGACGACGGCACGGCGAGCTGGTCCGCGATCGCGCCCTGATCGTCATCCCTCCGGGAAGGTGCCGCCGGTCTCGCGACGATCAGCTCGCTCTCGACCGCGTTCCCGAACCGGTACCACGCGCATGCCTCAGGCACGAACGCCGCGAATGCGATCAAGACGCAGTGGGAAGGCTACGCCGCGGGGCACCCTGGAGTGAGAGTTCCTTGACGATTGTGCTTAGCGCTAGGTAAAATCCGGTTGATGAATGCGTCGGATATGGCCAAGGTCCTTGGAAGCAAGGGTGGCCGGGCACGGAGCGAGCGGCTGTCAGCGGCAGAGAAGAAGCGGATCGCGTCTCTCGGTGGCGAAGCGCGGTTGAGGTCGCTCCGGGCAGCCCGCCGTATTGTCGAGAATCTGCGCTACGCGGCCGTTCTGGGCGAGCTTCGCGGAAGGGCGACGAGCGTCAGGCGCCTGTCCGAATTCGCCGGTCCACTGCCGGGGATCTATGCCTCGGGCCGGTGAGGGGTCCGACCCGATGGATCACCTCGGGACGGTCGGGGAGATCGTCGACGGTCTGCGCTCGCTCCATCTCGATCCGGTGCTCGTGGGGGGCATGGCCCTGGTCGTGCTGGGATCCCGCAGAGTGACCCGCGATTTCGATTTCGTGATTGCGCGCCCGGGCGATCGCCTCGGGGCCACGGTCGGCCAGTTCTACGACCGCGGCCTCGAGCTCGTCTCGGGCCTCGACCCCGCGGGAGACGTCACCTCGACGATCACGAATCGTCGGGTCGCGGTCGCCCGCTTGCGACTCGATGCGCCGGACAGCGCGTACTTCTTCAACCCGAAGACCGGCCTTCGCGTCGATCTCCTCTTCGACTTCCCGATTCCCGCGTCGCAGCTCGCTGAACGAGCGACACGCACAAGGATCCGCACGCACCGCTTCGACATCGCGTCCGAGGGAGACCTCCTGCGCCTCAAGAAGATCGCCCTCGCCGAGCGCTCAGCACCCGGCGACGTCGTGGATATCGCCTTCCTCGAAGCGCGACAAAGGAACATCGACTAGCGCCGGTCGCGCTTCCGCTTGGTCAGCGCGGGCCCTGGTGCTGCCTGGACGCGTTCTGCGCCTCCGACGCTCCTCGACCTTCCGGGCCTGAGCCCAGAACGCCCCCATGGCAGCGGCGGCGTGAGCGAACTTCCAGTTCTCGGTGCGGCCAACCGACAGTTCCGACATTTGGATCTCCCTGGTTTTGGTCCTGTTGACTAGAACCGTGTTGGCGAGAGAAGGAGGACATCGGAGGATGCCGCGACTTCCGGACTCGGTTTTTGCGAAATTTGTGCAACCTTCCCCAACAGTCCATGCCGACTGGGTCCTCTGCCGCTCAGGCGTCGCGGTTTCGTACTACAGATAGCCGAGGGCGCGAAGCTCGGCGTCGAGCTCCGGGTCGAGCGCGACCTCCCCGGCGTCCTCGCTGCGGTTGCTGCGGGCGAGGCGGGCGCGCGCCTCTCTGATCCGCAGCGCGAGCGCGCGGCGGCGGGCGGGCTCGGCCTCGAGGAGGTTCTGCCGCTCGCCGGGGTCGGCCTCGAGGTCGTAGAGCGCCTCCGCCGGCTCGCCGACCCCGCCGACCCCGCCGGTCGGCGCGCGCAGCGCGCCTTCGTGCCGTAGCCACTTCCACTTGCCATCGCGAATCGCCACGACGTTGAACGCCGGGTGCCGGAGCCAGGCGAGCGACTCGCGCGGCGGCGGGGCGCCGCCCCGGATCACCGGGAGAAGGCTTGCGCCTGGAAGCTCTTTCGGCACTGAGACGCCGGCGAGATCGAGGAGCGTCGGGGCGATGTCGATCTGATCGGCCGGGTCCGCGATGGTCGTGCCCGCCGGAGCGCCACCCGGCAGCCTCAGGACCAGCGGTACCCGCAGCACCTCTTCGAACAGCGACTCGGCGTGGCGCCAGCCGCCGTGCTCGTGGAACTCCTCACCGTGGTCGGAGGTGAAGACCACCGCCGAGCGGTCGAGCAGTCCCCGGTTGCGGAGGTCGTCCACCAGGCGGCCGAAGCTCGCGTCGTTCCGGGCGATTTCGCCGTCGTAGAGCGCCATCGAATCGCGCCGCCGGATTGCCGCCTCTGCCGCCGAAAGGGTCTCGAGCCGCCCGCCGCGGGCGCAGCAGGCCGAGGCGACGTCGACGCCGGGGGCAAACTGGCTGCGGTACGGCTCCGGCGGCCGGTACGGATCGTGAGGATCGAGAGTGTGGACGACGAGGAAGAACGGGCGCTCCGGCGCGGCGCGCCCGTCGAGCCAGGCCGCCGCCGCCCGGTGCATCTCCGCGGAATCGACGCTCCGGCGTTTCCGCCCCTGGAGCTGGTGCACATACTCGAAGCGGTCGAAACCGCGGCCAAAGCCGAACTTCTCGACCACCGTCGGGTTGGTCGTGAACATGGCGGTTTCGTAGCCCGTCTCGGAGAGGCGCTCGGCGAGCGTCCGCACCTCGGGCGCGATCCCCTGGGCACGCCGCTCGGCGCCGTGCGTGACCGGATGGAGGCCGGTGAGGATCGTCCCCATCGCCGGCTTCGTCCACGAGCTCTGCGCCCGCGCCTCGGCGAAGCGGAAGCCCTGGCGCGCAAACTCGTCGAGCCGTGGCGAAGTCGGCCGACTGTAGCCGTAGCAGCCCAGGTGGTCGGCGCGGAGCGTGTCGACGACATAGAGGACGAGGTTCGGCCGCTCCGTTCGCGCGGCGGCCGATGGACCCGGCGGCGGTGTCGCAGATTCGGGCGATGGCGCGGACTCCTTCGTGCCGCAGGCCGCTGCCAGCAGGGCCAGTGCCATGGTGCCAAGAGCCAGGCGCGCCGCGCCGGCTGGCAGGCTGTTCTTGCCGCTGGTCATGCGGTCGCGTCCGTGTGGGGCTGCATCACGTGCGGCATCGGGCGGATCCTCGCACACCGCCGCTGGAGGAGCGATCAGCTTCAGGATCACGTCCAAAGGCGGCTTCGTGTTGCTTCTCGGTACCGCCAGGTCCTGGAAGCGCACAATAGTGTTTCGAATGGAGTACGCCCACGAGTTTCCGGTGCACCATACCGATGTGATGCAGCAGTGGATCGACTACGAGGCGGATCTCAGCAAGTACGACGAGCTCGGAATGTACGACGGTAGCGTCGTGGTCGAGCGCACATCGGGTGAGATGTCGGCGCGCTGCGACAAGGAAGCGGCCAATTTTCTGGCACTCAACTTGGCGCACGAGATCAACACCGGAAAGAGCTCAGTCGAGCATGCCCGCCTGAAGTACGGCGAGCAGATCACGGCCATGAAAGCGAAGCGGCCCGCACCTTACACGGAGAAGTTTCTTTTCGAGCCGATGCGCGAAACGGCGGATCCTGATCAGACGCTGGCGAAGACTCAGTGGGATCGAGCCAGCAAAGACGTGCCAGCTAGCCAGCACGTCGTGAAAGCGCCTGGACGCCTCCCATGAGGCGCTTGGCGATCTCCGATGGCAGCGCTGCGAAGCGAGGCTGATTTCTCGCTGCCAGCGGAGTGCGCCGTTGAAATGGTGGACCAAACAAACGGTCCCCTCTTGTTGTTAGGGGGTAGGGGGGGGGCCGGGGGTGCGTCGGGGCGGGGATAGAATGCGCTTCCCCATGTCGCCGCTGCCGAAGATCGCGCTCGACTTCGAGCGTCTGCCTGGCGAGGAGATGGATCGCCGCGCTCGGCTCGTCCTCGAAGCGGCACGCCGCCGGCGGAGCGTGCGCGACTTTTCCGCCGAAGCGGTGCCGCGAGCTCTCCTCGAGACCGCTATCCGCGCCGCGGCGACGGCGCCGTCGGGCGCCAACCGCCAGCCGTGGAAGTTCGTCGTCGTCTCCGACCCGGTTCTGAAGCGCGAGATCCGGATCGGCGCCGAGGCGGAGGAGAAGGAGAGCTACGACGGGCGGATGTCGGAGGAGTGGCTCGCGGCGCTCGAGCCGCTCGGCACCGAGTGGCGCAAGCCTTTTCTCGAGACCGCACCCTGGCTGGTGATTGTTTTTGCCGAGCTCTGGGAGGCGCTCCCCGGCGGAGGCAGGGCGAAGAACTACTACGTCAAGGAGAGCGTCGGCATCGCCTGCGGTTTCTTCATCGCCGCCCTCCACGCGATGGGGCTTGCGACGCTCACCCACACTCCGAGTCCGATGGCGTTCCTCAACCGGATCCTCGACCGGCCAGAGAACGAGAAGCCGTTCATCCTCTTCCCGGTCGGCTTCCCGGTCGCCGGCGCGACAGTTCCCGACCTCACGAAGAAGAAACTCGACGAGGTCTCGATCTGGAAGGACGCCGACGCGCCCTGAGCCCGAACACTCGGCCCAGTGGCACTTCCACGACGAGAGCCAGGGGGGGTGGCCGCAGGGGCGAACGAAGGAACGGCGCAGCACACGGCTTTCCGGGATTCTCGTCGGCAGAGGGACCGCTACCCGCGAACGAACCGAGTCTGGAGGCTAGCGCCGCGAGGCCCGACCTAGAAGAGCCATTACTACCCGGCGAAGCAGCGCAGTGTAGGTGGAAAGCACCAACCACCGACGACGGCCGACCGGTACCTGCCGCCGACTCTTCACGTCGGCGAGGGGCACGACGTCGGGCAGAAGCGTGCGCAAGACGCGAGCGCCAGCTCGTCGTGATCGACCGGCAGCAACGCGAAGCGCGGCTCGAAATCCTAGGCAGAATATTGGGCGCTGGCTACCTGGCCGACGTGCAGGTACGCGTCCGACTGAGATCGAAGAATGGTGGAGCGGAAGGGGCTCGAACCCTCGACCCCCACGATGCGAACGTGGTGCTCTCCCAGCTGAGCTACCGCCCCATTTTCGATACCACCGCGCTGTGCGCGGAATTGCAGGAGAGAGAGTCTACCCGGGGAGGGGACTTTCGTTCAAGCGCCGGGCGGCGAGCGGTTCCGTCGGAACTGCCTTGCGGCCTCTTCTCCTTCGCTTGGCATCCCGATTGCTGTCTCTCCAGCCATGAAACTAAACAACTTTTTCACCGCCCAGCTCAGCCGCGAGAATGAGATTTCCCGGCGCGTCCTCGCCCGTGTTCCGGAAGGGCGCTCGGACTGGAAACCGCATGACAAGTCGATGCCGCTCGGCTACCTCGCGACGTTGTTGGCGACCATGCCTACCTGGATCGCCATGGCCGTGACCCGCGACGAGCTCGACATTCGCCCGAAGCAAGGGGAGGGCATCCAGCCCGCCGAATGGCAGACCAACGCGGAGCTGCTCCAGCAGCTCGAGACGTCGGCGAAGCAGGCGGTCGAAGCGCTCGCCGGAACCGACGACGCTTTTCTTTCGACGCCGTGGAGGCTTCTTGCAGGGGGCAAGGTCGTCGACGAGCGCCCGCGCCACGAGGTCATCGCCGACACCCTCTGCCACGCCGCCCACCATCGCGGGCAGCTCTCCGTGTACCTGCGGCTGCTGGGCGAGCAGGTGCCGTCGATTTACGGCCCGAGCGCCGACGATCGCGTCTTCTAACCCCGATTGGGAAGTCGTGCAGGCGGCGGCCCGCGGCTTGCTCGAGCGCTTGCCGTAACGATCGTTTTCCGGCACGATGTCCGGGCGCCCAAGCTGTGCGGCGCCTTTGGAGAATCCTCTCTTCCCGGGCGCGACGGCAGAGCGAGGCGCAAAGGGGGCGGGTCATGGAGTATCGCAGCGCAGTCATCGCTCGGGTCGCTCTGGTCGCCCTTGCGACCTCGATCTCGCCCCTTTCCCCGGGCGCCTCCCAGGCCCAGGAGGCTCAGCCCACCTTCGGCGAGCGGGTCGAGGTCGAAGTGGTGAACGTCGACGTCGTCGTCACCGACGCCTCGGGCGAGCGCATCACCGATCTCATCCGTGAAGACTTTCGGCTCGAGGTGGACGGCAAGGTGGTGCCGATCGACTACTTCGCGCCGCCTGCGGCGCGCCGGCCGGGATCGTCGGCGCGGCCGGGCGAGGACCCGGAGATCCCCACCGTCGACATGTCGCGAGCGAACCTCTTCGTCTTCGTCGACCAGAGCGCCCTCGAGTGGCGCACTAGCCAGCAGATCCTCGACGAGATCCAGGCCTTCGTCCTGCCGCGGGCCGGCGGCAACGAGCGCATCATGGTCGCCGCTTTCGTCAACAGCCTGCGGATCCTCTCGCCGCCGACCTCCGACCGCAAGCGGATCGAGGAGGCGTTCGCCGAGCTCGGCAAGCTCCGTGCGCGCGGCAGTCTCGTCGCCGCCGAGCGCAATCAGCTCGAGCGCGAGGTGCGGGCGAACTCGCGACCGCGGGCGCAGGTGGAGATCACCAATCCCGAGAGCGGCGAGGTCGGCGAGGAGCAGGCGGCGCGCGTCGCCGGGCAGGACTTCGCCGACACCGAGAACCTGCGCATCCAGGTCGAGAGCTTCGGCGAGCAGCAGATCGATCGCCAGAAGCGTTCCATCGCAGCGGTGCGGGAATGGATCGGCGCACTGGCGGCGATCGACGGGCGGAAGTCGGTGCTCTTCGCCTCGGCGGGATTCACTTCGCAGCCCGACGCCTTCCTCACCGAGTTCCTCAGCCAGAAGCGCGGCAACATGCCGACCGACAGCTCGTCGGTGGACAGCCTGCAGACCGCCCGGCTCGGCCTGCTCGACGACTTCGAGACCGCGGTGCGCGCGGCGCAGAACGCCCGCGTAGC
>JAYTAM010000227.1:0-7756 GCA_043737505.1 Thermoanaerobaculia bacterium
CCTGCATCTTTTTTGTTAAGACCCTGCAGGGTGAGCAAAAAAAAGATCTGCACCAGGCATTAAAACAAGCAATCGACAAGCAAATACCAACCGGGTGTAAATAATGTTTAACAGGGTATCCCCGGAGCTCGACCGCCTGGCGGCGGAAGGGACGCTGCTCACCCAGGCGTACGCCACCGGAAACCGCACGATCCGGGCGATCGAGGCGACGACCTCGTCGCTCCCGCCGTTGCCCGGAGCGTCGATCGTCCGACGCTCCCAGTCGCACGGTCTGTTCACGTTGCCGGCGCTCCTGGCGAGCGTCGGGTACCAGACGACCTTCGTCTACGGGGGGCGCGCACTTTTCGACGGCATGGGGGGGTACCTTTCGGCCAACGGGATCCAGCGCATCGTCGATCAGGGCGACATGCCGGCGGCATCGTTCCGTACCGCCTGGGGGGTCGCCGACGAAACGACCTTCGACCGCGCTCTGATCGAGATGGACGCGCTCGCCGCGGCCGGGAAGCCGTTCTACACGCTGATCCTGACCGTCTCGAATCACCGGCCGTACAGCTTTCCGACGGCGAACCTCGAACCGCTGCCCGGGCTGAAGCGACGCGAGAACGCGGTGCGCTACGCCGACTACGCGCTCGGCCGGTTCATGCGCCAGGCGAAAGAGCATCCGTTCTACTCCGAAACCCTGTTCGTTCTCATGGGAGATCACGGGGCCCGGGTCTACGGTGCCGCCGCGATTCCGCTCGGGAGCTACGAGGTACCGATCCTCTTCGTCGGGCCGGGGATAGAGCCCGGACGCCGCATCGATACGCTCGCCTCCTCGCTCGACGTTCCGCCGACCGTCCTCGCCCGGCTCGGGATGTCCTACGACAGCAAGTTCTTCGGCCAGGACGTCTTCACCGTCGATCCGGCGCTCGGTCGGGCGCTGGTCGGTCACAACAGCCAGGTCGCGCTGCTGCGCGGCGGCGATATCGCCGTCCTCGGCCTGCAGCAGAGCGCCGCGACTTTCCGCTACGACCGCGAGGCGAGAACCCTGGTGCCCAGCGTCTCGCTGCGGACGGAGCGCGAGCTCGAAGGCGACGCGATCGCCTACTTCAACGGCGCTGACGTCGCGTACCGCGAGGGCCTCTATCAAGCGGCGCCGACGCCCCCCTCGGCGCGGCTCGCCCGCTTCGCGAAGTTCGAATGACGCGGTGCTTCGCGACCGTCGCGCTCCGCCAGGGCGCAGCGCTCGTCCTGGCCGCGGCTTCGCTGCCGGCCCAGGCGCTACCCAAGGTGGACATCGCTTGGACCGCGGAGCATCTGCCGGAGAGCGTCCAGGACGGCCGCCTGCTCACCCTGCCGTGGCCCGCTCACGAGCTCCGGGAGGGAGAGTGGCAACGCACCGTGAGCCTCGCCTGGCAGTCCGCTGGCGCCGACCTCGCCGACGCGTCGGGATGGCTGGCCGGCGTCGGCGCGACCTGGGGTGGGAGCGAACGTTTCGGTTGGGGAGGCTTTGCCTTCTACGATCGCGTGCGCATCTCCGGCGACGGCTCGCGCGAGCTCCTGCGCCCCTCGTTCTCGCGCGACCTTCCCCTCGCCCTGCCGGCGTTCGCGGAGCTCACCGACCCGAGCGGTGAAGTGCGGCACTGGGGGGCCGGCGCCCAGGCGGTCTGGCAGGCGCGAAGGCTTGCGTCGAAGTGGCGCCGGACGACGGTCGCAGGGGTCTACTTCGAACGTCTGGACGTCGTCGGCTTCCGCATGCTCTACGAGCTCGTGACCGGTCCCGATGCGGGGGCGCAGGGGGAGCTCGACTGGAGCGCAGGTTACGGCTTCGCGACCCCGTTCGCCGGCATCAGCTGGACGCGTTCAGTCGGACGCTCGTGGGCGATGACGCCCCGACTCGTCGCCGGCCAGCCGTTGCCGCGCCAAGCGGTCAAGGGCACGATCCGCGGTCCCGGCTTCTCGAGCTCCGGCGAGGGGGACGGCGCGGCGATGGGCGACGGCTATCTCGGTGTCGGGTTCGCTTTCGAGCACCTGCCGAGCGGAGTCGCCGTCGATCTCGGCAGCAGCCTCTGGTACGGGGCGACCGAAGGCGTCACCCACGAAGGGTTGTCGCGGACCTTTCTGGTGCATGTGAGCTGGAGCCGCTGATGCGCCGGAGGTGGGTTTCCCGATGGGGCTTCCGTGAAGGGAGCGCGGCGTTGATCTTTCTGCTCAGTTCCTCTCCTGCTAGGGCGGACTCGCCGGAGTCGGAGCCTCTCGACTGCCGACCGGCCGTGGAGCGGCTGCTGGGACTTGAAACAGCGCCGACCGAGAAGGCCGTGATCGGCGAGATCTTCGTCCGCAACGGAGACGTCTTCGATCCGAGCCTGCCGGAGGAAGACCGCTGGATGTTCCGACTGGCGAACCGCCTTCATTGGACGACGCGGGTGCCGGCGATCTGCAGCGAGCTCCTCTTCGCCCCCGGCGATCCCTACGATCCGCAGCGTCTGGCGGAGAGCGAGCGCCTGCTGCGCGGGAAACGATACCTTCACGATGCCGGCGTCGAGCCGATCGCCGTCCACGAGATGCCGGACGGAATGCAGCGCGTCGACGTGGGGGTCACGACGCGCGACGTCTGGACGCTCGCGCTGGGTGCCGGAGTGGGCAGGTCGGGCGGCACGAACGAAACCCACCTCATGCTGCGCGATTCGAATTTCCTCGGAACGGGCCGGTATCTGTCGCTGGCCCGCGACGCGAACGTCGACCGGACCGAGACAGCGCTGAACTTCATCGACGCCAACCTCTTCGGCCGCCACGGGCGCTTCAGTCTCAACTGGAGCGACAACAGCGACGGGCACGAGCGCGAGCTCGGATTCGGGCGCCCGTTCTATGCCCTGGACAGCCGGTGGGGTGCTGGCGCCCAGGTGCACGACTTTGGACGCGTCGATCATCGGTACTCTCTCGGGCACAGCTACGACGACTTCGGCCATGAGCGGCGGGAGGCCGAGCTCTGGGGAGGCTGGTCGAAAGGCCTGGACGGGAGCGGTCGCGCCCGACGCTACCGCATCGGTCTCAGCTGGAGCGAGGACACCTTTCGCCCTGTCGACGGAACGCTGGAGCCACTGCCGGAGTCGCAGGGTCTAGCTTACCCCTGGGTGAGCGTCGAGCTCACCCAGGAGGCGTTTCGCCAGGAGAAGAACCTCGACCAGATGGGCCGCACCGAGGATCTGTTCCTTGGCCTGCGCGCGAATCTCCGGCTGGGCTTCACCAGCGGGGATTTCGGCGGGCTGTCGAGCTCGACTCGCCCGTCGACGCTGATCCTGATCGCCGATGCCGACGGCGGGCGCGCGCTCTCCGACGAGACGACCTGGCTCTATGCCGCGGTCGTCTCCGGCCGCCTCACCGGCGCCGGAAGCGAGAACGTGCATTTCGGAGCGAGCACCCGGTTGTTGCACCGAAACTTCGGTCACCAGCTTTTCGTCGCCAGTCTCGCCTTCGATCTGGCGCGCGACCTCGACGCGGGGGAGCAGCTCCTGCTGGGCGGTGACAACGGTCTGCGCGGCTATCCGCTCCGCTATCAGGACGGCAGCTCGCGTGTGCTCTTTACGGTCGAGCAGCGCTACTTCACGGGCTGGTACCCGTTCGAGCTCGCGCACGTCGGATTCGCGGCATTCGCCGACGTGGGCCGGACTTTCGGAGCGCCGGCCGTCGCGGGAACGGAGCTGGGCTGGCTCAAGGACATCGGCGTCGGCCTTCGCCTCGCACCGAGCCGTTCCGGGCTCGGCGCTATCATTCACCTCGATCTCGCCATGCCACTCGACGGCGATCCGTCGATCGAGTCGACGCAATGGCTGGTTCGCACCAAGGCCTCATTTTGAGAGCAAGAGCGGAGCCCGTGACGTCTGCATCGAAAGGTCAGACAGCGTGAGAGAGATCCAGAATCGCGACGGGGGCGAATTCGAGCACGCAGCCAAGCCGAATTGGACGACCTCGGAGGGGCTGTTCCTTGCCGCCTGGGCGATCCTTCTCCTGATGTCGATCTTCTTTCAGTTGCGCAGCCGACCGCTGGTCGAGCCGGACGAAGGGCGCAACGCCGAAACGATGCTTGAAATGAGTCTGTCCGGAGATTTTTTCATTCCAAGGTTGAACGGCCTGGACTTTCTCGACAAGCCCTTTCTCTACTATGCCACCGGCGGCCTCGCGATGAGAGTCGCCGGCGGCGACGAGCTCGCGGCCAGGTTGCCGGGCGTTCTCTGCACCCTCGCGCTGGCGTTGGCGGTCGGCGCCCTGGCGCGTCGCGGGTGGGGATTCCGAACGGCGATCCTGGCGGGCTTCGCCACCGTGGCCACGCCGCTCCCGCTGATCTACACGCAGATCGTCATTTTCGACGCCATGCTGGCGTTGTGGATCTGCACTGCCATCCTGGCGCTGTACCTCGCGGTGGAGTCCGAGGCAGGCACGGAATCGCAAGCCCCGGGATGGCCAGGAGCTTTCCGCCACTGGGCTGCGGCCGCCTGGCTCGCCATGGGGCTGGGGGTGCTCACCAAGGGGCCGGTGGCGCTGCTCATTCCACTGGCAGCGGTGCTGCCCTGGGCGGTCTGGCGGCGCCGCTCGCGGCGTCTCGTGGAACGCTTGGCGCCCCTGGCGCTGGTGGCGGTCCTTCTCCCTTGGCTCGTCGCGGTCCTCCGGGCCGATCCCAGGTTCCTTCACTACGCGCTGGTGACCGAGACCTGGAGCCGGCTGACCAGCAATGAGCTCCATCGCGACGCTCCGACGTGGTACTACCTGCCGGTGGTGCTCCTCGGTGCGCTGCCATGGTCGTTGGTGCCGTTCGCCGGGTGGAGGAGCCTCGCCTCGGCCTGGCGCGAACGCGATCGGCAGGTGCGCTTCTTACTCCTCTGGTTCGTAGTGCCGTTCGCGATCTTTTCGCTCCTGCACTCGAAGCGAGTGCACTACATCCTGCCCTTGATCCCGCCGCTGGTTCTGCTCTCCCTCTGGACCTGGCAGCGGACTCCCACGGGACATCGACTGCCTGGGGTCTCCGCTGCGTCGGCGATTCTGGCGATTCTGGGCTCGGCCCTTCTGGCCATCGGTCTGGGTGCGGCCCCCGAGATCTTGAATCGGGTCGAGGGCGCGCCGCGGGAGGTTCTTGGCCGGTTCTCGGCGACACTGGGCGTCGCCTGGATCGCTACGGCAGGTTTGGCCGCGCTTTCGGCGCGTTCTCTCGCACGGGCGACCTGCGCTTTGACCCTGCCCGGTGTGGCCTTGCTGCTGCTCTCGGCTCCTGTCGCGGGATCCGTCAGCGAGCGCCGCTCCTCGCGCGCGCTGGCCCAGGTCATCGAGGCCGAAGCTGCAGGTGCCGAGGTTGTCGCCGTCGAGGCCTTTCCGGCTTCGCTACCGTTCTACCTCGGTCGGAGCCTGATCCTGGTGTCGGCGGATGGAAGTCCGCTGCGCAGCAACTACATCTTGCGGCGCTTCGAGCCGCTAGCTCGGGACGCAAGCACCCTGCGTTCCTTCGACTGGTACGCGGCTGCGATCGCCGACTGCCGCGCAGCCCGGGTATTCCTGGTGCCGAGGACGTACGACCACGCTCGGCAGCAGCTTGGGCTCGCTGGCCGAACTGGGCGTGATGTCGGCCGCGGGTTCCTGTTCTACGGGCCGTGCAATCCGGAAGCTGCGGACCGGTCAGATGTGGACGATTGAACTCAGATGTCGTCCCAGTTCAGCGTTGCGCCGCACTCGAATCCGTCGGAGAAGATGCGCGCGGTCTCCGCCGCGTCGTCGACTCCGGTTACGGTCATCACGAGGTGCATCCCGGGCCAGCCGAACTGGGCGAGCGTGGAAATCTCGTTGGCTCCGCAGGCGGGCGCCCGGATGTAGCTCGGCGCCGATTCCGCCAGTGCATTCGAACCCAGCACGAGAGTGTTGGGCGCCGCCGTGCCGTCTGGGATCGCCAGCTCGACGACCAGCACGTCGCTGGCGTTGAGGAAGGTCGGCGGGGCATCCACCCGCAGCGTGAGCTGCGTCAGCGACTGGTCCGCGACGCGGAAGAACGTGTTGGCGAGCGGCGGGCCGAGGCTCGCGAGTGTCGGCGGATTGGCGCTGCTGTCGTAGAGCCGGAGGGTCACGAGCTGCCCCAGATCTCCGGCGCTCGAAGCGGCTTCTATGCCCACCGTGACGCTCTCGACGTGGAAGAGGAGCGCGTCGAGCGGCGGGCTGAAGTCGGCGAGAGTGAAGGCGCGATAGAGGCTGTGCGGGAGATTGCCGGTGACGCCGGTACAGTTGACCGAGTTTCCTTCGACGACGGACAGACTGCTCGATTGGGTGATAGAGGGCAGGGGCGTTCCCTTGGGAGGGATATCGGCTTCGATCGCGCGCAGTCCGGGCGCCGGAAATAGAAAGTAGAGCGAGAGGAGCGGAACTGCCTGTCGGAGTGGGAGCATTGCAGGCCTCGGGCGACATGATACCTGCGGCATGGCGCCGGGTACCGCCCGGATCCGCCCGCAGAAGCTTTGGCGGGGTGAGCCGCGGCTCCCATGCCGCGATCGACCGTCCGGAGTTAGAATCCACGACCATGGCTGCCCTCGAGATACGCAAGACCTACAAGCTCTACGTCGGCGGGGAGTTCGTGCGCTCGGAGTCGGGGCACTACGACGAGGCGCTCGACGCCAGGGGGCGGCATCGCGCCAATCTCTGCCGCGCCTCGCGCAAGGACCTGCGGGACGCGGTTCTGAGGGCGCGTGCAGTGCAGGAGAAGTGGGCCTTCTCGAGCGGCTACCTGCGCGGGCAGATTCTCTACCGCATGGCCGAGATGATGGAGAGCCGGGTGCCTGCCTTCGAAGCTGTCTTGCGCGGCTCGGGGCGGAAAGCCGCCGCCGCGCGCAGCGAGGTCCGCGCCAGCATCGACCGCGTCGTGCACTTCGCCGGCTGGTCGGACAAGTATCAGGCTCTGCTCTCGTCGGTCAATCCGGTGGCTTCGTCCTACTTCGATTTCTCCCTGCCCGAGCCGACCGGCGTCGTCGGAGTCGTGGCCCCGGAGCAGCCGTCGCTTCTCGGCCTCGTTTCGCAGGTCTTGCCGGTGATCGTCAGCGGCAACAGTTGCGTCGTACTGCTATCCGAGAGCGACCCGATTCCCGGCCTCGAGTGGGCCGAAGTCCTGGCGACGAGCGACCTGCCGGGTGGGGTGATCAACCTGCTCTCCGGCCCGCGCTCGGAGACGTTGACGCACCTCGCGCGCCACATGGACGTCAATGCCCTGTCGCTCGCCGGCCTGCCGAAAGCAGTCGAGATCGCCACCCGGCAGGACGCCGCCGTGAACGTCAAGCGGGTCAGCTGCTACGCCCTCGGCGACTACTCCGCCGAGCAGGCCGAACGGCTCGACCTCATCCGCGCCTTCACCGAGATCAAGACCACCTGGCACCCGGTCGGCTGGTAGAATTCAGCTATGAAGCTGCGGGTGGTGCTGGAACCTTCCGACGAGGGTGGGTATACGGTTTGGGTACCGTCGCTGCCGGGGTGCATCAGTGAAGGGGAGACAGCCGAGGCGGCGCTCGCCAGTATTCGGGAGGCGATCGACCTCTATCTGGAGCCGGTCGAGGACGACATGGTCGCCGAACCGGGATCCGAGATCCTCGAGCTCATCGTCTGACCAAGACTCCTAGCCTTTCTTATCCGGAAGTCATTCGCGCACTCCAGCGCGACGGTTGGGTGGTCGTCCGCCAGCGGGGCAGCCACATCCGACTTCAGAAACGTACCGCCGACGAGGTGCTGAAAATCACCGTTCCGGCGCATCGCCCGA
>JAYTAM010000228.1:0-7748 GCA_043737505.1 Thermoanaerobaculia bacterium
GATCGATTCGCGATCGAGCTTTCGGCCGACGAGCGCCTTCGCGACTTCGTCGGCGGAGGAGGGGAGGGAGGCGATCGAACCGAGCACGACGCGGGCGGCGCGCACGACCTCACCGTCCATCCAAAGCGCGACCGCGACCGAGAGCACGCCGAAATCGATCGAGCCGCGGCGGCGCAGCTTGAAGAAGGCCGTGCGGCAGTGCGTCGCGTCGGCGCTGCCGGGAACGACGATCCGGGTGACGATCTCCTCTCGCCGCTTGGTCAGGTAGTCCATGCCGTCGTCCCGGTAGAGCGCCTCCAGCGGGATCTCCCGCTCGCCTTCGGTCGAGAGCAGGTGCACGCGCGCACCCAGAGTCACCAGCATCGGCGCCGAGTCGGCGGAGTTCACCGCCCAGCAGCGCGGCGAGGAGGGTGCCACCCAGCAGATCTTCCCCTCGGCCTTCATGCAGTAGGAGATCGACTGCCGCCACTCCTCGTTCTGGTTGTAGTAGGTGCAGCGGGTGTCGAGGCAGACGTTGCCGCCGATCGTCCCCATGTTGCGCAGCACCGGCGAAGAGATCCAGCCGACCGCCTGCGCGAGGGCGGGGAAGCGCTCGCGCACCGCGCCGTCGCGCTCGACGGCATTCAAGGTCGCCATCGCGCCCATCTGCAGATCGCCGAGGTCGCCGTTCGAGTGAATGCTCGCCAGTCCGGGGACGCCGGCGAGCGAGACGACGTGGCCGGCCTTCTGATGCCGGCGTTTCAGGTTCGGCCAGAGGTCGGTGCCGCCGGCGACGAGGCGCGCCCCTTCGCCTTCGCTGGCGAGAATTGTCGCGGCTTCGGCGAGCGTCGTCGGCTGGTGGAGTCGGAACTTCGGCAGTCGCAACATGTCGGACTCCTCAGCCGCCCTTTTTGCCCTGGAGCTTCGTCGTCAGCGCCTCGACGCTGCCGGTCCGCAGGACCTCTTCGCGTTCGGCCATCGTCCCGTCTTTCGACTTCCTGCCGGTCGCGAGTTTGAACTCGCCTTCGTTGGTGGCCTTGCCGTCGCCACCTTCCCAGGGTGTCGGCACCTTGAGGGTGAAGCCGAAGTCGATCTCGGGAAAAGCTTCGGGGCCGAAGCGCGCCGGTTTTCCCTTCCGCTTCGCTTCGAGCGCCTTGAGGACCATGTGCGGGTGGATCGGCACCTGGTCGACCCGCACGCCTACGGCGTCGAAGATCGCATTGGCGCAGGCCGGTGGCATCGGCAGAAGCGGTCCCTGCCCGACCTCCTTGGCGCCGAACGGCCCGGCCGGATCGGGCTCCTCGATCAGATAGGTGGTGACGGGCGGCATCTCCTCGAAGGTCAGGCTCTTGTACTCGAGCAGGCTGGGAAACTTGTGCACCAACGCTCCGGAGCGCGACTTGGGAAGGCGCCTGAAAGCGCTCTCCTCCATCATCGCCTCGCCGAGCCCCATGTACACCGAGCCCTCGACCTGGCCCATGACCAGCGCTGGATTGATCGAGCGGCCGATGTCGTGCGCCATCCAGACGTGCAGCGGCCTCCAGATTCCGGTGGCGGCATCGACTTCCACTTCGACAACCGCGGCCGAGTACGAGTAGGTCGGAGAGGGCCCGACGCCGGCGCCGCGATACTTGCCGGGGGAGCGGGGCGGGGTATACGAGCCGGCTGCCGCGAGCGTCCCGGCGCGCGCCTCGGTGACGATCACCGCCTCCTCCCAGGAGAGCCCCTTGTCGGGATCGGCGGCGTCGAATACCCGGCGTCCGGAGAAGACCAGCTGCGACTCGGCGAGCCCCAGTTGCCGCGCCACCGCCTGGGCGATCGTCGCGCGGACCTTCTCGGCGGCGTCGCGCGCGGCGTGCCCCATCATCAGCGTGACGCGCGACGAGTAGCTGCCGAGATCGACCGGGGTGAACGCAGTATCGGCCACCTGGAGACGCAGATCGGCAAGCTCCAGGCCGAGGACCTCAGCGACGACCGCCGCCAGCACCGAATCCGAGCCCTGGCCGATCTCGGTCTCGCCACAGAAGACCGCGACACCGCCGCCGCGATCGACGTGCAGCGTGACGCCTGACTGCGGCATGTGGTTCCAATAGATCGGCAGCCCGGCGCCGCAGAGGTAGCTGCCGCAGGCCAGGCCGAGGCCGCGACCATCGGGGAGCTTTCCCCAACGCTCGCGGTAGCCCGAGCCCTCGACCACCGCCTCGATGCAGCGCGCGAGCGCGATCGTGCCGAGCCGGAGCCAGTTCGCGGTGATGGTGTTCGGTTCCTCGACCATCTTCAGCCGCAGATCGGCCGGATTCTGCCCGAGCTCGACCGCAATACGATCGAGCTGGACCTCGAAGCCGAAGCGGGGCTGCGGCGTGCCGTGGCCGCGTTTCGGACCGCAGGCCGGCTTGTTGGTGAAGGCGCGAATCGACTCGAACTTGTAGCGCGGCAGGCGGTAGGTCACTGTCTGCAGGGCGCCGGTGTAGTAGGTCGAGGCGACGCCGTAGCTGCCGTAGGCGCCGCCGTCGAGCGTCGTCTGCAGCGTCTGGGCAGTGAGCGTGCCGTCCTTGCGCACGCCGGTTTTTAACCTCATCAGCACCGGATGCCGGCCGCGGTGGCAGTAGAAGACCTCCTCGCGGGTGAGCGAGATCTTCGCCGGCCGGCCGAGCCGGAGCGCCATCGCCGCGCAGACGATCTCGTGGCCGAACGGGTCGCTCTTGCCGCCGAAGCCGCCGCCGTTGGGCGTGGCGACGACGCGGATGCGCGAAGCGGGGAGGCCCAGCACCTTGGTCAGGGCGCGATGCAGGTAGTGCGGCGTCTGGGTCGAGGACCAGACGGTGACCCGGCCGTCGTCCTCGGGCAGCGCCACCGTGGCGTGCTGCTCCATCGGCAGATGGGTGTTGCCGTCGTAGAAGTAGGTGTCCTCGAAGAGCCGCTCGGCCTCGGCGAAGCCGGCTTCGACGTCGCCGAATTCCATCGACAGAAGCTTGTGGAGATTGCCGTCGTCGGCATAGGAGTGGATCTGCGGCGAAGGAGTGGCCAACGCCTCCTCGACCGAGGCGATGGTCGGCAGCGGCTCGTACGCAACCACCACCGCCAGCGCCGCCTCGTGCGCCAGGTCCTCGGAGATCGCCGCTACCGCAGCGATCGGATCGCCGACATGGCGCACGATGTCGAGCGCCAGCGGATGCTCGTCCTGCGACACCGGCAGAATCCCGAAGGTGACCGGCAGATCCTTCCCGGTCATCACGCCGAGGACGCCCGGCATCGCCAGCGCTGCCGCACAATCGACCGCCAGCAACCGGCCATGGGGCACAGTCGAGCGCACGAGCTTGATGAAGCACTGGCGCGGAAACGACAGGTCGTCCGCGAAGCGCGTCGCACCGGTCACCTTCGCCCAACCGTCGACCCGCCGGAACGGCGTCCCGATCACCTTCAGCTCGCGGTCCGGAAGCGACTTCGTCGCCTCCGGTCCACGCGCGGGGGGGGCCGGCGATCCGCCCGTGGCTTCGCGAACAGGTTCCGCCATCACACCCCTCCTTTACCAGCAGCTTTTTCCTCAAGCAGGTCGAGAGAGCCAAAGACAGAGCGTCCTTCGAATAGCGTCAAGAGGACTTTCGCCTCGGAAATCTCTCCCGGCTGGATCGCAAACAGGTTGCGATCCAGCACGACCAGATCAGCGAGCTTGCCGGCCTCGAGCGAGCCGCTGTCGCGCTCTTCGAAACCGGCGTAGGCCCCGCCGATGGTGTAGGCGGCGAGCATCGTGGCGAGGTCGACGCGCTCCTCCGGGATCCACGCCTTGTCGCAGACCGTGAGCTCGGGATCGCAACGGGTGATCGCGACCTCGATCGCCTCGAGCGGATTCATCGACGAGACCGACCAGTCGCTGCCGGCAGCGAGGACGGCGCCGGTCCGGGCCATCGAGGCGATAGGGTAGTTCCAGCGCATGCGGTCAGGGCCGAGAAACGGTGCCGTGAGATCACGGATGTAGCTGTCCTCGTGGGCCCACAGGGGCTGGAAGTCGGCGACCACGCCGAGCTCGCGGAAGCGCGGGATGTCGGAAGGCGCGAAGAGCTGGATGTGGGCGAGAAGTGGCCTGGCGTCCCGCGCGCCGTTCGCCGCGCGCGCCGCCTGAATGCCGTCCAGCGCGTCGCGGATCGCCCGGTCGCCGATGGCGTGGATGTGGATCTGGAAGCGCTCGCGGTCGAGCGCCAGGATCACCTCGCGCAGCGCCGTCGTGCTCCAGTTGGGAATCCCCAGACCGGTGCGGCCACCGATGTACGGCTCGAGGAGCGCCGCGGTTCCGCCTTCGAGGACGCCGTCGGCGAAGAGCTTCACCGCAGTGGCACGCACGTGCGGTGCATGCGGCGCGCCGCGCTCCCGGGCGAGTGCGGGAATGGCTGCAGTACCCTCCTCCGGTCCCAGGTGCTGCGAGACGATGACCCGCAGGCCGAGCTCGCCGGCGCGATCGAGTGCGTCGTAGGTCGCGGTCGTCTCCGGCCCGGCGCTCGCCTCGGTCAGCGCGACGATGCCGAAGCCGTGCGCCTTGGCGACCGCGAGGCGCAGCCCCGCGCGGCGCTCTGCGGCGGTCGTCTCGGGCAACAGCCGACCCACGAGTTCGGCGGCGCTCTCACGCAACGTTCCGATCGGCGCTCCGCTCGCGTCGCGCTCGATCCGGCCCCCCTCGGGATCGGCCGTCGCGGCGATCACTCCCGCCAGTTCCAGCGCCTTCGAGTTCACCCAGCTCGAGTGGCCGTCGGCGGACGCCAGGAATGCCGGGCGGTCGGGAAGGATCGCATCCAGATCCCGGCGGTCGGCGACGCCGCCGGGGAAAAGGGGCAGATCCCAGCCCCCGCCGAGAAGCCAGGGGCGATCGCCGAGCTTGGCCACACAGGCGCGCAAACGCGTGAGCACCTCCTCCCGGTCTTCGCTGTTGTTGAGATCGCACTGGGTGAGCTCCACGCCGCCGGACACCGGGTGGACGTGGCGATCGTGGAAGCCCGGCAGCACGAAGCGCCCGCCGAGATCGACGACCCGGGTTCTGGGGCCGACAAAGGGTGCGACCTCGCGATCGCCGCCGACGAAGACCAGCCGGTCGCCGCGGACCGCGATCGCCTGGGCCCACGACCGGGCGGCATCGACGGTATAGATTGCTCCGTTCTTGAGGACGAGATCTGCGGCTGCGGTACCCGCCGCCGCGGGAGCGGTGGCACCCGCCCCGCCGGAGGCGAAGGCCAGAAAAAGAAAAAGAAAAGGACCGGTAAAGGAAAAAAGCTTTCCGAAGGCTTCGCGGGATTGGCGCTTCGCCGTCCCCGGCGCTGCGATCGCCCCCGCCGCCGGGCGAAACACGCCGACCTTCCGCCCGTATCCCTTTACCAGAAGCTTTTGCTTCTTTTCTTTTTCAGAGAGTCTTTTGTTCTCTTCGATACCGGAGACGCTCGCCATGTTGACCTTTCTCGTCTGGGTGCTGCTCTTCATCGTCTGCTGGCCGCTCGCCATCCTGGCGCTGGTGCTCTACCCGCTGGCCTGGCTGCTTCTGCTGCCGTTCCGCATCCTCGGCTTCGCCGTCGGCGGGGTGCTCGCGTTTCTGAAAGGCCTGTTCTTCCTTCCGGCGCGACTGCTGGGGGTCAGGGCCTGACCGGGTCCGACGCCGGCGAGAGCGTCGCCGGTTCGGGGGCTCCGTAGAGCGATTCCCGGCTGGGTTCCCAGCTCTCGCCGCGCATTCTAGCGGCGGCTCCTTCGACGGCTTCGAGGATCTTGATGTAGCCGGTGCAGCGGCAGAGATTGCCGGCGAGCGCGGCGCGGATCCCCTCGCGGTCAGGCCGGGGGTTCTCCGCCAGCAGCGCCTTGGCCGTCATCAGGATGCCCGGAGTGCAGTAGCCGCACTGGGCGGCACCGAGATCGGCGAATGCAGCCTGCAGGGGGTGAAGGGAGTTGCCCAGCTGCATCCCTTCGACGGTCTCGATCGCCTTGCCTTCCGCCTCGGCGGCCAGGGCGAGACAGGAGAGGACCGGCCGGCCGTCGACCAGCACGGTGCAGGTTCCGCACTCGCCTAGCTCGCAGCCATGCTTCGTGCCGGTCAGGCCGAGCTCCTCGCGCAGGACCTCCAGCAGGGTGTGGTGGACGGGGAAGGCGATCGTCCGGCGCTCGCCGTTGACGCTCAGGGTTTTCGTGACGATCTCATCGCTCAAGCTGCACCTCGACTCCTGGCAGGTCGGGACCCCGGTCCGGCGGGCGCTCGGAGCCGGCGGCAGCCCGGGGAACGCCCCGGCAGTCTCTCCGGCGGGGCAGTTTCCGTCAAGCGGCCGTCCTGCGCCGCCCGGCGACTCGGGACCGCTGCGGCAACCGTCAGATCCTGAACGGTTTCTGTCCGTATAGTACCTGGGAGGGAGGGTCGAAATGAGGCGTTGGGGGCTGTCGAAGATGGTGGCGCTGTTCGGCGGACTGGCGCTCGCCTTTGCGCTGCTGTCGATCGGCGACATCCTGGTGCCCCGCCCCTACGATGGGGTCGTTCTGGAGTCCGACCAGTGGGGAACCCTCTCTGTCCGTGAAGTGGTGCCGGGCTCAGGGGCCGACCTCGCGGGTATCCTCCCCGGAGACCGGATCGTCGGTATCGACCGCACGGTCCTCTCTTCGAGCGCCCAGGCGGGGAGAATCCTTGCCCGCCACGCGATCGGCGACGACGTGCCCTACCTGCTGCGCCGGGGGGAGGGCCTCGAGGAGGTTCGCGGCGTCCACCTGGGGCGGCGATTCATCGGCAGCGCGCCCTACTTTTTCGCCTGCATGCTGGGCTTCGCCTTCTTCGGGGTCACCCTCTTCGTGATGCGGAAGCAGCCGGAGCAGCGGGCGGCGCAGATTTTCCACCTCGTGGGCGCCCTGTTTCTGCTCTTTCTGGTCTGCCGGCTGCGCCCTGCGTCGTACGGTTGGATCGACGGCATGGTGCTCGAGGCAGGGGCGGTGGCCCTGCTCCTCCTGCCGGCCTGTTTCCTGCACTTCTTCCTCGTCTTCCCGCGGCCGATCGGCCTGCGCCCGGCCGGCGGCGAGCCCGACTTCCATCGCCGCCGGCGGCGTTGGCTGTGGCTCCTGGTCACGCTCTACTCCCTGCCACTGCTCGCCTTCGTCGCCGCTCTCGGCCTCTGGCATCGCGCCGGAATTGCGCCGCGGCTGATCACCGGTGCGCCGGAGGCGAGCTGGTGGGTCCTCGGGGTCTACATGCTGGTCGGCCTCGCCACCCTGGCCTGGAACGCGCGCGAGATCCGCGATCCGCGCCAGCGACGAGGCATCGCCCTGGTGTTCGCCGGATCGCTCTTCGGCCTGCTGCCGTTTCTCGGTCTGGCGGTCGCGCGCCCGGCCTGGCTGCACAGCGAGCCGCAGGCGTTCGCTCTCCTCGGGCCCCTGGCCCTCGTGCCGCTGACCTTCGCCTTCGCCATCATCCGCTTCGGAATCCTCGACATTCGCGTCATGGTGCGCCGGAGCCTGGTCTACTCGATGGTGACCGTCGGGGTTGCCGCCGTCTACTCGCTTGCGCTCGCCCTGGTGAATACCTTCGCGCTGGGCTCGCAGCTCTCCGCGAGCCGCACCTTTCCGATCCTCTTCGCGCTCGGCGTCCTGCTGCTGCTGGAGCCTTTGCGCCACCGGGTGCAGGGGATGATCGACCGCTTCGTGCACGCCGACCGGCGCCGCCTCGAGGAGGCGATCCGCAAGCTCGGGCGCGCGGTGGCGGCCGAATTCGATCCACAGCCGGTGGTCCGCGACATGGTCGAGCGCCTGCCGCAGATTCTCGG
>JAYTAM010000229.1:0-7745 GCA_043737505.1 Thermoanaerobaculia bacterium
CGCTCCCCGTCGTGCAGGTAGCGCCCGAGGATCGCGCGGTCGGCGGCGGACATGACATGCACCTGATCGCAGCGCTCCGCGGAGCGAACCTCGTAACGCAGCAGCCTTCGATATCCCGCCCCATCGGCCCAGAGCAGGCGATCGACGGCGAAGCGCTTCTCGAAACCGAGCGCGCGGCGGCGGGCGGCGGTGACGAACGAGAGGTCGAGCTCGGTCATCGTCACCTTGCGGCCCGGGAAGAGCCCGGCGAACTGACCCAGCTCGGTGTGCTCGAGCTGGACGATGGGGACGTCGAGCGTGCAGGCGAGGTCGCGCAGCCGGCGGCGCGCGGCGTCGAAGGCGAAGTACTCGGCGCCGCGCGGGAGGAGGCTCCACGGTTCTGTCGGCGGTGCCTCCTCGCGGCGAAGGAAGTGTACCGAACGGCAGTAGGTGGAGAGCGCCGCGCGCTGTTCGGCGTCGTCGCGAGTCGTCGAAAAAACCGCCAGGTGCAAGTCGAAGTCGTCGGCGACGGCGCGCAGCAGGCTGGAGATCCGCATGCTTCCACCCGAGATCGCCGGATGGATCGGATACGGCGAGACGACAAGCACACGCGGGCGGCCCGAGACGCCCCGTCCAGTGGACCGGCGGGTTGACGGATTTCGCTTTGCCGCCGCCAGAGGGGCGTCAGGCGTCGAGCCTCCGGACGCCGGCTTCGGGCTTGCCGCCGCACGCCGGGCGCGGCGCTCGTAGCGCGAAGCCTCGAGATAGAGGCGCAGGTGGGCGAAGGCGGCGCGAGCCCTCGCGCGGAGGGAGCTCAATCGATATATCCCAGCGAGCGCAGGCGCGCCACCTCTTCGCGAGTGAGAACCTCCTCCCATTGCGCGCGCTGCGCGCCGACCCGGCGCGCGACGGCGCGGCTCCGCGCCAGGGTAGTCCGGAGCGCCGAGCTCAGCTCGTCGAGCACCGCCGGTTCGCGCTCCGCGAGGTTGCGGCGCTCGCCCGGGTCGGCGACGAGATCGAACAGCTTACGTTCGCCGCTGTGGAGGTCCGAAACCAGCTTCCAGTTCCCCCGCCGGAGCCCGAAGACGCTGCGGGTCAGCTTGTCCTGGGAGAGCAGGGGCCGGACCGCGCCGCCGGCCTCGCCCCGGAGGAGCGGGACGAGGGTACTGCCGTCGAGCATCTCGCCTTCGGGCGGCGCGGGCGGCGCGCCGATCAGGTCGAGGACGGTCGGCAGCAGGTCCGCGAGACCCACCGGCGAATCGACGATCCGGGCGGCGCTCGACTTGCCCGGAAGCTTGACGATCAGCGGCACGCGCAGGCTCTCTTCGTATACCTGCGAATGGAGCATCCGGCCATGCTCGCGAAACTCCTCGCCATGGTCCGAGGTGATGACGACCAATGTGTGCTCGAGCAGGCCGCGTACGGCGAGCTCGGCGAAGAGCTGCTGCAGCTGCGCGTCGAGATAGCGCGCGCCGCGGCGATACAGCGTCTCGGCGAGCCGGACCCGCGACTCGTCGAGGCCACCGGCATCGAGCTGGCCCGAAAGGAGGTAGTCGGTCGCGCAGCCGCCGTCCGCGAGACAAAACTCGCGCGCTTCTCCGGCGCCTTCTAGGTCGCTCCGGAACTCGGGCGGCGAGTAGTACGGCAGCGGATTCTGCTGCACGCCGAAGAAGTCGGAATGGGCGTCCATGAAATGCAGGAACAGGAATCTGGGCTTCTCACCCCTGGCCGCCGGCCAACCGGCGAGCGCCGCCTCCCGCACGCGGTCGGCATAGGTCGGCGCGTGCGGCAGCTGTTCGTAGCGGTCGAAGCCGCGGGCGAAACCGAAGTCGCCCTTCATCCACTCGTTGGTGTGCAGGCCGAGCGTGGCGTAGCCCAGAGTCCGCAGCCGTTCTCCGAGCGGTGCCACCGCGCTCGCCAGGGGACGCCCCTCGTCGACGCCGTGGGACTGCGGGTGGAGGCCGGTGAAGAGCGTCATGTGCGACGGCAGGGTGAAGGCGATGGGCGCTTGTGCGGCGCGGAACTGGATCGCGCCTGCGGCGTATTCCGCCAGCCAAGGCATGTCCGGAGCCCGGCCGCTTTGCGGCCAGACGCAGTCGCTGCGCAGGGTATCGAGTGAGATCAACAGGATGTCGGGGAACGCCTCTCGACGACAGGCCGACTGCAGCAGAAGGGAGATGGCGGCGGCGGCGCGGCAGGCCGGCCTCGCGAGTCGGCGGCTCATCGACTCTGTCGGCGGCCGAGAATCCACTCGGTCAACCGGGACGCCCGCGGGGCCCGGGGGCTTCCCGCCTCTGCGAGCCGCGACACTCCGAGCGCCCGGCCGAGGCCGGCGAAAAATCGCGCCGAGGCCGCTTCGGCCATGAAGTCGGGCCGGTCGAAAATCTCCGTCGCAGCGCCGGGCGGCCGGTTCACCAACCAGGTGAAGCAGTCGTTGAGCAGCGGTCCGCCCCAGGCGACCCTCTCCTGGGCGAGGCAGTCCAATCCGGCCTCCCTGGCGATTTCACGCACTCCCGAAGCGCCGATATCGGTCGCCCGCCAATGCGGGTTGTCGACCTCGCCGCCCGCCTCGCGCCGGAGGTCGGCGAGATTCGAATGATGCAGAAAGGCCGTTCCGCCGGGCCGGAGAACGCGGGCGATCTCCGGCAGGTATCCGGCCATCGCGTCGTGCCCGGCGTGGACGAGCGAGTCGAACGATACGACGGCGTCGATTGACGAGCTCGCGACCATCGGCAAGCTGCGGCCGTCGTTGACGTGGTACTCGAGATGCCGGAGATCGGCGAAGCGGCTCTGGCAGGCGGCGATGCAGTTCGGTGCGAGGTCGACCAGCACCAGGCGGCGGCTGAGAGGCGCCAGGAAGCGGGTGATCCGGCCATGGCCGGGAGCGATCTCGAGCACGTCGCGCGCCGGCAGCATGGCTTCCAGCCTGGGCCGGAGGGTCGCGCGCCAGAGCGCCTCGCTCCCACCCCAGGCCTCCGACCACTCGTCGCCGCTCTGATCCCAGGCGTAGAACGACTCCCAGTGGCGCAGATTCTCTTCGATGGTTGCCATGGCGTTGAGCCGCCCTCCGGTCTAGAGATATCCGAGGGCGCGCAGCCGCGCGGCGGTCTCGTCATCGATGGCGCTCTTGTCGGGCTGCGCCGCGATCGAGGCGAGCAGCGCGTCGTGCCGGTCGAGCACCCCCCTCATCCGCGCCACGACTCGCGGCTCCGCTCCTGCGAGATCGATCCGCTCCTGCGGATCGTCGCGAAAGCGGAAGAGCTCCATGGACTCGGTACCCGGTTGGAACAGGAGGTGAAAGTCCCCGTCGACCATGTAGCTTCCCGGCGTCACCCACGGATTCTCTCCGAATGCCGGACGGGGCGCCAGCGTTTCGCCCCGGAGCGCCGCGACGAGCGACCGACCCTCGACGCCTCGCGGCAAACGTGCACCGACCAGCTCGGAGAGGGTGGGGAGGAGATCGACCCCCTGGATTACCTCCGCCCGGCGCGCCCCGGTCTTCGCTCCCGGAGTGCGGACGATGAACGGAATCCGGGTCACCGTCGCGTAGGGCTTTTCGTGCAGCAACGACCCATGCTCGCCGAACTCCTCACCATGGTCGGAGAACAGGATGACGGTGGTGTGAGCATCCAGGCCGGTCGCCGCCAAGCTGGCCAGAATCCTGCCGATCCAGGCATCGACGTGCGCGATCTCGGCGTCGTACATCGCTTCGGCGTAGCGCAGGTCGCGGTCGGCGAGGGGCAGTGGCTCCGGGGTCCAGCGTGAGGTCCGGATCGCCTCGAGCGCCTCGGAGCTCGGCTCGAATCCGGGCGTAGGCGGTTCCACGAGCCCGGCGAAGCGCTCGCGCAGCGGCGTCGGCGGCGCATAGGGCGTGTGCACGTCGTAGGTGTGAAGCAGGAGCAGGAAAGGTTCGTCTTTGCGTGCCTCGAGCCAGGCGATCGCCTTCGGCCCGATGCGATCCAGTCCGCCGCCCTCGCTGTCGAAGAGCTCGAAGCCCTGGTCGAGGCCGAAGCCCCGTGACATGAACCCCCCGTCCGTGAACGCTGCGGTGGCGAATCCCTTCTCCGCCAGGAGCTCGGCGATCGTCTCGATGCCCGGGCGTAGCCGGTCGGCGCGCGTTCGCACGCCGTGGGTGGCAACGTGAAGGCCGGAGAGCAGGCTGCTCTGCGAGGGCGGCGTATACGGCGCCTGGGCGAAAGCCCAGTCGAAGACGACCGCGCCCCTGGCCCATTCGTCGATCACCGGACTCGTGGCGCGCGGGTAGCCGTAGCAGCCGAGGTGATCCGCCCGCAGCGTGTCGATATCGAGCAGAACGACGCCCCGCGTCGGGGGCGCCTCCGGGGGCCGGCAGCCGGACGCGGTGGCGGCGACCAGCAGGGTGATCGCCGTCCGCGCAGCCGACAAAAAAGAAAACCCCCGAGCCACCTTCACTGGACGACTCGTCCTGGTGAAGAGAGCCCGGGGGATCTGTTGCTCAGCGGATCCTGAAGCCGGCGAGGCCGGGACCTGCGTCAGCGGTAGGACTCGTACTCGTCGAGGCAGAAGGTGGCGTCACCGGAGATGGCCGGCGGATCACCCGCGAACACACCCCAGCGGATCGTGTCGATCTCAGCCGCAACGTTGATCACAGTGTTGGTCATGATCTGAACGTTGTTGACCTTGGCGGTCACGGTGCCCGGGTTGCCGCGCTGGAACTCGATCTCGACCTGTACCGGAGCGCCGTTGAAAACCTGCAGCGAACCTTCGCCGATGAACTTGTACGTCGCAGGACCGTCATCACGAGCTGCGTACACCGTCAGGCGATAGTTGCCCGTCGCGACGCCCCGCTTGAGGAACGCGATCAGGGTCGTGCCGACGCCGGCGTGGCCAGCGCGCAGGAACTGGAAGTAGTTCGAACCTTCCACCTGCGGGATGTTGATGGTGTCGGGATCGATCCAGAACCGGATGAGCATGTGATCCTCATCGGTGGGATGATCGCTGCGGACGTGGGCGTCACCGACCACCGCCTTGTTCACTTCCAGGCCGAAGTTGGTGCCGTTGAGCGCGCAGGCGGCGTTGACCGCGAGGCTCGCGGCATTCGCGCCCGAGGCGACCGCCAGCAACAGGGCGACAATCAAAATGAACTTCTTCATCTTCGCTTCTCCTTTGGGATCCACTTCGTCTCGAACTTGACCTTCAGTATGGATAGAGGTGAAACTCGGACGGATGTTACCACCCCCGCTCGAGCTTTCCGGCCCTACCGGGGCTGTCGGCTCTGCGGCCCTTCCAGGCGCCCCGCCGGAAACCGGCGGCACAGTCACAAGTCCATCGCGAAACAACAACTTAGGTTCCGCCGTCGAACTCCCGCTGCAGCTCGCGGCGAGCCTGGCGCTCATCTGGATCCTCTATCGCAGAGCCGCGGGCGCGTACTTCGTCGCCGAGGACTTCGACAGTGTGCGCTACACCTGGGCGAGCCTGGGGGCGGAGCTCTTCGGAGCCGGCCATCTCCCGGGCATCCGCGGCGGGACGGTGGCCTTCTTCGCCTTGTTTGCGCCTCTCTTCGGCAGGGACCCCCAACCCTACCGGCTCGTGCTCTGGCTGCTCTTCGCCCTGTGCGGCCTGCTGGTGGTGCGGATTGCGCTCGAGTGCGGCCTCGGAAAGCCGGCGGCTCTTTTTTCCGGCATGGCCTTTCTCGCCGCACCGATCCACGCCGAAGCCGCGGTCTGGCTCGCGGCGGCGGCAGGGACGGTCCCCTCGGGCCTGCTGGTGCTCGCGGCCATCGCGCTCTGGTGTCGCGCGCCCTCGCCTTCGCCGGCGACGGTGGCGGCATGCGCCGCCTGCTTTCTGCTGGCGATGCTGACCAAGGAGACCGCGGTGGTCCTGCCCTTCCTGCTCGCCATCTGCGATCTCGCCCGCGGTTCGTTCCCCGGCTGGCGGCCGGCGAAGCTCCTGGCGCGCTACGGCTGGATCGCCGCCGTGCTGGGGCTCTACCTCGCCTGGCTGCTGGCGATCGGTGAGCTCGCCCGGTCGCTCGACTACGGCGTCGAGGTGGTGTCGAGGAGCGCCTACTATCTGAGCGTCTGGAGCGCCTATGCGCAGGATCTCCTGCGCCCGGTCGCGCCGGCGAAGAGCTGGGCGCTCCAGCCCGCGACCTGGTCGTGGAGCACGGTCGCCTGGCTCTGGCTCGGCGCCTTCCTGCTGCCGCTCGCCTGTCGCCGGCTCCGCTGGGCCCTTCTTTTCGCCATGGCGGCTCTCCTTCCGGGCCTCACGAAGTACGGCGCACGGCTGACTTTCCTCGCCGTCGCGGGAGTGGCGATGGCCGGCGCGATCGCGCTCGAGGCGCTCGCCCGCGGACTCGAACGCCGCGTCCCGCCCCGCCGACGCCGGCTCGCCGGTCTGGCGCCGTTCCTGGTCGCGGCTCCGCTCCTCCTGGTCGCCGACTCACGGGCGCTCGCGCCGCAGCTCGACAACTGGGTGCGCGCCGGCGAGTTCGCCCGCTGGGTCCCCACGGAGGTACGGCGGCAGATCCCGGCGCCAACGCCGGGCGCCGAGTTCTTCTTCGCCGACCTGATCGACAACTTCGAAGGCGCCGGGTCTTTGAGGATGGGCGTCGTCTCCGAGATCCAGCGGGTCTACGGCGACCCGACGGTGGTCTCCTGGAACGTCCGCCCCGGGCCGGCACGCGGCCCGCGGCGGCCGCTTGCCTCCATCCCCTGCCAGAGCGCGACGCCGCGCTACTTTCTGCGCTACCTCCCCGACAGCGCATCGCTGCGCCTTCAGTCGCGCGAGGAGTTCGGAGTGAAGTGTCCCCAAGGCTAGCCCTGGCGCTTCTCCTGGCGCTCGCCGCTCTCGCCTGCGGCGGCCGAGAGCGCCGCCGGCCCGTCGAGACTCTTCGCGAGCTCCCGGCGGACCCTCCGCCGCCGTTCCCGGCAGCCGAGAACTCGCCGGGCGAGTGGATGGCCAACAGACCCTGGCGGATCCGGCTCGGCAATGAACTCCGCTCCGGCTACCTCGCGCCTTCTGGCGCGACGCGCTCGTGGACAATTCCACCGGGCACCGAGGCTTCGCTCCGGGTGGCCTTCGGACTCTCCACCCCGCACACCGGAGGCGCCCGGTTCCGCATCCAACTGCGATCTTCGACCGCGACCTCGACGCTCCTCGACGAAGTCGTCGGGGAGGGCGGGCTCGAGCGGGAGCGTTGGCACGATCGCTGGATCGATCTGGCTGCTTCCGAGAGGTCCCGCGAGCTGCTCTTCGAATCGAGGGCCGAGGCAGGACCCCCGGCGCTCGCCTTCTGGGAGGGCGCCGAGCTGCGCAGCGGGGCCCTTGGTCGGGGGGGCCGGGGGCGAAAAGAGCGCGACGAGCGTCCGAACCTGGTGCTGATCTCGATCGATACGCTGCGCGCCGACCGCCTGTCGCTCTACGGTCATTCGCGACCGACCTCGCCGGCGATCGACGCCTGGGCGAGGAGTCGCGGAGTCGTTTTCCTCCGCGCGATCTCCCAGGCGCCGTGGACCCTGCCGTCGCACACGACCATGTTGACCGGCCTCGATCCGTTGAGCCATGGGGTGAACTCGAGGCAGCCGGCCCCGGCGGAGCTCGTCACCCTCGCCGAACGCCTGCGCGCCGCGGGCTATCGGACCCTCGCCGTCACCGGCGGGGCGTGGATGAGCCCGACCTACGGACTCGACCAGGGCTTCGATGTCTATTCTTTCTCTCCTTCGCAGAAGGAGCGGGACATCGAGCTCCGCCGCGGCGTGCAACGGGCGCTCGAGTTCTTGCGCTCG
>JAYTAM010000230.1:0-17865 GCA_043737505.1 Thermoanaerobaculia bacterium
CGAGAGGCTGGCACTCGCCTCGCCCGGTTCGAGATCCGACTGCTGCACGAAGGAACCCCGGTTCGGCGCCCAGACGAACTCTTCGGCGCCGACGATCTCGAGACCGATCTCCGACGCGTGCGCCTCGGCGAGTTGGCGGGCGGCGTCGCCGGGATAGAACGGCTTGCCGTCGCGGTCGACCCCCGGGCCGGCGTGATCGCGTCCGACGATGAAGTGGGTGCAGCCGAAGTTGCGGCGCACCAGGGCGTGGTGCACAGCTTCCCGCGGTCCGGCCATGCGCATGGCGAGAGGCAGCGCCGCGAGGCGGACGCTGCCCTCGGGAAACTCGTCGAGGACGGCGCGACAGCAGCGCAGGCGGATCGCGGCGTCGATATCTCCGGCGGCGCTCTCGCCGACCGTCGGGTGCAGCAGGAGCTTCGCATCCACCTTGCGCATCGCCGCAGCCATCAGCGCGTGATGGGCGCGATGAATCGGATTGCGGGTCTGAAAGCCGACCACGCGGGTCCAGCCGAGACGTGCGAACTCGGCGACGAGCTCCTCCGGAGAGGCGAGGAGCCGGGCGAAGGGACGGTCTGGCGGTGGCGGCAGGAAGTCGAGCTTGCCGGCGGCTGCCCAGGCGCCTTCGCGCTCGCAGAGCCGGGCGACTCCGGGATGATCGCGGCGTGTCGTACCGAAGACCCCCAGAGCTTCCGCCTCGAGATCGCGGCGGTAGAGCTCCTCGACCGTGAGCACCGCGCGCGGCCGCGACTCGTCGTCGAGCAGAGCGAGGCGTTCGCCGACTTCGAGCTGGGTGGCGAACTCTTCCGGCAGGTCGAGCAGGATCGGCAGCGCCCAGATGGCGCCCGAGGCGAGATGCATTCCGGAGATCACGGCGCGGTAGTCGGCGGCGCCGAGAAAGCCGGCGAGCGGGGCGAAGGCGCCGTTTCCGAGCAGCTCGAGATCCGCTGTCTGTCGGGGTGTCAGGCGCCAGGATCGGCGACCCGCCGCCTCGCGACGCAGGGATTGGGCAGCGGTGAAGCCGGTCTCTTCGGCAGGCATGGATTTCAAAACCTCGCGGCTGTCGGCGCTCGCGAGGCAACTCCCGCGCGCGGAATTCGATATTCTTCCTGTTTCCGGCACCGCGCGCCACTGGATCTGCACCGCTCATGCCCATCTACCCCTACAAGGACAAGCTTCCAAATCTGGCTCCGGGGGTCTTTCTCGCGCCGTCCGCCGACCTCGCGGGCGAGATCGAGGTCGGCGAGGACAGCTCGTTCTGGTTCCACACCGCGGCGCGCGGCGATGTGAACTGGATCCGCGTCGGAGCGCGGACCAGCATCCAGGACGGCACGATCCTGCATGTCACTCATGAGCGTTTTCCGCTGGCGATCGGCAGCGACGTCGTCATCGGCCACAGCTGCATGATTCACGGCTGCGAGCTCGAGGACGCCTGCCTCGTAGGCATCGGCGCCCGGGTCCTCGACGGCGCGGTCGTCGAGAGCGGGGCACAGGTCGGCGCCGGAGCGGTCGTGCCGCCGGGGATGCGGGTGCCGTCGGGACAGCTCGCCCTCGGCGTGCCGGCGCGGATCGTGCGGCCGCTTTCCGATGGCGAGCGCGAATCGATCCTCGAGATCGCCCGGCGCTACGTCCGGGTGAAGGACGATTACCTCGCCGCGCTCGGCAGGGGGTACTGAGGATGGCGCCGCGCTTTCAGGCCCCCAAGGGGACGCGCGACATCCTGCCCGCCGACACCGCTCTCTGGGCGGCGGTCGAGAACGTCGCGCGCGCGGTCTTCGGCCGCTACGGTTTCCGCGAGATCCGCACGCCGGTCTTCGAAGAGACCGAGCTCTTCGCCCGCGGCGTGGGCGAATCGTCGGACATCGTCGGCAAGGAGATGTACTCGTTCGTTGACAAGGGGGAGCGAAACCTGACCCTGCGGCCGGAGAACACCGCCTCGGTCGTGCGCGCCTTCGTCGAGCACGGGATGCACCGGCAGCCGCAGCCGGTGAAGCTCTTCTACATCGGACCGCAGTTCCGCTTTGAGCGCCCGCAGAAGGGGCGCTATCGCCAGTTCCATCAGATCGGCGCCGAGCTGCTGGGCGGCAAGGGCGCAGAGTCGGACGCCGAAGTTCTGCTCATGCTGGTGGCCTTCTTCCGCGAACTCGGCTTCCGGGACCTGAAGGTTCTGCTCAATACCGTCGGCGACGCCCCCTCCCGCGCGGCCTATCGCGAAACCTTGTTGCACTACCTCGAGCCGCATCGCGGGAAGCTCGGCGAAGAGAGCGTGCGCCGCCTGGCGACGAATCCCCTGCGAGTCCTCGACAGCAAGAGTCCGCAGGAGCAGGAGCTCCTGGCGTCGGCGCCACAGCTGCGTGCCTCGCTAAGCGAGAAGAGCCGGGCCCACTTCGCGGCGGTCTGCGGAGCGCTCGAACAGTTCGACGTCGACTACGAGGTGTCGCCGCGCCTGGTGCGCGGCCTCGACTACTACACCAACACGGTGTTCGAGATCGTCTCCGAAGGCCTCGGGTCGCAGAACGCGATCTGCGGCGGTGGCGCCTACGAAGGGCTGGTCGAGGAACTGGGCGGACCGCCGACCTACGGCGTCGGCTTCGCCATCGGCGAGGATCGTCTGCTCGACGTCCTTCCCGCCGATTCGCCGGCCCGCAGGGCCGGCCTCTTCCTCTCGGTCGGACCGGTGGTGGTCACTGCCGCGGAAAAGCTTTCGGTAAATGAAGGCGAGCTCTCACCGCTCTTTGCTGTCGTGGAACGCCTGCGCAGGGCGGGCATTCCGGCGGTCGAAGGCGCAGGCAAGCAGGAGAAAGTCTACGAGCGGGCGGTGGCGATGCAGGCTCCCGTCATCCTCTACGTCGGCGGGGACAAAGCCGGCAGGACGGGACTCAATCTGCGCTTCCTGGGCACCGGAGAGCGGCTGGAGCTGGACGAATCGGAGCTTGAGGAAACGCTCCGGCGGCTCTTTTCCTTTACCGGCGCTTTTGAAAGCGCTGCGTCTGCGACACCGCCGCCCGCGAATGCGGTCAAGGCCGTGCGAGATAGAGAAGAAGAGTAGAAGCATTTGCCCTACGGGCACGAGGTGAAGTCATGAAGCGCAGAGGAGCGGGGACGCTATCCCGCGAAGATATCGGTAGCAAGGTCTTGTTGCAGGCCTGGGCGCAGCGCCGACGCGACCACGGTGGGGTGCTGTTCCTCGACCTGCGCGACCGCAGTGGCGTAGCGCAGGTGGTGGCGAAGCCGGACCAGTCGGCGGAGGCGCTCGCCGTCCTCGATCCGGTGCGGTCGGAGTGGGTGGTCGAGGTCGAGGGGACGGTGATCGCCCGCGATGCGGAGGCGGTGAATCCGAAGATGTCGACCGGCGAGGTCGAGGTTCTGGTCGAACGCGCCGCCGTTCTCTCGAAGGCCGACCCGTTGCCGTTCGCGGTCGACTCGCGTGCCGATGTCGCCGAGGAGACGCGCCTCAAGTACCGATTCCTGGATCTGCGCCGGCCGGAGCTCGCCAGGAACTTCATCCTGCGACACGAGATCACTCATGCCGTCCGGGCCTACTTCCACGAACAGGGCTTTCTCGACATCGAGACTCCGATCCTGACCAAGTCGACGCCGGAGGGCGCACGCGATTACCTCGTGCCGTCGCGCGTTCACCGCGGCGAGTTCTACGCCCTGCCGCAGTCGCCGCAGCTGTTTAAACAGCTGCTGATGATCGCCGGCTTCGAGAAGTACATGCAGATCGCGCGCTGCTTCCGCGACGAGGACCTGCGCGCCGATCGCCAGCCCGAGTTCACCCAGATCGACCTCGAGATCTCCTTTCCGACCGAGGAGGAGATCTTCGCGCTCATCGAGGGGCTCTTCGCGCGGATCTTCCCGATGGTGGGAATCGCCGTCACGACTCCCTTCAGGAGACTGACCTACGACGACGCCATGGCGCGCTTCGGCAGCGACAAACCGGACCTGCGTTTCGGGGTCGAGATCCAGGACGTCACGGCGATCGCCGGCGCCTCCGCTTTCAAGGTCTTCCAGAAGGTCGCGGCAGAGGGTGGAGTGGTGCGCGCGATCGTCGTACCCAGGGGTGCTTCGATCAGCCGCTCGCAGACCGACCTGTGGAGCGACTTCGTCAAGAAGCAGGGCCTCCCCGGCGTTCTGCTGCTCAAGCGGGCGAACGGCGAGCTGACGTTTTCGGTGAAGCAGGGGCTTGCGCCGGCGGAGCTCGAGACGATCGCCGGCACGCTCGGCGTCGAGGAGGGCGATATCGCGGTCCTCGCGGCGGGCAAGCCGATGACCGTGTCGCCGGCGCTCGGCGCTCTTCGCCTCGAGCTCGCCCGGCAGCACGACTGGATTCCGGCCGATCGCCACGAGTTCCTCTGGGTGACCGGATTCCCGCTGCTCGAGTGGGGGGCGGAGGAGAAGCGCTGGTTCTCGATGCACCATCCGTTCACCAGCCCCGACCTCGCCGGCGTCGAATCGCTCGCCGCCGATCCGGGTTCGCTGCGGGCCCGGGCCTACGACATCGTGCTCAACGGCACCGAGCTCGGCGGCGGCTCCATCCGGATTCACGATCGCGACGTCCAGAGTCAGGTCTTCCGGCTCCTCGGCATCGGTGAAGAAGAGGCGCGTGAGCGCTTCGGCTTCCTGCTCGATGCGCTGCGCATGGGCGCCCCGCCGCACGGCGGCCTGGCGCTCGGGCTCGACCGGATCGTGATGCTGATGACCGGTGCGCCTTCGCTGCGCGACGTCATCGCCTTCCCGAAGACCGCCTCGGCCTCCTGCCTGCTGACTCAAGCGCCTTCAGCGGTCGATCCGCGGCAATTGAAGGAGCTCGGCCTGCTACTCGCACCCGCGGTCGCACCTGCATCCAAAGGCTGAGGCGGCGGTGAGCTCCGGCGACCGTCCCCTCTGGCTGCGCCATGCGCAGGGTGAGACGGCGATTTTCGCCGGCGCCGGGTGCCTCGCGGGGGCGCTCGCCGCGCGTGCGGAGCTCTTCCGGCAGCGTACCGTTTTCGTCATCTCGAGCCCGACCGTCGTGCGCCTCCAGGGGCGGGCGCTCGAGCCGCTCCGCGCTTTGGCGCCGGCGCTCGTCGAGCTCGAGGTCCCGGACGGCGAAGCGGCAAAGAGCCTCGAGGTCGCGGGCCAGATGTGGGAGACGCTGGCGCGCGCCGGCGGCAAGCGCGACAGCGTGGTGGTCGCCTTCGGCGGCGGGTCGGTGGGCGATCTCGCAGGTTTCGTCGCCGCCACGTTCCTGCGTGGCGTCGCCTTCGTGCAGATTCCGACGACCCTTCTGGCGCAGGTCGACGCCGCCATCGGCGGCAAGACGGCGATCGACCTCGCAGCCGGCAAGAATCTGGTCGGGGTATTTCACCAGCCCGAGCTCGTGGTCTCCGACAGCCACACCTTGACGACCCTGCCGCTCGCCGAGCTGCGCTCGGGCCTGGTCGAGGCGATCAAGATGGCCGCGTTGCTCGATCTCGGGCTGCTGGCGCGGATCGAAAACGACCTCGAGGCCCTGCTCGCCGGCGAACCGGCGGCGCTCGCCGAAGTCGTCCGCGCTGCCGCGGCGGCGAAGGTCGGCGTCGTCGAGCGCGATCCGTTCGAAGCCGGAGAGCGCCAGCTGCTGAACTACGGCCACACCCTCGGCCACTCCCTCGAAGCCGCCGCCGGGTACGGCACGATGCTGCACGGCGACGCCGTCGCCTGGGGGATGCGCTTCTGCCACCGGCTGGCGCGGGCGAGGGGCGCCGACCCCGTATTCCTGTCCCGTATCGAACAGCTGCTCGACCGGCTCGGCCTGCCGCCGCTGCCGCGGCTCTCGGCCGGCGAAGTCCTGTCGAATCTCGCCCGCGACAAGAAGGCGCGGGAGTCCGGGTTGACCTGGATTCTGCCGATGGCGCCGCAACAGGGCGAACGAATCGCCGGAATCGGGGCCGCCGAAGTGGCCCGGGAGCTAGAGTCTTTCCTCGGCGACAGCGCCGGCAGCATCCGGCCCGTATAATGCCGCCGGAGCTTCGCACGGACCGCACCCGCAACCCGCACCCCGCACTCCGCGGTCGCGGCCGCCGGACTCCGACCATGCCATGGGCGCCCTTCCACAACTGACCCGACGCCTGAAGCTCCGGCATGTGGCGTTTCTGCTTTTGCTGCTCTCGGGAGCCATCCCCCTCGCGATCACCAACTGGCTGCTGATTGCTCAGAACCGGGAGCTCCTGGTCACCGAGGAGAAGAGCTTCCTGACCTCCTCTGCGCAGTCGCTCTCGCGCGAGCTCGACGACTACCTGGCAGGGGCCCGCCGCGAGCTCGAGCAACTGGGCACCGGCGCCCTGGCGCCGCCGGGTCCGGCGGTCGTGCAGGAGCGCCTGCGGGAGCCCTGGGTCACCACCTACCTGCAGCGCTTCGTGCGCGGCACCAGACAGCCGTTGGCGCTGCGGGTGCTCGATCTCGATGGGACGGGCTGGAGGTTCTCGCTGCCCGACCTCGGCGAGTCTCCCGAGCGCGCCCTCGACGAAGCGTTCGAGGCGGCGCTGGCGCAGAACTCGGCGATCTACCGCTTCGCCGTTCTGCCGCGTTCGAACGAGCCGGTGGCGGCGCTCGCCGTGCCCATCCGGGACGATCGCGGCGCCATTTCGATGGTCGTCGAGAGTCTGATCCGGCTGCGCCTCATGGAGGCGGTGCGCGAGCGCGACGCCAAGGTCCAGGGGCAGGCACAGATCTTTCTGGTCGATCGCGACGGCGACCTGCTCTGGTCGCAGGGTGCGAGCGTGTCCGTCCAGCGGGCCCTGGCGAGGTCCAATCTGGTTCGCGACTTCGCGCAGAAGCCCCTCAACCTGACCGCCGAGTACACGCTCGAGAGCGAGCACGGCGCCATTGCGATGCTCGGGATGGTGAGTCCGGTGGTCGAAAGCGGCTGGGGCGTCGTCGTTCATCGACCGGTGGCGGCGGCCTTCGAATCGGCGCGCCGCATGGTCATCAGCGCCCTCCTGGCGACGGTGCTCCTGCTCCTCCTGGCGGTGCTGTTCGCGATCTACGCTTCGCGCTGGCTGGGGCAGCCGATCCGCCAGCTCTCCGAGACCGCGCACAGCATGGCCTCGGGCAACTTCAGCGAACGTCTGCCCGAGCAGCGAATCGTCGCCGAGCTCGCCGACCTGTCGGCCGATTTCAATCTCATGGCGGGCTACGTCGAGGACCATGTCGCCAAGCTCAAGGAGGCGGCGCGGCAGAACCGCGAGCTGTTCATCAGCTCCATCCGCGCCTTCGCTGCGGCGATCGACGCCAAGGACCCTTACACGCGCGGCCACTCCGAGCGCGTTGCCGAGCTCTCGCTGCTGATCGCCAAGTCGCTCGGCCAGAACGAGGAGTTCCAGCACAAGCTGTGGATCGCGGCGCTGCTGCACGATGTCGGCAAGATCGGCATCGAGGACCGGGTGCTCAACAAGAGCGGGGTTCTGACACCCGAAGAGTTCGAGCAGATGAAAGCGCATCCGACGATCGGGGCGGAGATCCTGCAGTCGATCGAGCCGTTGCGCGAGATGCTGCCGGCGGTGAAGTGGCATCACGAGAACTGGAACGGAAAAGGGTATCCCGATGGTTTGAAGGGCGCAGCGATTCCGCTGATGGCCCGCATCGTCGCGGTCGCCGACTGTTTCGACGCCATCACCACCAACCGGCCGTACCAGAAGGCCTACGAGCCCCGCTATGCGGCAGAGCTCATCACCCAGCTGGCCGGCACGCGCTTCGACGCCAAGGTCGTGACCGCCTTCCTGCGCGCTTTCGAAGGCGGCTCGCTGGTGGAGGAAATGAACGAACGCACCCGCCCGGGGCTCGAGATCGAGCTGCCGATCGCGTCCTATATTTGAGCCGACCCTGAATCGACCCGGAGACACCGACCTTGCCCTTCCAGTACATCCTCGCCAACCTGCTGGCCCAGAACGACGGTGCCGTCGGCGTGCTCTTCCTCGACGACACCGGCGAAACGGTCGACTTCGCCTGTTCGGATTACAGTCCGTATCAGATGCGCGTCGTCGGCGCCTACGTCGGCATCTACCTCCGGCAGAGCGAGAACTTTCTCGCCAGCACGAACCTGGGGAAGGCCAGGTTCCTGCATGTCGAGAAAGAGGGGCTGCATCTCTATTCGATGCCGCTGCCCGACGGGTACTACGTCGTACTGGTGCAACGACGCCCGGCGCTTGCCGGAATCGCGCGGCGGACCATGGAAGAGGCGTGCGACCAGTTGCATCGCGCGCTTTTCGTGCAGAGCTGAAGCGACGATGACCGACGGCACGCAGTCAGAATCTCCGGCCGCGGAGCTTCCGGCCAGGGGCCTCTGGCAGAAGCTCCGGACAGGGCTGGCGCGTACCCAGGCGAAGCTCAGCGAGAGGGTGGGCGCGGCGCTCGATCTCAAGCCGAAGCTCGACATCGCCACGATGGCGGACCTCGAGGAGGCGCTGATCGGCGCCGACCTCGGTCTCGGTACGGTCGAGCTGCTTCTCGACCGCTTGCGCGAGCGCGTGCGGCGCGCCGACCTCGGCACCGAAGGGCGCCTGCGGCAGCTCCTGGCGGAGGAGGTCGAGCGTCTCCTGCGGGAGGGGAATGCCGAGGCCATCGGCGTCCCCTTCGAGTCGCTGCCGGGTCCGCGGCTCACCCTCGTCGTGGGTGTGAACGGCGCCGGCAAGACGACCTCGATCGCCAAGCTGGCGCGCCGCGGGCAGCTGCGCGGTGACAAGGTCCTGCTGGCCGCGGCGGATACTTTTCGCGCGGCGGCGATCGAGCAGCTGGTCATCTGGGGGGAGCGCCTGGGCGTCGATGTCATCCGCCAGGCCGCCGCTGCTGATCCGGCGGCAGTGGTCTATGACGCGATCATGGCGGCGAAGGCGCGCAAAGTGGACCATCTCATCGTCGACACCGCCGGGCGGCTCCACAACAAGGAGCACCTGATGAACGAGCTGGCGAAGATCCGCCGGATCGTCGAGCGCGAGGCCGCCGGCTGGCCGGTGCGGACGCTCCTCGTGCTCGACGCGACGACCGGACAGAACGCGCTGGTGCAGGCGCGCGAGTTCCTTCGTGTCGCCGCGGTCGATGCCGTGCTGCTTTCCAAGCTCGACGGCACGGCGCGCGGGGGGATGGTCGTCGCGGTGGTGCGCGAGCTCAAGGTGCCGGTGCTCTACCTCGGCGTCGGCGAAGCGCCGGAAGACCTCGTCGACTTCGAGCCGCGGGAGTTCGCCTCTGCCCTCGTCGCCTGATCCGCTGCGCCGCGCGCTGACGCTCGCCGCCCGCGGACGCGCCACCAGCGCCCCGAATCCGATGGTCGGCGCCGTCCTGGTACGCGACGGCCGGATCGTGGGCGAGGGTTTTCATCGTCGCCCGGGCGAACCGCACGCCGAAGCGCTGGCGCTCACTGCCGCCGGGGCAGCGGCGAGCGGCGCGACGCTCTACGTCAATCTCGAACCGTGCTGCCACCACGGCCGGACACCTCCCTGCGCCGAAGCGCTGGTCGCGGCTGGCGTCGCGCGGGTCGTCGCCTGTCACCGCGATCCCGACAGCCGGGTTTCGGGAAACGGCTTCGAGCGCCTGCGCCGGGGGGGAATCGCGGTCGAAGTGGGGGAGCGGGCGCAGGAGGCGGCCGAGCTCAACTTCCGTTTCCTGGTGAATCGGATCCTGGCGCGGCCCGCGGTCACCCTCAAGTGGGCGATGAGCCTCGACGGCAAGATTGCCACCGCCGCGGGGGAGAGCCAGTGGATTTCCGGTGCGGCGGCGAGGCGCTGGGCCCTGACGCTGCGGGAAGAGCACTCGGCCATCCTGGTGGGCATCGGCACAGTGCTCGCCGACGATCCGCGGCTCGACCGCCGCCTGGGGCTGGCCGAGGAACCGATCCTGCGGGTGGTGCTCGACCGGCGGCTCCGAACGCCGGCGACGGCCAGGCTGTTCACCGTGCCCGGGCCGGTAGTGATCTACTGCGAATCGGCAGAGCCGGAGCGCATCGCCGAGCTCCGCGGGCGCGGCGCCGAAGTCGTCCAGCTCTCCCGGGTCACGCCCGCCGCAGTGCTGACGGAGCTCGCCGGGCGCGAGGTCTCGAGCCTGCTGGTCGAGGGCGGACGCGAGGTCGCGACGGCGTTCTTCGACGCCGGCCTCTACGACCGCCTGGAAGTGGCCGTCGCCGGGCGGCTTCTGGCCGGGCAGGAGGCGCCCGGGCCCCTCGGAGGAAGCGGCGTCGCGAAGCTCGCCGCCGCCCCCGCGATCGATCGTTTGCGTAGCCGGAAGTGCGGATCGGACCTGGTGCTGTCAGGATTCAACTCGAGATGTTTGCAAGACCTGTTTCAAGGGCTGGATCTGGCGCCAAATTCCAAGGTTTCCGGGCCGACCTGAGACCTAGCGACTTTTCTGCGCCCGGAGTAGATATCCAACCTGTGTCTGTTCTTCCTTCCCATGGGCATCTTCACTGTTCGGCGAGCGCAGCGTGCTCGCTGGCAGAAGCACTGGTCGTCGGTGTGGCGACCCCAGTCCATTCTTACTGTACGGATGCTCCGCGCGCGCAGCTGGGAAAGTATTTGCGAGAAGGTGCCGTGTACGTCGGCGCATCCGGTTGGAACTCCGGCTATGGGTGGGAAGGACAGCCCCACCGTGATATTCCAGGGTTTTGTCGGCGAGCTACATTCGGTGCCTGCAATCCCGGCTGCGGCCAACGGCGCCCTGGTTGCTATGGCCTTGCCGCTAGCCGGTCTGGCTCTCGCGCGCCTGCAGAGTGGAGACTGGAGAAAACGCGGTCGCCTGCCGTGTCTTCTTGGGCTGGACAAGACAACGACCTACGCGGCAGCTCTACTAGCCATAGTTCTTAAACGCCAAGGAGTACCACGCCACGTTTAGCGCTCCAATTGTGAGGGCTAGGCTCCAGGCTAGTTCTAACAGCCGATCCCTTCGAAATTCCACGAGCTCGCCGATCGCGAGCGCCAGCCAAGGCACCCACCCCCAGGCGTACCACCCGCCTACCGCTCCCCAAACCCCGAAGACCTTCCGGTGGCCTAGTGCGAAAACGATGATGCCAAGCACAGCCACCAGTGTTGCTGCCAGGTGAGGAACCCATGACCTAGCGGTTGGAAGTTTGCGAAAGCAGCGCCAAACGACGCAAAGGATGGCCAGGCAAAAACTGACAAGGAGCCAAACAGGAGCGCGGAAGCCACTCCATCCACCCAGCCAGATAGCGGTTTTCATGAGAGTAACGAAGCTCTTAGCCACGCCCGCCACGATGGTGCCTAGAGAATCTGAAATGGGCGCTGCAGAATTCGCTTCTAGCGTTCCCCCCCACATCCAGCCTCTCGCTCTTTGAAGTGGAAAAACCACCGCCGAGCAGGCGAGGATAAGGAGAGCCGTTCTGCGGCGTCCGTCCTTCCACTCCTTCAGCGCGACATACGCGACTATGGGGAGCGCGGTGAGCTTCAGCAGCGGCCCGATAGTCGAGACTAGGGCGATCTTCCATTGACTTGTTGGCGGCAGACGATCCATGAGATAGAGAAAGCCTGCAGCCCAGGCAAAAACAGCCACGTCGTTGGCTGCTCTGATCAGGGACTCCGACGCGCCCGGTATGAGTAGCGCTGCTAACAGCAGGAGCTCGAATTCCTTGTTGCCAATTCCCAATCGCCTGATTGGGATCAGTAAAGACCAAGCCACGAGGAGCACTGCCATGGTTCGCATAGCGAAGAGCTGGCGCTCTGGTGCTGTCTGACCGATCCAGTCTAAAGGTGCGAGTACCCCCCCAGCCACCAGATAGTAAAGGGGAGGCTGGTGCGCCTCATAGTTTTCTGACGGGGTGCGGGCGCCAACTGCGCGTTCGTTGTCGAGAATGTTGAAGGAGGCTCGCTCACTTCCAAACGGTGGGCATTGGAAGGCGTCGTGCAAACTCGCGCCGCAGGGCCAGGCGCGGATGGACTGTACGACGCAGGCATCTACGCTCGAGCTCTTTGGCGCCCCGCATTGCTTGATTCCCGCGGCGGCGCGTGCTCGCGCCAGGTGCATCGGTTCGTCCGGGCCTTCGTACACTGGGAGGAAGACAGCGTGGAATGCCATTTTTGCCACAATGGCTAGGCGCAAGAATCTTCGGAGGCCCGTCCACTCGATTGCCAACTGGAAATCCTCCTCAACGGAGAGCGGCTCGCGCGGTTAACCCACGTCAACCAGTCGAGAGGGACATGTTGTCTGCCTTCGCGCCTTGGTCGGCGCTAGCCCGACCCATTTTAGTGCCTAAGGATCAAGATTTTCGAATGGCATGCGGCGTGGTCCACTCGTTGAATTTCTGGTACGAACGTGAAGTCCCTCCAAGCGCCGACCCTGAGCCTTCCTGGGGCGGCGGCCTGGAGGAGACTTACTCCTGCGTCGACTAGGGCAGCACGATGATTGGACCCGTAGGCCCCCCGCAATCGGGCGGGCAACTCAACGTCCAGGTCGCGATCGAACCGGACTCAAACCCGTTGGCTAGCAGTGGGGGCCGATTGACCCAGAAGCTCTCCATCGTCGACTGTAGGCTCGTGGGATTGAAGAACTGAAAGTAGACGTGCTGAATATTCGGTACGAAAGAACCACCTGGGAGCGTGTCCAAATCGATGAGAAACCCTGGGGTGGGCAGCCTGTGATTTACCAGGGCCGAAATCGTGTTCGCCGAGCGGGAGTAGGTAACGTCGAGGGTGTTGAACCCGGGCATCAGATTTGGGATCGCCACGTTGGCGATGCGGGTCGTCGTTCCGTTGATCCAAATCTCCAGAGAGCTGGTAAGTCGATTGACTAGAACACCCAGCTGACCTCCAAACAGTCCCTGTGAAGGTGCGCTCGAGAACCCAACGCCGATCCATCCTGCTCCCGTAAGGTCCAGGGCAGCAGACAAGCGAACGGCATCAACTGCGGGAGTGGCAGTCGGCGAGAAAGGGAAGTCCGCGACCGGGATTCCCCCGGTGACAGAGCTCACTATACGACCGTTCCTGAAGGCCAAGTGACTGTGAGCGTTCCATGGTCTCGCGCCCATTTCAAGGTCTGGAGCTGCCCCGATTTGGTGGACAAGTTGCGGCTGCACTCGTACGACCAGCTGAGCGCTTTTAGCGGAGCCCCGCAGGAGCTACACCAGAGCGAAGCGTTTTCCGATCCAGCAGCGCGCACTACAGCGAGGCCCAGAAGCTCTCCCACCAGGCGCTTCGAAGCAGTTGCCGAAGTAGAGCATCGAGTTCGGGCGGACAGCGAGCGCGGATTCGGGTAGGGAACTATCCCTGATGAGGTGGGAGGTCCTGGGCGCCGCAGGCTTCGCTTGGGCTACGATTACCTTCGTGAGCATCACCACGATCTTGAAAATCCCGCGGTGCTCGTACGCCGCCAGGCCACCGAGAGCGGGCAAGAACGTTCTATCAAGGACTACGGCAGGAGCAGACAGAAGGCGCGCGGAAGACCGTCCGTGTTACGTTCTGCCGCGTTTCGATCCCCACACGGCGAGTACGCCGGAAGGGGCCTGAGTGTTTACCGGCATTGTTCGCGAACTTGGGCATCTGATCGCCGCGCCTGCCCATTCGGAGCAGGGCGGCGTGCGGCTGCGGATCGGGCATTCGGCGGCGCTCGGAGCTCTGCTGCACACGGGCTCGAGCCTGGCGGTTTCCGGCGTCTGCCTGACCGTGCTCGAGCGGACCGACGGGTCGGCGGGCGAGCCGCACGTCGAAACCGAGGTCGAGCTCTCGCGTGAAACGCTGGGTCGCACCCGGCTGGGCCGCATGCGCGAGGGGGACCGGGTGAATCTCGAACCGGCGCTACGGGCCGGCGACTCGCTCGGCGGGCACTGGGTCCAGGGCCATGTCGATACGGTGGCGACGCTGGTGCGGCGCGACGATCGCGAAGCCCACAGCGAGTTCACGGTGACGATTCCCCGGAACATGGGGGCGTACGTGGTGGAGAAGGGCTCGGTGACGCTCGACGGAGTCAGTCTCACCGTCTCCTCCTGCGACGGCGAGAGCTTCACCGTCTCGCTCATTCCGCATACGCTCGAAGTCACGACGCTGGGGGAGGCGCGCCTCGGCAGCCGATTCCACTTCGAAGCCGATGTCCTCGCGAAGTACGTCGAACGCATGCTCCTCGTCCGCGGGCTCGTCCGGCCGGCGGAGGAAAGCGGGACCGGCGATTGACCTGGCGCGAGGTGGTGCCGCTGCCGTCGCGGTTCTGGATCCGTCATCTCCCGCGCCGCTGGCCGGAAGCCGACGAGCCGCGGCTCGATCTCTACGAGCACAAGATCGTCTGGCCGGCTCCTGCCGGACCGAAACAGGCGGCGGGGGACCGACTCCCGGCCGTCGCGCCGCTGGCCGACGTCGCCTGGGTGCCACCGGTACGAAAAGACCGGACAAGGGAAAAAAGCAACCTCGTGCTCGACCTGGTCGCCGCGCGCGTGCCGGTGCTCGATCAGTTCGCCTCTCGCGACGAGGAGACGCCGGCGGCGCTCACGACCCTGGTAGCCGACCTGCTGAGCGCCTTGCTGGACGAGAATCTGGCGCTGATCGACGAACTCCCGGAGCGGGCCTGGATCGTGGTTCCACTCTTGCCCGGGCTCTCCAGCGAGCCCTCCGGTTGGAGTGGGCTGCTGCGCCGGGCCGCGACGCGGCGGCCGCTTGCGGTCGTCGGCGTCGCCCCGGAGCTCTCGCCGATCGATCGCCGGAAGCTGGTCGATCTGCTCGGTGAGGACCGCTTCGAAGCGGTTCACCACTCGCTCACCGAAGAAGGGTCCGGCCGGCGCCTGGAACGCGTCTTCGCTTCGGCCGTCGCCAGTGCGGGTCTGACGGCGTTCATCGAAAGGCCGGTGGCCGAGCTGCCGCCGCGCCTGGCCCGCAACCGGGCACTGGCGACCCTTCTCGCCGAGTGCGGCGAGCTCTGGCTGCGCGTCGGGCGGAGCGAGGCCGAGGGCGCGGCGCTGCTCGCCGCCGCCCGGCATCTCGAGAGCGCTGCCGTCGCGGGCCTCGATCTGGCGGCGCTCTCCAGGGAGGGGAACCTGGCTCATCTCGGCTTCCTCTCCCCGCTGGCCCTCTCGCTGATCGACAGCGCTGCCGGTGCCGCCGGTGCCGGAGCTCGCCCGGCGCTCCTCGCCGAGCTCCGCGCGGAGTATCTCGCCGGCGGAGCCGCGGCATGAGTGCGAGCGTCGCCGATACCGCCGGTCTCGGGATCTATCTCCACGTCCCGTTCTGCCGCACGAAGTGCCGCTACTGCGACTTTTACCGCGTCGGCGAGAACCGCTTCAAGATCGAGCTCTTCCTGGCCGCGCTGCACCGCGAGATCGACGGCTGGACGGCGCTCCACGGCCGCGAAGTGGCGACGATCTTCTTCGGCGGTGGTACGCCCTCGCTGCTTTCGGCGATGGAGATCGGCGCCGTCCTCGCCCATCTCTCCGAGCGCTTCGAGATCGCCGCCGACGCCGAAGTCACGGCCGAGGCGAACCCTTCGGATCTGGACCTCGGAACGCTGACGGCGCTCCGCGCCGCCGGCGTCAACCGTCTGTCGATCGGGGTGCAATCGTTTTCCGATCGCGAGCTCACCCTGGTCGGCCGGCGGCACGATGCAGCCCGCGCCGAGAAGGTCGTCCGCGAGGCGCGCCAGGCCGGATTCGACAACCTCTCCATCGATCTCATGCTGGCGATTCCGGGACAGACCGAGGCGGGTTTCCGGCGCTCGCTCGAGAAGGCGATCGCACTCGAGACCGACCACCTGAGTCTCTATCTGCTCGAGGTGCACGAGAGCTCGGAGATGGATTTCCTGCGCCGCGAACGACCGCGGCTGTTTCCGGGCGAGGAGGCCGAGCGTCGGCGCTACCTCGCGATGCACGACCGTCTGGTCGCCGCCGGCTACGAGCACTACGAGATCTCGAACTTCGCGCGGCCCGGCAAGCAGGGGCGGCACAACTTGCGCTACTGGCATCTCGAACCCTGGCTGGGACTGGGGCCGTCGGCCCACTCTTTCGTCGACGGCGGGCGCTTCCGGCATCCCGCCGACCTCGGCGCCTGGCTCAGCGACCCACTCGCCATCCTGCCGCTCGACCACGACCTCGCCCAGGAGCAGGCGATGCTCGGCCTGCGGCTGGAAGAGGGGATCGGCATCGAGACCCTGCGCGCCGCCTCGGGGGCGGGCGAAGCCGAGCTGGCCGCGCGCCTCCTTCGCCTCGACAGGTTCGTCGTCGAGAGCGCCGGAAGGGTTCGTCTGACCACCGAAGGTCGGGTGGTCTCGAATCCCGTCCTTACCGAGCTTTTCTTCTAGGAGATCGCGATGCCGCGGGGACTCGAAGCCGTCCGCCCGATCGAGCTGTCCGAGATTGTGGCTGCGCGTGAGCGCATCGCCGGCACCGCCATCCGGACGCCGCTCGTCCGCCTCGAGCTCGGGCCGGAGTACCCCGATATCCGCCTCAAGCTCGAAAATCTGCAGCCGATCAACGCCTACAAGTTGCGCGGTGCAGCCAACGCCGTCGCCAGGCTGGCCCCGGCCGACCGCGAGCGCGGCGTCTGGACGATCAGCGCCGGGAACGCCGGCCAGGGCGTCGCCTACTCGGCACGCCGTGCCGGCGTGCCGTGCACGGTGGTGGTCATCGAGTCGGCACCGGCGGCAAAGATAGAGCGCATGCGGGCGCTCGGCGCGAGGCTGATTCCTGTTTCGTACGACGCCGCCTGGGAAGCGCTCGAGGCGCGCGCCTATCCCGGGGTCGAAGGGACCTTCGTGCATCCGTTCGACGATCACGACTTCATCGCCGGGCACGCGACGATCGGCCTCGAGATCTTCGAGGATGCGCCCGAAACCGCCGCGGTGGTCGCCAGCGTCGGCGGCGGCGGGCTGCTCACCGGCGTCGGCAGCGCGCTCAAGGCGCTCGCGCCGGCAGTGGCGATCTGGGGCGCCGAGCCGGAGACCGCCGCCCCGCTGGCCCTCTCGCTGCGCGCCGGGTCACCGCAGCGCTTCCCGGCCTGGAAGCCGTCGTTCGTCGACGGCGCCGGCGGCCAGAGCGTTTTCCCGCGCATGTGGGAGCGGATGCAGCCGCTGGTCGACGGCTCCATCGTCGTGACTCTCGAGGAGACCCGGCAGGCGATGCGCCTGCTGGCGGAGAAGGCGCGGGTCGTTGCTGAGGGCGCCGGCGCCCTCGCCGTCGCGGCGGCCCTCACCGGCAAAGCCGGCCCCGGCCCGATCGTCGCCATCGTCTCCGGCGGCAACATCGATCTACAGAAGTTCTGTGAGCTGATCTCGCCTTCGGAGTAAATCGAGCTCCGGGAAAGGCTCGGGAAGAAAGCAAAAGCTTCGGTAAAGAAAATGCTTCAGTAAAGGTGAGGTGCACGATGATGCTTCCGCGGCCCATGCGGCACTGGGTGCGACCCTCGAGTCGGAGATTCGGCAGGGCTGGTTTCGGAGGCTCGCTCCCGGTTCTTTTGATCAGCCTGATTGTGCCTTTCGCGGTGGCGGCCAAGCCAGCGCGCGGCGGGGCAACGCCGGTGCCGGAGTCGCGATCGATGACCCCTTTACTGGAAGCTTCTTCTGCCGCTTCGCCAACCCCCAAAGCCGAAGGGACCCCACCCGAGCCTGCGCCAGCGCAGGCGCAGCTTCTCGCGCGGCCTTCGGCGGCGGAGGTCAAGGCGCGCGAGCTCCTGCGCCTTACCGGGTCGTCGAACGTGGGGCTGCAGATGGTGGACAAGATTCTCGACACCTTCAAGCGGGCGATGCCAGAGGTGCCGCCGGAGCTCTGGGTGAAGTTTCGTGGGGAGTGCGATCCCCGCGATCTGGAAGACGCGATCCTGCCGCTCTATCTCGCCAGCTTCAGCGCCGATGAGCTCGATGCCATGCTGGTCTTCTATCGCTCGCCGGTGGGGGAGAAGCTGCTGCGCAAGCAGCCCGAGATCTTTCGCGCCAGCA
>JAYTAM010000231.1:0-7686 GCA_043737505.1 Thermoanaerobaculia bacterium
GTGCAGCTATGTCCAGATCCATATATGCCGTCCCGTTGAATGCCGCGGCCTTAAAACCGATCGCCGGCAGATCCGTAAGAGTCTAGATGCGCCACTTCCCCGCCGTGCTCGTCGCCGCCGTCGGCCTGGTTTCGGCCTCGCTCGCCCATCCGCAGACATCTCGCACGCAGGCGGCAGCCCAGGGAACGACTACCGCGCCCATACCGACCGCCTCTCCGGCCGCCTCCTCACCTGCCGCAGCCGACCTCGCCGCGGCGATGCAGGCCTTCGCGGCCGGGCTCGAAGCCAAGGATCGCAAGGATCTGGCGCAGTATCGCGCCGGCATCGAGCGCGCAGTCGAGCTGCTCCCCGACCCGACCCGCCTCCTCTACCGCCTCGCCGTCGCCCGCCTGCTGACCGGCGACGCACCCGGGGCGATCGCGGCCTTCCGCCGCCAGGTCGACGCCGGCATGGCTCGCGATCCGCGTCAGGACCCGGAGCTGGCGGCGCTTCTCCTCCCCGATCCGGCCTTCCAGGACGCTCTCACGCGCCTCGATGCCCTGAAGAACCCGATCTCTGCCTCCGTCGAGGCTTTTCACCTTGCCTCCCCTGACCTCATCGAAGGCATCGCCCACGACCCGAAGAGCGGCTCTTTCTACTTTTCGAGCGTCGTACAAAGGAAGATCATCCGCCGTACTAAGGACGGTCAGCTCTCCGACTTCGTGCCCAGCGGCGCCTACGGCCTGCTGTCCGCGCTCGGCATCGCGGTCGACTCCGAACACCGCCGCCTCTGGGTCCTCTCGGCCGGCCTGCCGCAGACCACGGGTCTGAAGGTCGCCGATCGCAACAAGAGCGCGCTCCTCGCCTTCGATCTCGACTCCGGCAAGTGGCAGAGCACCTTCGACGCACCGCCCGGCGCCCACAGCTGGAACGACCTCGAGCTCGCCGGCGACGGCAGCATCTTCGTCTCCGACCCGCAGGCCAAGGCGCTCCTGCGGGTCAAGCCGGACGGCGGCATCCTGACGCTCCTCGCCGGCGAAGAGCGGCTCGGCTCCCCGGGCGGACTGGCGCTCTCGGCCGACGGCCGTCTGCTCTACGTCGCCGATTGGTCGAACGGCCTGGGCGTTCTCGACCTCGCGGGCGAAGGCGAGAGCCGGTGGACCTGGATGCGCCCGCCGGCGAACTTCACGGTGCTCGGCATCGACGGGCTGCGACGGGTCGGAAACCGCCTGATCGGCATTCAGAACGGCATCCACCCGCCGCGCATCGTTTCGCTGGAGCTCGCCGCCGACGGGCGCTCGCTCACCTCCGCGAAGACGCTCGAGCGGAATCTCGCGGAGTGGGACGAGCCGACCCTCGGCGTGGTGGTCGACGGCGCCTTCTACTATGTCGGCAACAGCCACTGGCCCAGCTTCCCGGGCGACGAGAGCGCGCCGACCGACCTGACGAAGCTCGCGCCGACCTCGATCCGCCGCCTGCCGCTCGACTGAGTGCGCGGCGGCTGGGGCCGCCCTGGCGCCGGGAGCGGATCCAATGGGATCAGATCGCGGCCTTCAGCGCGACTACCGCCTGCTCGACGAGCTCCTTGAGCCGGATCGAGCTTGCAGCGAGATCACAGGAGCTCTCCGAGTCGCTCGCTTCTTCAATTTCTGCGGCGAGATTCATCACAGCATCGGCGCCGATATTGCCGCTGGAACCGCGGAGTTTGTGGGCTGCAGCTTTTACGGCTTCCCGCCCTCCCGAGGCTGCACCACCACGAATTTCCTCGACGAGCGCAGGCGCAGACCGAGCGAACGAGTCCACGAGAGTTCGTAGGAGCGGCCGCTGCGTCGCCTTCTCGAGCTCCCGAAGCGAGACGATCCGCTCGATGTTCACTTCCGCCGCCGAGGGCGCGCGACTGCGCTTCCCCGCTTCGACCCCGGGCGCGGCAAAGTGATCCGTGACCGCTTCGCGAAGTTGATCGAGACCGATCGGCTTGATCAGCACGTCGTCGAAGGCCTGCGCTTCGGCCGAATCCCAACTTGCGAGTCTGGCATCCGCGCTCATGCCGAGGATGACGATGCGCTCCGCGACAGCGGCGCGGTGGCGAAGATCGAGTGCCAGATCGCTCCCAAGTCGGTCAGGAAGATTCAAGTCGACCAGGACGAGGTCATGGCGCGATGGCGAGTAGATCGCCGACCCTTCGGCCGCACTGGGCGCGAGGTCGACCGCAATGCCCAGGAGACCGAAAAACTCCGAGAGCACCCGTGCGATTACCGGATCGTCCTCCACAACCAGCACCCGAGTGCAGGGGGAGACGTTGGAGGTCGAGTGCACCGGAACCTGGGCCAGCAACCGCGGACTACTCGAAAACGTATCGGCCGAAAATGCGAGCTCGAACCAGAGTGTGCTTCCAACTCCGAGCGACGAGTTCGCGCCGAGCCGGCCGTTCATCGCCTTCACGAGTTGACGACAAATCTGCAATCCGAGACCGGCGCCGCGCTCCGAGTCGTCGCGCGATTCGCCGCGCTCAGGACTTGCAGCGAGAATCTCTTCGAGATCCGCAGAAAGCCCCGGACCCGTGTCCGAGACTTCGAAGCGATAGGCAGTCCGATCGTGGTTGGACGACAACTCGAGGACTGCGACGCTCACGCAGCCGCGGCGGGTGAACTTGACTGCGTTTCCCAGAAGGTTCATCAGCACTTGCCGCAGTCTCACCGGATCGCCGACAAGATTTTGTGGGACCGCTTGCGGAAACGAGAGCTCGAGCGCCAGCCCCTTTTCTCGTGCCAGCGGGGACATCAAACCAACGCACTCCTCAAGGGCCTGGCGGAGGTCGAGACGGACGCGGCGGATCTCGAGCTCGCTACGCTGAGAAACAACTCTATCCAGGAGGTCCTGAACAACGTGCAGCATCATTCCGGCACTCCCACGGATCAGGCCGATCCGCTCGGTCGATGCCGGCACCGACGCCTCCATCTGGAGAATCTCGCACACGCCCATGATGCCCGCGAGCGGCGTCCGAAGGTCGTGGGTCACCCGCGCCAGAAGCTCCTCGTTGGCCGAGCGAGCGCTCCTCGCACTGGCCTCGGCTGCCGAAGCGAATTCGATGGCCGCGCTCAGGTTGGCGAGGCTCTTCTCGCGAGTGGAAACGAAAATGGCGACGAACGAGTAACCCAGCCAAATGCCACCGAGAACGAGGGCAAGCGCAGGTAAATCCACCAGCGCCAGTGAATGGCGCGCCGAGGAGATGACCGCCCAGGAGGCTCCCAGAGAGCCCAGAACCAGCCAGACTCCGCCGCCGCGCGGGCCAGTCAACGGGCGCGCCGCCCCGGCGGCGACGAGGAGAAGGAGCGCCACTGCAGTCGCGGCCGCCGGAACATCGAGCGGCAGGGCCATTGCCGTTCCAGCGAGGAGAGCGACGGAGAGATGCGCCCGCGCGTATCGCCAGGACGGCGTCCCGCGGTACCAGGCGTTCGTGCCGGCCAGGGCGGCCACGAGGAAGCCAACCGCCGGAGGGATCGACCGTGCGGCAACCGCAAGCGTGACGGCCACGATCGCCGCTCCCGAAAGGCCCTGTTTGAGGCGCCGCGCGACCGGATCGTCTCCGGGACTCAGGTCGGCCTGAGCGCGGCGGGTCGAGGCGTAGCTGCTCACGGTGCGGGCTCGCGTTGCACGGCAACGCCGCTCCGTCGAAACTCTTCGAGCTCACGCACGACCGCGAGCAGGCTCTCCGGTCGGACCGGCTTCGCCACGAAACGCTCCATTCCTGCAGCGATGCACGCCTGCCGGTCGCTTGCGACCACGTTGGCGCTGAGGGCTACGAGCCAGGGACAGGCGGCGCCCAGGCTCTCCTTCGCCCGCCTTGCGACTTCGAGGCCATCGAGCCCGGGCATCTGAAGATCGAGAAAGGCGAGATCGAAGCTCGAGGCACCGATCTTCTGCAGCGCTTCTACGCCATCTACGGCAACCTCGGAAGCTACACCGATGTTCTGGAGCATGGCGCACGTGACCCGGCGGCCCATCTCGTCGTCGTCCGCCACCAGGACGCGCAGCAGCATCCGGGAGAGGTCTCGCACCTGACTGCTCGCCGACCTGGGCCGGCCACCCACTCTCGACTCCAGGCCCCAGGCCTTGCAAAGTCGCCGGCGGAGCTCGCTCGGCCGCGCGGGCATTGGAAGGGTGGACCAACTCGGCTCGTCTCCTGCGGGCGAGAGGGCCTCGTCGACCCGTCCGACGGGAAGGATGCGGAGCCTGAGGGGCGGAGTCCGCAGGCTTCCCCCAGCGCCGGATTTATCGGCCGGCGGACTCCACTCGATCTCCGCGTCGTAGTGCAATGGCGAGGAGACCCTTTCCTCGTCGGCGACCTTGACCTTAGCGCCCGCCAGCTCGAGACTTCGAACGAGGCACTTGCGGGTCGCCTGCGGGAGACCCGTCACCAGCAGCGATCGTCCCGCCGCCCAGTGCACCAGACCTGGATCGGCCGCTGTGGAGGCAGGCAGTGGCAGGAGGAGCTCGAATGTCGAGCCGACTCCCGGCCGGCTGGCAACGGTGATCGACCCGCGCATCTGCTCAGCTAAGGCTCTGCAGATCGCCAGGCCCAAGCCGACGCCGGCGTAGCGTCGGCTGTTCGAGGAATCCACCTGACGAAAGCGATCGAAGACAACTTCCAGGTTCTCCGCCTCGATCCCGACGCCGGAATCTGAAACGCGGAACTGAATCGTTCCGGACGCGGCGTTTTCTGCCGCCGAGACCTCGAACAAGACCCAGCCTCCGGAAGTGAATTTGACGGCGTTACTCAGGAGATTGACCAGAATCTGGCGCAGACGAACCGCGTCGCCGATGACCAAGGAAGGCAGGGCCGGATCGACGAAGACCGCACAGTCCAGGCCCTTCTCCGCCGCACGCGGCGAAGTGATGTCGAAGGCCTCCTCGCAGATGACCTCGAGATCGAACGCCTCCAGCGCCAGGTCGAGCTTGTTCGACTCGATGCGTGAGAAGTCCAACACATCGTCGATCAACGAGAGAAGCGCCTGCCCGCTGCGCTCGGCTCCCTCGCACAGTGCCCTCTCATCAGGCCCGAGCGAGCGCTCGAGGAGGACCCGATTCGCACCCAGAACCGCATTGAGGGGAGTGCGAATCTCGTGGCTCATGACTGCCAGAAATCGACTTTTCGCCTCATTGGCGGCGACCAGTTCCGCGGTCCTTTCGATGACCCGTCGTTCCAGACCGCGATGCAACTCTTCGAGGTCGCTGTCGGACCGCAGCAACCGATTCGAGATGGAAGCCGCGAAGCTGGAAAGGAGCGCGGCAAATCCGAGAGGTGTGAGCCGCGCGGCGAAGTAGATTCCGCGATCGACCAACACGTCGTTGGTGATCGCCGCCGCGACCGCGATATATCCGGGAAGCATGATCCGGGCCTCGGGCAACCCCTCGAGCGCCCGGCGCGAGACCTTGTAGGCACCAGCACCGAGGGCGGCGATCATGGCCCCTTGCCAGACCGGAAGCAGGCGAAAGTTCAGCGCCAGTCCAGGCAGCGAAGCCAGGACCGCGACGCAGACATTCGCCCACTGATAGGCCCGCACGAATGGCGACACAGGCACTTCCAGGAGCCGCCAGACGAACTCGATGAACGCTGGAATGAGCAGGAACGCCACGACATGCTCCAGGTCCTTGGCGCTTTCAAACTCGAGCTGCAGAAAGCTCTTCCAGGGAGTACGCAGCAGTGTGTAAGCACCGAGCCCAATGGCGAGCCCCCCCAGCCAGAGGAAGCTTCGATCGCGTCGGGTCCGCCGATACAACTCGAGGTGAAAAACTCCCAGAGCTGCAAAGAAGAGCGCGAGCACCAGACCCAGGACGCGAGCCAACATTTCGCGCTTCAGCAGGTAGTCGAAGCGGCCGACTTCTGGAACACCTTCGAAGGGCCCGCCGACCGTCGCCAGAGTCTGCGGATCCCTCCAGACCCGCAGCGCGACGACGAGGGATCCACCGGGAGTCAAGAACCGTTTGGGCACGACGAAGAGGCCTCGAGTGTCGTAGTCCAGGCGCGACTCTCGCGGACTCGCGCCAATAGTCCCGACTCCTCCCAGACGCTCTCCGTTGGCGAAGATCTCGTAGGCGCTGTTCACCGGCGACATCCTGATCGCCAGTGGCAGGTCATCGAATCCCACCACGCTACTCGCCACAGCGAGCGTGGCCCGATACCAGACAAAGTCCCCAGCGCCCAGATCCGGACTCCAGCCGACCGGAAACACCACCGGCTGCCATAGACCGGTGGCGAGCTCCGGCTGACTCCACTCCGGAGAATCTCCAACCCGAAAGCTCCAGCCCTCTCGCAGTGTTACGACCGAGGCCGCGTCGTCGACAGTTCCGGCCGCCCCGGCGGAAGCCAGCGGAGGCAGAAATAGCAAGGCGGCGATCTCAACGGCACTCCGAATCAGGTTTCTTCGACGCGCTCGCATGCCCGGCCGCGCCGAATCCTTGCCCTCCAAGGAACGACGACCGTCGGGAACGGGCGGCGCAGCGGTGGCGCTCATGGGGCAATCCTACTGCGCGAACGCCCAAGCCTCGGAGTCGTCGAGGCGAGCTCCAAATCGCACCGCGCCGTAAGCCGTTTCGTAATCTTCCCTCCCTACACTCCTGCAGCTGTGGCCCAACTTCTCCTCGTCGACGATGACCGCGACGTGCTTGCCGTCCTCCGGGCCGGCCTGCAGGCGCGCGGGCACGTGACGATTTCCTTCAGCGACCCCAGCGAGGCCAGAGCCTGGCTGTTGACCAGTTCACCCGACGGCGTTCTCCTTGACGTCCGCATGCCGAATGTCACGGGGTGGGATCTTCTCGGAGAGATCAGGAGCAACAAGCGGACGGAGCGACTTCCGGTCATCATGCTGTCCGCGAACGGCGACGTCAGCGAGCGAATCCGAGGCCTTCGCCTTGGAGCCGACGACTTCTGCGTCAAACCATTTCATGTTGATGAAGTCGTCGCGCGGGTGGAAGGTCTCCTCGCGCGGCGCAATCCGGCCCGAAGCTCGATCCAAGGGGACTTGGCTACTTTTCCGCTCGCCGACGTGCTTCAGAGCATCGAGCAACAGAAACGCACTGGCACTCTCGAGATCTCCAGCGGCGACTCGGAAGCAGGTGCGTCCTATCGGCGTGGGCGCTGCGTCGATGCGACTTTCGGAGCGCTCGTGGATCGAGAAGCGCTGCTCGAGCTCCTGTTTCTGAAATCCGGATCATTCCGATTCGTCGAGGACCCTGGAGCGGCGCTCGACGAGACCCTCGGTGACCGGGCCGGACCCTGGTTGCTTCGAGCATCCGAGCTTCTTCTGGAGAACGCTTGGCTCGAGGACGAGCTGGCCAGGCGCCGGGAGTTCGTACCCGGAGAGGAGGACATGCTGGCGCTCGGGCGGGTGCCGATCGAATCTGTAAAGAGTACCGGGCTACCAGCACTTCCATTTTCGGCAGTGGCCGAGGCCCTCGGTGCCGGCGCGCCGCAGGAAGCGCGAGCGCTGCGACACCTTCTCGGTTGTTGCAGGGCACGGGCCGCGTTGGCGTTCTGCGTTCTCCTCCAAGCGGAGGCCTTGAGCTCTCCGCCCGAACCGAGGGACCCGTCCGAGGGCAGCAGTCTTCCCGACCAGGCGGCGCTGCTTCTCGATCGCTTGCGGGCCGACGTTCCTGGATTCCTCGCCGGGGCGCTCGTGGAACCGAGAGCCCGACGCCTGTTGGGCA
>JAYTAM010000232.1:0-7676 GCA_043737505.1 Thermoanaerobaculia bacterium
CCACCAGCCGCGCCAGTCCGATGGCGAGCATCCCCGGCGCCCAGATGCGGCGCGCCAGCCAGAGCGCCGGCTCCCGCCGCCGGCTGACGACCGCTACCAGGAGCGCCAGGCTGATCCAGAACGCCGACCAGGCGGCCGAGGCCATCACCTGCAGCAGGTTGAGCGGCAGCCAGAGGAGATCGACGAGCCTCTTCATACGCCGAGCGGTAACCGGCTCGCCGCCTCGGCGACGAGAGGGTCGTCACCTGGGCCCTCGCTCCGCTCGCTCGCGCCGCTCGCTGAGTTGCCGCGGGCGAGCCTCGTCAGGGCGGCGAAGGCGATCATCGCCGCGTTGTCGCCGGAATAGGGCAGCGGCACGAGACGCAGCGCCACCCCACGTTCGGCGGCCCACTCCGGCAGCCGCCGGCGCAGCAGTCGATTGGCCGCCGCGCCGCCCGAGACCGCGAGCTCCGCGAACGGCTCGCGCCGGTGGAGCCGGGTGAGGCGGTCGAGAATCTGGCGCACTGCCGAGTCGCGGAAACCGGCGGCGAGGTCGAGCAGCGGCTGGGGAATCGCGTCGAGTGCGGAGCTCGACTCGAATGTCGCTTCGGCCGGCATGCGGACGCCCGCGGCCTCGAGCTTCTCGAGCGCGTGGACCGCCTGGGTCTTGAGCCCGGAGTAGGAGAAGAAAAGCTCGTCCGTACCGGCGAGACGCGACAGCGGCGCCGCCGCGGGGTCCCCCCGCTCCGCCAGGCGGTCGAGAATCGGGCCCTGCGGGTAGGGCAGACCGAGGCGCTTGCCGAACTTGTCGAACGCCTCGCCGAAGGCGTCGTCGCGGGTCTCGGCGAGGAGGGTCACCGGCCGTTCGCCGGCGGGCCCGCCCGGCGGCATCGGAGCCATCGGAGCCATCGAAGCCATCGGAGCCATCGGAGCCATCGGAACGACCTGGTAGAGGCTGGTGTGTCCACCCGAGACCACGAGCCCGACGAAACGCTCCGGAAACGGCGCCGCGGCTGTGCCGTCGGTGCTGAGCCAGGGCGAATAGAGGTGTCCTTCGAGGTGATGCACGGCGAAGAACGGCAGCCCGCGCGCCCAGGCCATCGCGCGCCCGAGCGAGAGCCCGACGAGGAGAGAGCCGATGAGCCCCGGCCCCGAGGTCGCGGCGATCGCGCCGACGTCGGCCAGGGTCACCCCGGCGCGGGCGAGGGCCTCGCTGTAGACCGCCGGCCAGTTGGCGAGCTGCTCGCGCGAGGCGAGCTCCGGCACGACTCCACCGTAGGGCCGGTGCACGGAGAGCTGGCTCGAAACCACCGAGGCGAGCACCTCGCCCGAGCCCGTGACCATCGCGCAGGCGGTGTCGTCACAGCTGGTCTCGATACCGAGGACGAGCGGCGCGCGCATGCCCGCAGCATACCCGCGCCGCTGCCCGCCTGCACCGGCGGCAGACCTGTGTGAGCCGCCGCACTCCTGCGCCCCGGCCCTTCTGCTAGCCTTCAACCTCTTCCACCCGCCCGCTACCCCCGGAGACTCTCCGTGATGCCAGCCCGAAATCCGCTCTATCCGCTCGCCTTTTGCCTGGGAGCGCTCCTGCTCACCCTCTCCGCCTCCCGCCTCTCGGCCGACGATCTAGCCGACCATCTCGCCGATGAGGAGGCCGAACATCTGGCGACGGTGAGCGAGAAGCTCTCGCACGCCGGCGAGGACGGGACCTCCCTGGTGCCCGAACACCAGCAGCCGTGCATCGGCGGCATGGCCGCTGGGGTCTATCCGTGCAGCAACATCGACCTCATGGAGTTCATGAGCCACACGACGTTCGGGACCGCCGCCGGCCAGGCGGTGAAGACCAACAGCCTCTGGGGCTGGACCGATCCACTGACTGGGCACGAGTGGGTGCTCCTCGGGCTCAACAACGGCACCGCCTTCATCGACATCACCGATCCCGAGAATCCGATCTACGCCGGGAAGCTCCCGAGCCACAACGGCATCGTTTCGATCTGGCGCGACGTCCGCGAGTACCAGAATTACGCCTACGTCGTGGTCGACAACGCCGGCCCCCACGGCATGCAAATTTTCGATCTCACCCAGCTCCGCAACGTCGTCAATCCGCCGGTGACCTTCGCCGAAACGGCGCACTACACCGGGGTGACGAATACACACACGATCTCGATCAACCAGGACAGCGGCTACGCCTACCTCGTCGGCAGCAACACCTGCAGCGGCGGCCTGCACATCCTCAATCTCGCGAACCCCGTCAGCCCGGTGCATACCGGCTGCTACAACGACGGCGGCTACGTGCATGAGAACCAGTGCTTCATGTACACCGGGCCCGACCTCGACTGCGATCCGGTGACGGGCGGCAACCAGGCTTGCGCCGGACGCGAGATCTGTCTCGCCGCGCGCGGCGGCGCCGAGACCCTGGACATCATCGATGTCTCCAATCATGCTGCGCCCGTCCGCCTGTCGTCGTTCCGCTATCGCCCCGTCGGCGTCAACAGCTACTCCCACCAGGCCTGGTTCACCGAGGATCAGCGTTACATCCTCCTCAACGACGAGCTCGACGAAGACAACGACGGCAGCCTGACGCACACCTACATTTTCGACGCGCTGAATCTGAACGCGCTCGTCAAACCGACGCTCGACGGCTACTTCACGCACGCGACGCCGGCCATCGACCACAACCTCTATGTCCGCGGCAACTACGTCTTCCAGTCGAACTACAACTCGGGACTGCGGATCCTCGAGCTCTCCAACCTCGCCAACGCCGAGCTCACGGAGGTGGGCTTCTTCGATCTCTACCCTGCCAACAACAACTCCGAGTTCGACGGCACCTGGAACAACTACCCGTTCTTCGCCAGCGGCAACATCCCGGCCTCGCACATCTCGCAGGGGCTCTTCGTCCTGCGGCCGACCAACCTCTGTTTCGCGGCGCTGCCGACTCCGACCGGCCTCGCTGCAGGCGGCAACGGCACGCACCGCATCGACCTCGACTGGAGCGACAGCCCCACGGCCGGCGCCACCTTCTCGGTCGAGCGAGCGCTCGGCGGTTGCGGCGGAAACTTCGAGGAGATCGCCACCGGCCTCACCACCTCCGACTACGCCGACCTCGCCGCCTCCGGCGTCGTGACCTACGGCTACCGGGTGCGGGAGCGAAACGCCGCCGGCGGTTGCCCCTCCGCGAGCTCGACCTGCGTGCAGGCCTCGACGACTGGATCTTGCACCGCAGCGCCCGCCTTCGCCGGCGCCACAGGTGCCGTGAACGAAGGCACCGCCGCCTGCTCGGTCGCCGTCTCGTGGGCGGCGGGATCCTCCTACTGCGGCGGGCCGACGACCTACTCGGTCTATCGCGGCGCCACCGACTCCTTCGTGCCGTCCGGCGCCAATCGGATCGCCCAAGGCCTTACCGGCCTCGCCTATGCAGACCTTTCCGCCCCCTCGCTCGTGCCGAGCTTCTACGTCGTGCGGGCGACCGATACCGCAAGCGGCGGCGAGGAGACCAACCTCGTGCATGCCGGAGCGACCGCCTCGGGACCGGACACGGACGGTACTTTCACCAGCGGCGCCGAGCCCGGCGAGCCGACCTTCGATACCCTGGCCGCGACCTCCCCGAACTCCCTGGGCGGCTCGCCGTCGCTCGCGCCCGAGCACGCCGGTTGGCACCTCTCCTCGGCGCGCAAGCGCACCGGGACACAGAGCTTCTACTCGGTCGAGGCGGACAACGCCTGCATCACTCTGGAGACGCCGGTGACCCTCACTGCAGGACAGAGCGCAGAGCTGTCGTTCTGGACGATCTGGGACATCGAGGACGGCTTCGACGGCGGCATCGTCGAGATCTCGACCAACGGCGGCGGCTCGTGGACCCGTCTCACGCCCAATGCGCCGGGTTATCCGGACACGATCTCGAACGGTGGCAACGCCTGTGGGACGGCGCTCGGCAACGGCACGCCGGCCTTCTCGAGCGAGAACCAGCTCGTCACCTGGCAACAGCGCACGGTCAATCTCTCTGCCTGGGCCGGCCAGGCAGTCCGCCTCGCCTGGCGCTACGGAACCGACGGTGGCGTCACCGGCGAGGGCTGGTATGTCGACGACATCGCGATCACCCACGCCCAGGTCCCCGGCAGTTGCACCAGCAACGTCCTGCTCATCGACGGCTTCGCCAGCGGTACCACCGGCGCCTGGTCGGCTGCCGTTCCCTGACCGGCGCACCCTTGGAGCAACCGCGCGCCGACAGGAGTAGAGTCGGCGCGTTCCTCGTCCAGTACGGAGAGCCACCATGCGTCCAGGACTCAAGACCGGGCTGACCTTTACCGCTGGTCTCCTCGTCGGAGCCTTCATCGTCGGCGGGATTCAGCGACATTACATCGCCAAGTTCATGCGGCATATCGAGAGCGCGGAACTCCATCAGCAGGCGCTCAACCTGCAGCTGCTTGCCAGCGAGAAGCGCACCGGGTTCTGGCGGGAGTCGCTGCTCGAGGGATTGCCGGACGTAGCGCGGATCGCGAACAGGCACCGCGAGGATCCCGCGTACGCGAACGTACTTTGGAACATCCGATTAGCCTATTCGCTGCACGACCGCCCGGTGCCCAAGGAGCTGGAGGCCATCCTCTCTGACCTGCCGCCGGCCTCGGCCCCGCAGTGCCCGATGCCGCGGCGCAAGCTCGGACTCCCGCCACTGGCGACCGGAGAGACTCCGAAGCCGAGCCGGTTGAACGACCCACAACTGTGAAGCGGGTCTTTTTCCCTTTACCGAGCTTTTCGCCTTTCCGTTCGTGACGGCCCAAGCCCGCGCCAAGCCGGCGACGAAAGCCGGCGCCCCGGAGCTTTCGCTCCGGGCGCTCAACCGGGCGACCCTCGCTCGGCAGCTGCTCCTCGAGCGAGCCGAGATACCGGTCGAAGCCGCGGTCTCGCGCCTCGCCGGCATGCAGGCGCAGATTCCGCGCCCGCCCTACCTGGGTCTCTGGACGCGCCTCGCCGCCTTCGAGCGCGGCGCGCTCTCGACGGCGCTTCACGACCGCCGCATCGTCCGCGCCACCGCTTTCCGGGCCACCCTGCATCTGCTGACAGCGGAGGATCTCCTCCTCTTTCGCGGCGCCCTGCAGCCGATGCTGTCGCGCGGTATGCAGAGCATCCTGCGAAACCGCACCGAGAGCTTCGAGATGGAGGCGCTCCTCGCCGAAGCACGCGCATTCTTCGGCCAGAAGCCGGCGACCTTCGACGCCGCCCGCACTCACCTCGCCGGGCGTTTTCCGGTCGCCGACGAGCGCGCCATGGGCTACGCCGTCCGCACCCATCTGCCGCTGATCCAGGTGCCCGATGCGTCCAGCTGGGGCTTCCCCGCCGCCGCCGCCTTCGCGCTCGCCGAGCAGTGGCTGGGGCGGCCGGTTCCGGAGGGCGCGACGGGGCTCGCTGATCTCGTCCGGCGCTATCTCTCGGCATTCGGCCCGGCCTCGGTGACCGACGCCCAGGTCTGGTCCGGTCTCGGTGGCTTGCGAACGACGTTCGAGGCGCTCCGCGGCGAACTGCTGACGTTCAGAGATCCGCGAGGGCGCGAGCTCTTCGATCTCCCCGGCGCGGCGCGGCCGGACGAGGCGACTCCCGCGCCGGTGCGCTTCCTGCCCGAGTACGACAACCTCGTGCTCGGCCACGACGACCGCAGCCGCATCGTCGCCGAGGAATACCGCCCTCGTCTAGTGACCAGGAACCTGCAGGTGCCCGGCACTTTCCTGGTCGACGGCTTCGTCGCTGGAACGTGGAAGATCGAGCGCGCGAAGAAGACGGTGACGCTCGCCCTGGCGCCGTTCGGCAAGCTGCTGAAGAGGGACCTGCGCGCGCTCGAGCAAGAGGGCGACGCGCTGCTCTCGTTCGCCGAACCACAGAGCGCCGGGCGGGCGGTCGCCGTCGCTGCGGTGAGCTAGACTCCCCGCGTACTTTCGGTCGACGCGAGAAGGAGGCTATCCGATGTTTCTGCGCATCATCCGGCTGCGGGTTCGCGACGCGGATGAGGCCGCATTCACCCGCTTCTACGAGGAGCGGGTGATGACGGCGCTCGACGCGACCGCGGGTTGCCTCTACGCCGGGCTGCTCGCCCCCTGGCGCGGCGGCGAGGCGCATCAGTCCCTCACCATCTGGGACTCTCCCGAAAGTGCGCGCGCCTACGAGGAGAATGGCCTCTACCATCAGCTGCTGCGCGAAGCGGCGCCGTTCCTCTCGGAGCGCACCGAGTGGCGCATCCGGCTCGCCACCGATCCGCTCGAAACCACCGATCCTTCCCGCCGCGAAGTACCCTCCAGCGGCTACAACGTCGATTCGGCGAGCGGCGGCGAGGCACTCGAAACCGATAAACGCTCTTCGTTCGTACGCATCGTCTCGTTGCGCGTCGATCCGGACCATGTCGACGAATTCGTCGCGATCTATCGCGAGAAGGTCATCCCGGCGCTGCGCGCCGTGCCCGGCTGCCGCGGCGTCTTCCTCGCCGAGGGCGCCCACGATCCGAACGGCGTGCTCTCGATCACCCTGTGGAATCGCGAGGAGGACGCCGTCCGCTACGAGATGAGCGGCCTCTCCGAGGAGCTCACCGCGCACCTGCGCAGCACCATCTCTCCGGTCTACGACTGGCGGCTCACTCTCGACGGCGAGGGTTCGGACAGGCCGCAGCCGTCGGCCAGTGGCAGCTCTGGGGGAGGCGGCGGCCTCGAGGTCTCGAGCTATCAGCTGGTGCGGGGCCGAAGGCTCGACCCGGACCCCTCCGGGCCGAAGTCGAGCTAGGAGGGCGCCGATGACCCAGATCGTCCTCGCGGTTCGCGATCCCGTCGCCGCCACCACCCGCGCCTTCGATCAGGACGAGATCCTGATCGGCCGCGCCGAGGAGAGCGACATCGTGCTCGCCGACCGGGCAGCGTCACGTCGCCATGCGCGGCTGGTGCGCTCCGACGGCGCCTGGTGGATCGAGGATCTGGGATCGCGCGCCGGCACGCGACGAAATGCGAGCGCCGTGACGGTGCGCGAGGCGCTCGTCCCCGGCGATCAGATCGGCGTCGGCACGAGCCTGCTGGTCGTCGAGCGCATCGCCGACCGCGGAGCGCCACGGGCCCATTCCTCACCCAGCACCGCCCCCACTCCCGGCACGTCGGTCTTCATGAAGGCCGCGGATCTGCTCTCGGGGGGAAGCGCGGGCGATCTCGATACCACCGCCCTGCGCCGACACGCCGAGCGCCTGGAGATGCTCAACGAGGTCCATCGCGCGCTCGGCCGGTCGATGGCACTGCCGGAACTCCTCGAGCTGATTCTCGACAGCGCGTGGAAGGCCCTCGGGCCGGAAGAGGGCGTCATCGTGCTGCGCGACGCGCCCGGGCGCTATCGCCGGGCGACGGCGCGGCGCGCCCCGGGCTCGCGTGCCGAGGCGCTCCTGTCGCGTACCCTGCACGAAGAGGTGATCGAGAAGCGCCAGGCGGCGCTGGTCTGCGACATCGCCGCCGACGAGCGCTTCGGGCACGCGGCGAGCCTGATGATGTCCGGCATCCGCAGCCTCATCGCCGCGCCGCTCTACGACGACCAGGGGCCGCTCGGCATGATCGCGCTCGACTCCCGCGCCCATGTACGCAGCTTCACCGCCGACGACCTCGAGCTGCTGACTTCGCTCGCCTCCGTCGCCGCGCTGCGCATCCGCAACATCGCCCTGGTCGAAGAGTCCGCCGAGCGCC
>JAYTAM010000233.1:0-3367 GCA_043737505.1 Thermoanaerobaculia bacterium
GGGCGTGTTTTCACTCTCTACGCAGGCCTCTCCGAGCTCCGGGTGCGCAAGGAGGATGTGTTAGGGTTGCATGCCATCGTGGGCCGCGTCGGGAGCTCGCTCTACTTCGAAATCCGCGTCGACAAGAACCCCGAGAATCCGCGCGCCTGGCTCAGATAGCTCTGATATCTCAGACCGCCCCGATCGCCCAGAAGGAAAAATGAACCAGCCCGTTCCGCCGACCTCTCCCGCGCCGCCGACCGATCCGAATCGTTCGCGCCGGCGTTTTCTCTCCCTGTCGCTCATCGTCCTCCTGCCGCTCGTCGCCGGGGTGTTGTGGAGCGCCGCCGAGAGTCGCGACAAAGAACCGGATCCGGACTCGCTCTACCGCTATCTGGCGATCTTCTCCGAGACGCTGAACCTGGTGCGGCAGGCCTACGTCGAGCCGACCGACATCTCCACCCTGCTCGCGGGGGCGATGGAGGGTTCGACCGACGCGCTCGACCCGTTCTCGATCTATCTGCCGCCGGCGGTTCCCGCTGCCGGGGAGAGCGAGCTTCTGCCCGGAGTCCGCCACGCCGGCCTGATCATTCTCAAAGACCGCGGAGTCGCCTACGTTGCCGGAGTCGAGGAAGGCAGCCAGGGCGTCGCAGCCGACGTCCAGAGCGGCGACATCCTCTCGCGCATCGGCGGCCGGCCGACGCGGCAGATGCCGGTCTGGGAGATCAATCGCGAGTTCACCCCCGCCGACGGCCGAGAGCTCGAGCTCGAGGTGGTCCGCCGCGGCGAGACCAAGACCCTCAAGCTGAAGCTTGCGGAGTCGGCTCCACCGGCGCCGACGGTCGCCGCCGTGCAGGGTTTCCCGATGCTGCGCATTCCGCGCATCGACCACGCGGCGGTCGAGACGGCCCGTTTCCTGCTCGCGCAGGCGAAGGCGGAGGGGGCCGCGAAACTTCTGCTCGACCTGCGCGGCATCGCCGGCGGAGAGCCCGAAGCCGCCTACTCGCTCGCCGGTCTCGTCGCCACCGGCGAGCTCGGTACGTTGCGCGAGAGGGAGAAGGTCGGCAAGAGCTTCACCGGGTCGGGTGCCGCCGCCTTCGAAGGCCAGCTCGTCGTGCTGATCGACGGCTACACGGCCGGGGCGGCAGAGATCCTGGCCACGGTTCTGCAGCAGAAGGCGGGCGCCAAGCTGGTCGGCGTCCCCACTTTCGGCTGGGCGGGCGAGCGCTCGCGGATCGAGCTCGAGGGTGGCGCGCGCCTCTATCTGACGACCGCGTTTTTCGCCGGGCCCGATGGCAAACCTCTGTCCGAGCGTCTGACCCCCGACCTCCTGGTCGACGACATCATCCGCCGCTTCGAGGAGCGAGACCGACCGCTCTCGGAGTTGATCCTGGAACGCGCCATCCGCTACCTGAACGGTGAGCCGGAGCTTGTCGAGAAGAAAGCCGCCTAAGGGCGGCGCGCGCGCCGCACCCTCCTCCAGATCTCCGGGCGCTCGCCGCCGCAAGGGCCGGTCCGGCAGGGGGCTCCTGCTGCTCGTTGCGGCGCTCGCGCTGTTCGCGCTCGGCGCCCTCTTCGGCGAACGGATCCTGCAGCGTGTCTCCGCCTGGCGGACTTCTGCGGCGCGTCCGCAGGAGCCCTCTCCAAAGCCGGCGCCGAAACCTTCCTCGACACCCGCCTCCAAGCCGAAGCCCGTGCGCCCGAAGCCGGCGCCGACGGACGAGCGCGGGATCGCGCCGTCGCCGACGCCGACGTCGACGACTGTCGTCTCGCCCGTGGAGCCCGTTTCCGTCCAGCCCAGGGCCAGGGTGGCGCTGGTCATCGACGACCTCGGTAGAGACGTCGCCGCCATCGAGATGCTGACCTCGATCGCGCCCGGTGTGCAGCTCTCCTACGCCGTGCTGCCGTTCGAGTCCCGCACCGGCGAGGTCGTCGAGGCGTTGCGCCGCCACGGCGCCGAGGTGCTGTTGCACCTGCCGATGGCCGCCGAAGGTGGAGCCGACGCCGGACTGGGCGCGTTGACCGCCCGGATGTCCCGGCGCGAGCTCGTGGCGGCGACGGTGGCGGCGCTGGCGGCGGTGCCGGGGGCGAGCGGGGTCAACAATCACATGGGCTCGAAACTGAGCGGCGATCGCGCGGCGATGACGGCAATCCTGGGCGAAGTTCGGCGGGAGCGCCGCTACTTCCTCGATTCCCGGACGACGAGCGAGAGCGTCGGCTTCGAGGTCGCCCGCGAGCTCGGCATTCCGGCGGCGAGCCGTGACCTCTTCCTCGACGATGAGCCGGAGCAGAGCGCGGTGGCGGAACAGTTCAGGTTGCTGCTGGCGACCGCGCGCGAGCGCGGCGCGGCGATCGCCATCGCGCATCCCCGGCCGGCCACTCTGGCGGTACTCGCCGAGGCGATTCCGCGCGCGGTGGCGGAAGGTTTCGAGTTCGTCCCGGTTTCCTACCTGCTGGAACGGAGCGAAGAGGTGCCGGAGTAGTTGTTTCGGTTACGAAGCGCGCAGCGCCGTCGCTTGAGTCACGAGGCGCGGAGCGCCGTCTCTTTCTTCACGAGGCGCGGAGCGCCTCTATGGGCCGCTGGGCGAGGGGGCGGGCGCTGGCGGCGAGGCCGACGGCGGCTGAGAAGAGGGCGGCCAGCCCGATGGCCACGAACGGCGGCACGAGCTCGAGCCGAAACGGAATGTCCATTCCCTGCTCGAGCACGGCGGCGGCGAGCGCCGTACCGGCCACCGCCCCGATCGCGCCGGCCAGGAGGCCGACGATCGCCGACTCGGTGGCGAACAGCGCCGCGACCTGCAAGCGCGTCATCCCGAGGGCCTTGCCGAGCGCCGCCTCGCGACCGCGCTGAGCGGCCCCCGCCGCTACCGCCCCGGCGAGAATCGCCAGACCCGCGAGCACGGTGAAGCCGCCCAGAAAGCGCACGCCGAGGGCGATCCGCTCGAGTACGACGCTGACCTTCTCGAGCACCTCGCGCAGGTTGAAGAGCGTCACGTTGGGGTAGGTCGCAGCGAGGGCGTCCTGGAGCGACTGTTCGCCGCCCGCGGGAAGGCGTACCGAGGCGATGCGCATCTGCGGCGCCCGGTCGAGCACGCCCGGTTCGACCACCCAGAAGAAGTTGATGCCGAAGCTCTCCCATTGCACCTTGCGGAGGCTCGTCACGGTCAGCTCCACCGGCACGCCCTGGACGTCGAAGACCACCCGCGATCCGACTTTGAGACCGAGGTCGCGAGCGTACTCTTCCTCGACGCTCACCTCGGCGACCTCCGGGTTCGCCCACAGCTCACCCTCGACCAGCGTGTTGTCCTCCGCCAGGCGTTCGAGCGAGGTCAGCCGCTGCTCGCGCGTGAGGGCCCAGCGTCCGCGCTGCCCGCGCTCCTCGTCGCCG
>JAYTAM010000234.1:0-7668 GCA_043737505.1 Thermoanaerobaculia bacterium
GAAGAGGTCCACATCCTGCTCATCGAGCCGACCGGCACTCCCAACACCGGCGATCCAGCGACTGCGGCGCCGCGGCGGGTGATCTCGTGAGGAGCGCCAGGCTGGGGGTCGCGGGTCCGCTCCTCGCCGCCGCCCTGTTCGCTTTCGCCGCGGCGACTTCGGCCGACCGGATCGTGCTGCGCGACGGCAAGACGATCGAGACCCGGGGCGCCGTGAAGCTCGATACCCGGCAGGCCGTCTACACCGACCTTTCGGGGCGCCTGGTCGCCTTGCGCCTCGAAGAGATCGATCTCGCGCGCACCCAAGCCCTGAATGCCCCTTCTCAGGTGGCTCCGGTGACTGCGCCCCCCGTGGCACAGAAGCCCAAGCCGCCGGTCCTCCGGCTGACCGACGCGGACGTCGGGCACGTCGTAGACGGCGATGGGGGCCAGACGACCGAGGCTGGGAGCGCTCCGATCGTCACTCTCTACTCGACTTCGTGGTGCGGCTGGTGCCGTAAAAGCCGCGACCTCATGCAGTCGCTCGGCATCCGCTTCGTCGAGAAGGACGTCGAACGCGACGGCCAGGCCGCCGCCGAGAAGCTCCGTCTCGCGGGTCCCGCTGCCGGCGTCCCGGTCTTCGTGCGCGGAAATCAGGTCGTTCAGGGCTTCAACGAAGCGACCCTGCGCTCCTGGGCGCCGGCGGCTCCGACAGCGAAGCGCTGAGGCGCTCGCTCCTGGCCTCTCCGAGATCCGGACGATGACCCGCGTTCTTTTCGTCTGCAGTCAGAACCGCTGGCGCAGCCCGACTGCAGAGCAAGTGTTCGCGGACTATCCCGGCATCGAGAGCGCCTCGGCAGGCCTCAATCACGATGCCGAGAATCTGCTCACGCCCGAGCTGCTGGACTGGGCCGAGCTCGTCTTCGTCATGGAGCGCGAACATCGAAAGCGGCTTTCCGCAAGGTTTCAGCAGCAACTCGCCGACAAGCGCGTCATCTGCCTCGATATTCCCGACAAGTACCGCTTCATGGAGCCCGCGCTGGTGGAGATCCTGAAGTCGAAGGTGACCCGATTTCTGCCGCACACGCCGGGGAGAATCCCGACATGAAAGCAGCCAGCGCCTCCTGCCTGCTGCTGGCTCTCGTCTCCGTGAGCACGCTACCGGGATGGGGCCAGGCCCGCTCACCGGAGCGGGAGAAGCTGTCCCTCCAGGAAGGCGTGGCACTTTACGACCGCGGCGACTTTGCAGGTGCTCGAACCAAGTACCTCGAGGTACTTGCAGCGAATCCGAAGAACGAAACTGCGCACTACGAGCTCGCACTCACGTACTCCGCTGAGAAAAACTGGCAGGAGTGCATCCAGACGGCGGAGGCAGGACTCAAGTCCGCGCAAAGGCTCCGTCACGGCCTGTACGCGATGGCGGGGAACTGCTACGACAACGCCGGGCAGAACGACAAAGCGATTCGCGCATATGAGAAGGGTCTCAAGGACGCGCCGGACGACCCTCAGCTTCTCTACAATCTCGCCGTCGGCCTGAAGACTGCCGGCAAGATCGAGAAGGCCATCCAGCGCGCAGAGGACGCGGTTCGGGCCGCGCCCAGGTACGGTTCCGCAAACCTCCTCCTTGCATCCCTCTATGCCCATCGCGGCGACAAGGTTTCCGCTCTGCTGTCCTACCTGGGCTTCCTCGAGGTCGAGGCAGACACTTCTCGAGCCCTGGGCGTGGCCCGCCTCGTCCCTGGAATTCTCTCTCACGGTGTCACCGCCGAGGCCGATGGCGGAACGACAATGACGCTCGGAGCGGGATTCGGGAAAGGCTCCACACCGCTCGAAGCCGCCGAGCTCGCGATGCTCATGGCAGCCGCGACTCAGGGCCTCCCCGAGAACACAGTCAAAAGCGACTTCGACAAGCTGCTCGAGAACCTCGTCAGCGTTCTCACTATGTTCGCCGAGATGAACATCGAGAAGGAGAGGGGCTGTTTCGCCTGCAGCCACTACCTGCCTACCTTCATCGAGCTCCGGAGCCAGGGCTTCCTGGAACCGTTTCTCTATACCGCGTTCGCCCCCCTCGCCCTCGGGGGGACGACGGACTGGGCCACTGCCCACAAAGAGGGGCTTGAGAAGTTCCACGCCGCGCGGCAGGCGAAGGCCGCGCACTAGACACCTTCCCCGAATCCGGTTCGCTTCCACTGAGTCGCCCGAGAGGCTGCGCGATATAGTTTGCCGTCCATGACGACGGGGAATTCACAGGGCATGCGGGAGTCGCAGACGATCGAAGCGTTTCGGCGCTGGGGGTATCTCGCGGCCAACCTCGATCCGTTGGGGCGGCTGCCGCCGGCAGGGCCGGCCGAGCTCGCGGTCGGCGGCGAAGAGGCCGACGGAGAGGCCGATGCTGCGCGGCGGATTTACTGCGGCACGCTCGCCGTCGAGTTCATGCACATTCCGGAGCCCGAGCGGCGGAGCTGGATCGCCGAGCGCATGGAGGCGCCGGCACCCGAGGTAGACCGGCGCCGGATCCTCGCCCAGCTGGTGCGCTCCGAGATCTTCGAAGAGACCATTCAGGCGCGCTACATCGGCTCCAAGCGGTTTTCGATCGAAGGCGTCGCGGCACTCATCCCGTTCCTCCTCACCGCCATCGATGCGGCGGCCGAGGCCGGCGCGGAGCAGGCGATGATCGCCATGAGCCATCGCGGCCGCCTGAACGTCATGTCGCAGGTCATCGGGCGCTCGGCAGTCGAGATCTTCGCCGGCTTCGAGGATGTCGACCCCAGGAGCGTCCTCGGTTCGGGCGACGTCAAGTATCACCTCGGCGCCACCGGCACCCACCTCTCGCCCTCCGGCAAGAGGGTTCGCCTGCACCTCAACTCCAACCCGAGCCATCTCGAGGTCGTGAGCTCGGTCGCCATGGGGCGGATGCGCGCCAAGCTCACGCGCACCGGCGACTCGAGCGGCAAGAAGCTCCTGCCTCTCCTTCTCCACGGCGACTCGGCCTTCGCCGGCCAGGGGATCGCCGCCGAGACGCTCAACTTCGCCGCCCTCGAAGGGTTCGAGGTCGGCGGGGCGCTGCAGGTCGTGGTCAACAATCTGATCGGCTTCACCACCGAGCCCAAGGCCTACAGCTCGACCCGCTTCGCCACCGACGTCGCCCGCCGGCTGCCGGTGCCGATCTTCCACGTCAACGCCGAGGATCCGGACGCCGTGGTGCGGGCCGCGCGCCTGGCCATCGACTACCGCTACGCCTTCGGCAGCGACGTGGTCATCGATCTCATCGGCTACCGCCGCTACGGCCACAGCGAAGTCGACGACCCGACCGTCACCCAGCCGCAGCTCTACCGGCGCATCAAGGAGCTGCCGCAGATCTGGAAGAGCTACGCGCAGCGCATCGGGGTGTCGGTGGAGGAGGCGCAGGCGGAGGCGGAGACCTACAAGCAGAGCCTCGTCGCGGCGCACGAGGAAGCGCGCGGGCTCACCAAGACGCCGATCCTGCGCGAGCTTCCCGGTTACTGGACGGGCTTTCACGGCGGCCTCTGGGGAACCGGGGTCGAGGTCGACACCGACCTGGCAGCGGCCGACGTCTCTCGCCTTGGGCAAGAGGTGACAGCGACGCCGGACGGCTTTCATCTCCATCCCAAGGTGGAGAAGCTCCTCGAAGAACGCCGCCGGATGTCTTCCGGCGAGCGGCCCATCGACTACGGCATGGCCGAGGCGCTCGCCTTCGCCTCGCTCCTCGAGCGCGGCATCCCGGTGCGGCTCGCCGGCCAGGACAGTCGCCGCGGCACCTTCAATCACCGGCATGCGGCGCTCATCGACATCGAGACCGAGGCCGTCCACATGCCGCTCGCGGCCATCGCGCAGGCGGCTACAGCCGGCACGTTCTTCGAAGCCTACGACTCGATGCTCTCCGAAGCCGCCGCGATGGGCTTCGAGTACGGATTCTCGCGCGACTACCCGGAAGCGCTCGTGCTCTGGGAGGCTCAGTTCGGCGACTTCGCCAACGGCGCGCAGATCGTCATCGACCAGTTCCTCGCCGCCGGCGAGGACAAGTGGCAGCTGCTTTCGGGCCTGGTGCTGCTCCTGCCGCACGGCTACGAGGGCCAGGGCCCGGAGCACTCCTCGGCGCGCATCGAGCGCTACCTGCAACTTTGCGGCGAGGACAACATGCAGGTCTGTCAGCCGTCGACGTCGGCGCAGTACTTCCATCTCCTGCGCCGGCAGGCGTTGCGGAAGTGGCGCAAACCGCTCGTCGTGATGACGCCGAAGTCGATGTTGCGCGCCGCCGACGCCGCATCTCCGGTCGAGGCCTTCACGCGTCCGCGCTTCGAGCCCTTGCTTGGCGACTCCGAGGTGACCACGGCGCGACGGCTCCTCCTCGCTTCGGGCAAGGTTCTGCACGAGCTGCGCGCGGAGCGCAAGCGGCGCCAGATCACCGACATCGCGATTCTCGGCCTCGAGCAGATCTATCCGTTTCCGGAGGCCGAGCTCGAAGCCGAGCTCACGCGCTACGCCACCGCGCGTGAGGTGCTCTGGGTGCAGGAGGAGCCGGCGAACGCGGGCGCCTTCTCGTTCGTCGATCCGCAGCTCGATCGCATCGCGCGCGGACGAAGCGTCCGCTCGGTCAAGCGCTCGGCCTCCGCCTCGCCCGCCACCGGCTCGGCCAAGGCGCACGCGATGGAACAGAGGACCCTGATTCAGCTCGCCTTCGCCTGAGGTCTAAGCGCCGAAGTCCTCGAACGGCTCCATGTGCACGAGGACGCCGGCCACGGTCGGCTCGGCGGCGCGAATCGCCGACTTCACCCGCCCCGACAGCACGTGCGCGTCGTGGAGTGAGAGCGTCGGCTCGGCCTGAACGTGGAGGTCGACGTAGAGCGAGAGCCCGGCCCGCCGCACCCGGAGCTTCTCGATCGCCAGCACCTCCGGCACCGCAGTCGCCACCGCCGTGATGCGCTCGATGACCGCCGCGTCGGGCGCCCGATCCATCAGCTCGGCGATCGCCGGGCGCACGATCAGCACCCCGTTGACGAAGATCACCACCGCCGCGAGCAGCGCCGCCCAGTCGTCCGCCTCCGGAATGCCCGTCCACAGCGCCACGGTGATACCGATCGCCGCCGCCGCCGAAGTGATCGCATCGGACCGGTGGTGCCAGGCGTCGGCGCGCACGGCACCGCTCGCCACCTCGGTGCCGACCGCGAAGACCGAACGAAACAGCGTCTCCTTCACGATCACGACACCGAGGAGCACCGCCAGGGTGAACGGTTCGGGGAGATGGTGCGGGGTGCGGATCTCGCGGATCGATTCGATCGTGATCACCACCGACGCCACCACCAGGGTGAGTCCCACCGCCGCGGCCGCCATCGGCTCCGCCTTGCCGTAGCCGAACGGGTAGCGCTCGTTCACCGGACGGGCCGAAATGCGGAGCCCGCGCCAGACGAGGATCGAGGAGAAAACGTCGCTCGACGACTCGATGGCGTCGGCGATCAGGGCGTAGGAGTGGCCGAAGATGCCGGCAAGGAGCTTTACGATCGCCAGAATCGCGTTGATGACGAGCCCGCGGCGGGCCGTGCGGACGCCGCGCTCGAGGCGCTCCGAGAGCCCGGCCGGGCCTTCGGCGGGGCTCTTCACTTGCCTCTCAAATCCGACTCAAGTTGCTGGCCATCAAGGGTTTAGCTGCTGGCAGGAGGATGGTTGGGACGCAGGGATTCGAACCCCGATTCTGCGGTTCAGAGCCGCATGTCCTACCGTTGAACGACGTCCCAAACGCCCAGAGAGATTAGCCCGCGGGGGCGAGGTCGGTCAAGCTGGAGGCCCGTTTGTCGCGGTCATAGCGAGAGAAGCCTCTTGCCTCGCAAAGGCGCTCTGGCGCTCGGGATTCAAAGTGGGCGGGCAAGCTTCACTAGGAGCCCACTTTGAATCCCGAGTGCCGGAGTGCCTCTCTACCGAAGCCCCGGCGCCTAAAGCTGTCCGGAGGCGAACTCACCGCGCTGCAGGCGCGCCTGGTAAGCCGGATCGGCGTAGCGGTCGAGGCGGAAGTCGGCGGCGTAGGCGGGCGGGGTGTCGCCGGTGAGAGCTGCGCCGAGGAGCTCGGCGGCGGCAGTGGCCGCCATGATGCCGTAGCCGGAGAAGCCGCAGAGCAGATGGAACCCTTCGACCGGGGTCGGGCCCGCCAGCAGGCGATTCTCGCTCGTCTTGCAGTAGTAGCCGCCGTCGACGAACGGCCGCCGCATCCGGTCGCCGAGGTAGACGGCGAGGCCGGGCACCATGCGGGCGATCGCGCGCAGCGCCACCTCCGGGTACCAGGGGTCGAATTGCGGCGGCCAGACCGGCGTCCGGGCCTCGAGGTGGTAGGTGAAGAGCAGCAGCAGCATGCGGCTCTCGACCCCCCCTTCGGGGCGGAAGTGCACGCCGCCGGGGAGCGTCCGGGTGAGATAGGCGAGGTCCGGATCGGCGGCGAGCCCCGCGCGCTCCTCGTCGCTCCAGTCGAGGGTCACCGGATCGCACCAGATCATCAGCGGCAGCTCGCGCGGCACGACCCTCTCCACGTCGTCGAGGTAGACCTTGCCGTGGAGCTCGTTGAACAGCGGCAGCTTCAGGCCGCAGAGCCGACCGACCTCGGGAGCGAGCGGCCCGGCGGCGTTCACCAGGGTGCCGGTGGCGATGCGCTCGACGACACCGCCGGGGCGCGCGATCTCGACTCCGCTCACCCGTCCGCTCGCGAGCTCGACGCCGACGAGCCGGCCCTCGACGAGCTCGACGCCGGCCGCGCGCGCCTGCTCGAGCAGCCACATGCCCAGCTGCTGCGCCGAGAGCCAGCCGCAGCGCCGCGGCAGGAGCGCGGCAATCGTCGCCGGGTTGAGAAACGGATAACGACAGCGGATCGTCTGCGGATCGACCACCAGATCGGCCCCGCCCAGCCCGCGATCCAGGCGGTCGTACGGCGCCTCGGGAAAGATCGGGTCGGACATCGCCCCGCGGTGCACCCGCAGGTCACCGGCGCCCAGCGCCGAGATCTCGCGTGCCGCCCGTTCGAGCTCGGCGGCGCGCGCCGGCTCGGCGGTGAAGTAGGCGTAGCCGTTGCGGTTCATGGCGAAACGGTCGCCGCTCGCCGCGGACATCTCTTCGAGGAGATCGATGCTCCGATCCATGAAGCGCACCATGGTGGTGCCCGGCCCCGGCCACCAGTTGCGGTAACACTCGGTCGACTTGTCGCTGGTGAGAGTGAGCGGCGGCAGCGGATCGACCAGCAGGATCCGCCCTGGCCGGTCGACTCGGCCGAGCCCGCGGCGCACCGCCAGCTCGTAGGCCGCGGCGACGCCGGCGATGCCGGCGCCGCAGATCACGATGTCGGCTGTGCCCGACGAAGTCATGCCTGGGGGATCTTACGGCAGCTGCGGAAACGCCTCGATGTCGCCGCTGCTGGCGAAGGTTCCGGACGGATTCTCCCGCGTCCAGACGTCGCCGGTCGCGGTGTCGACGACGGTGAGCTCGAACTCGACGTTCGACAGCGAGCCGTAGTAGACCCAGAAAGCATCGTTGAAGCTCCGCCCGTCGATCACCTTGACCGCCAGCTCATGGATCCCGGCGTCGAAGAACCAGAACGAGCCGGTATCCGGCGTGAGCACGAGCGGCGTCCCGACCCCGGTCCGGCCGGCGAAGTCGCGCCAGGTGACCGAGGCCGCGAAGCGCCCGCCCTGAA
>JAYTAM010000235.1:0-3364 GCA_043737505.1 Thermoanaerobaculia bacterium
CTCGTCAAAGAGAACGTCGACCGCCAGCAGCGCATCTGCAAGGAGGCTCCGTTCTACACCTTGGGACCGCTGGTCACCGACATCGCCCCGGGCTACGACCACATCACCAGCGCGATCGGCGCGGCGATGATCGCCTGGCACGGCACGGCGCTGCTCTGCTACGTCACGCCGAAGGAGCACCTGGGGCTGCCGAACAAGGAGGACGTCAAGCAGGGCTGCATCGCCTACAAGATCGCCGCCCACGCCGCCGACCTCGCCAAGGGCCTCCCCGGCGCGCAGGATCGCGACAACGCGCTGTCGAAAGCGCGCTTCGAGTTCCGCTGGGAGGATCAGTTCAACCTCTCGCTTGACCCCGAGACCGCGCGCGCCTTTCACGACGAGACCCTGCCGCAGGAGGGGGCGAAAACGGCCCACTTCTGCTCGATGTGCGGCCCGCACTTCTGCTCGATGGAGCTCACCCAGCAGCTGCGCGAGTATGCCGAGGAGAAGGGGATCTCGCAGGACGATGCCGTCACCGCGGGCCTGGAAGAAAAGGCCCGCGAGTTCCGCGCGCAGGAGCTGGTGCAGCTCGGCGCGCCGAAGAGCTGACCCCCTCGCCCGCCGCGCAGGAACCCAGGAACCGGACTGCAGACGCGGGATGCCACCTCTCACGTGTTTGGGAGTATCCTCCGCCCAGCATTCCCGGAGGTTCCTGTATGCGATCGAATCGGCGTCGCGCGGCTCTGTTGGGGCTTCTCTCGCTGGTTCCGTTCCGACTCGAGGCGCAAGGGCTCGTCGCCCTGCTGAATCCCGGCGGGGACCGCCAGCTGGGCGTGCTGACGCCGTCCAGCGGCAACCTGCACTCGATCGGGCCGGTCATCGGCGGCACGCCGGTCTCCACCAGCGGCTCGACGGAGACGATCGACCAGGCCGGCAACCGGCTGTTCTTCGTCGGTACGCCGAATGCCAATCCGACGAAGCTCTTCTCGATCAGCACGATCAACGGCGCCGTTCTCGCTTCGCCCAACGTCTCGAACGCTCAAAACGGCATCGTTTTCATGAACTGGGACGCCGGCGAGTCGAAGCTCTTCTGCCTGGTCAGCGTCGGCCCCGGCGACCGTCAGCTGGGCACGGTGAATATCGCCACGGGGGCCGTATCCCTGCTCGGCAGTCCCATCGCCGGCGCGAGCCTGGGGACTGGAAACATTCATGCCCTCGACGCGGCCGGGAACCGCTTCTTCTTCACCGGCTATCTCGGCGCCGATCCGGAGGCCCTCTACGTGATCAACACGACCACCGGAGCGGAGATCGCCTCGCCCCTCTTGACCGGATCGATCATCTCCGTCCGGCATCTCGGCTGGGATGCAGCGGAATCGGTTCTCTTCGGGCTGTTCGGTCTCGCCAACGGTGACGCCCAGCTGGGAACGGTCAACACCACCACCGGCGCCGTGAGCCTGCGCGGCAACCCGCTCGGCGGCACCGGTCTCACGACCCTGGGTGCGGCTCTTGCCCCAGCCAGCGATCTCTACTACTTCGCCGGTCAGCCATCGGGGGGAAACCGAACCGCCTACTCGATCGGAACGGTCAACGGCATCGAGGCCGAGTCCCACGAGCTCACCGGCTCGGCCAACGACATCCTCACCCTGCAATGGGATCCCGGCGCCCTCTTCGCCGACGGCTTCACCACTGGCAACACAGGCGGGTGGTCGGCGACGCTGCCCTGAGCGTTCGCTTCCCCTCAGCGCGGACCGTGACGCGAAAAGCGAAGCGCGCGCGGAGGTTCAGGGCTCGCCGAAAAACCAGCCGCTGAATTCCGGCAGGTCGAAGCCGTCGGCGAAAACCCACTGGTTCTGGAGGCGGGCCAGGCCGATCGAGGAGACGTTATTGGCGATGTCGACCTGCCCGGCCAGAACGATGCGCCCGTTCTGCAAGCCCAATCGTCTGGCGTCATCGTGCTCCGGCGGCGCGACGTCGAAGTCGACCAGCCTTGAGCCGCCGCCTGGCGGATAGAACTGGCCGTCGAACGACCCGTCGAGCGAGAGCCGCGAGACCGCCATGGCCTCGTCGAGGGCCTGGGTCCTGGCCGTGCCGGCGACGACAATCCGGTCCGCTCCTTGAACGACGACGTCGTTGAGGGAGTTGTAGCTCCGATTGCTGAAGAGGAACGTCTTCTTGCCATCGACTGAGAAGCTCGGGTCCAGGACGAGCTCGCCCTGGGCATCCCACATCAGAAGGGCCATCGCCGCGCGCGACCAGGCGTGAACGCCATCTCCCGCCGCCGTCCCGCCGACCACAATTCGCCCGTCGGGAGTCGCCGCGACCGCGGAAGCCGCATCCTGGTTGCTGCCTCCGAGGTCGAAGGCGACGGAGGTCGTCCCGAGGAAGGTTCCGTCAGCAGCGAAGTCCTGGAGCAAAAAGTCGTAGGCGCTCGGAATGTCCGCGACGGCAACCACGACATGGCCATTGACTGCTACTGCGACATCCTCCACCTGGATGTCGTCTCGTCCGTACGCAATTCCATCCAACGCAAACGTAGGGTCGTAGTCGCCATCCGGTTCGAGACGTACGACTCTCATTCGCTGAAGGCAAGGAAATTCACAGTGGCCCACTCCCGCAATCACGATCTTCCCGTCGTCCGTGCTGGTGAGTCGGCGCGCGACAAAGGAAAGACTGCCGGCGTCGAAGTTGACCCTTCCATCCGTTCCAAATTCTGTGTCCAGTTGACAGCTCGGGAAGTCATAGGCCAGGAGGTAGTCGTTGTCGGCGCTCACGAGCACGAGCAGCCGACCTGACGTGTCGAAGGCGAGGGCGTGGACGTAGGTGCTGAGGTCCGGCGAAGCCGGGTCGACAGCAATCCGGCAGGGAGTCCCCCAGGTCGAATCGGTGACCGTTCGCCAGTAGGCGCGTATCGAGTCGACTTGAACGTAGTAACCGACCGCCATCTCGCCGGTCGCTTCGGTAGCCAGTCCACCGAAGGTGATGTCGACGGAGCCGGCTCCGAAACCGGGGATGACGACTTTGCCATCGTCCCAGAAGGTGAGGTCGAGGTCGCCGTCATCGGCATGGGCGGCGAGCCCGAGAGCCAGAATGCTGAGCGCGATCACGGCGGCGCATTTCGAGCGGAGTGGCGTTCGCATGATGGACCTCTTTCACTCCTATCCGTCGTTGCGCGCGCAGAGGGGACAGCGGCGCCCGTCCCCATGGCGAGCTGGGTCCGGGGCATCCGGCCCGACGACCTCCTCGCGGCGACACGAGCCGGTGGTCAGCGCCCTGGCCCTGGTCAGAATGTCGCGGCGATGGAAAAACGTGCGGAGACAGCGCCGAGCGTCGAGCCGGTGACTCCGAGCCGGCAGCTGCCGGTCGGAAACGAGCCGGCGATCGCGCC